>NZ_CP041243.1:2638105-2976726 GCF_006547065.1 Brevundimonas sp. M20 | reverse complement strand
ACGAGGGCCGTCAGCAGCGCCCCGACTTCATCGTTCGCCTGCCCGGCGGCGGCATGTTCGTCATCGACGCCAAGGTGCCGCTGGCGTTCGACGACAGCGCAGATCAGGGGGACGAGGACGCCCGTGCCCACGCACGCTCGGTCCGCATCGCCGCCAGCCTGAAAACCCACATGCGTCAGCTGGCCTCCAAGGCCTATCAGGATCAGTTCAAGCCCAGTCCGGACTTCGTGGCCCTGTTCGTCCCCGGCGACGCCTTCCTCGCCGCCGCGCTGGATCACGAGCCGAACCTGCTGACCGACGCCATGGCCTCGCGCGTGGTCATCGTCACCCCGACGACCCTGTTTGCCCTGTGCAAGGCGGTCGCCTACGGCTGGCGCGCCGAGGAGCAGGCGAAGAACGCCGAGGACGTCGCGAAGCTGGGCAAGGAACTCTACAAGCGCCTGTCGGTCATGGGCGGCCACGCCGCGGCCGTCGGGCGGGCGCTCGACACGGCCGTCGGCAAATACAATCAGTTCGTCGGCTCGCTGGAGAGCCAGGTCATGGTCTCGGCGCGTCGTTTCGAGGACCTGCAAGTGGACCACGAAGGCAAGGACATCGCGGAACTGCCGCCCGTCGAGCAATCGCCCCGGACGCTCAGTCGACCGGAGTTGACGGAAAGCGACCGTCTCAGCCTGACCCGGAGCGACTAGGAGAAAGTCTCCGTCGATCTGACAAGGGCGCTTGACACGGGCGGCGCTGACTGTAAAACACCCTTGTCAAACAGACGAGGGAGCTTGTCATGGCGTCGTCCGCCAAACCCAACGCCAAACCCAAACGACCGATCGCGGGACCAAAGGCCTTTCTGCTGATCATGGGGCTGTCCGGTCTGGCCGGCGCGTTCGCGGGCGTCGCCGGCGTCCTGACGGACGGCCTGAGCGGGATGACCGGTTTCATCGTCAACCTGCTGGTGAACGGCGCCGCCATGGCCATCGCCATGGGGCTGTGCGTCTGGTGGTGGCGCCGCATCGACGAGGCCGCGCGCGAGGCCCACAAATGGGCCTGGTGGTGGGGCGGCTGCTCCGGCATGGCCGTCGGCGGCGCGGTGCTCCTGACCCTGTTGTCGCGCGAGGACGCGCCTCTTCTGCCCGGGCTGACAACGAATGAGGTCTTCGCCTTCGGCATGACCCTCACCCTCACCTTCCTGCTGGTCGGCTATTCGATCGGCTGGCTGGTGTGGTGGGCGCAGCGTCGGTGAGGGCACGGAAATGAACAATCGTCTCAAGGTCCTGCGCGCCGAGCGCAACTGGAGTCAGGCCGATCTGGCCGAGGCTCTCGGTGTCTCGCGCCAAACCGTCAACGCGCTCGAAACCGGGCGTTACGACCCGTCCCTGCCGCTCGCCTTCAAGATCGCCAGGGTCTTCGAACAACCCATCGAATCCATCTTCTCGGAATAGGAGACAGCCATGGCCCGCTTCTTCCCCGCGGACACGCCCGAGTGGACCCGCCACGCCGTCCGACTGTTCGGCATCGGCTTCGTCGCCGGCGTTGTCGGCTACGGCGTCGGTCAGTTCGGCTACCGGCTCTTCCCGGGGCTTCAGTTCGACACCTCCGCCCTGCGCTGGGCCGATGTGGCGGCCGGCTTCCTCGGCGCCGTCATGCTCATTTCCAGTCTGGCCGTGGTGTTCAGCACCTTCAACCGCGCGTCTCTGGGCAAGCTGCTCCGGCTGGAAGGGCCCGCCGGGGATGACGAGGTCCGCGCCGCCCGCACCCAGGCCGCCGTCATGGGCCTGTCGGCCGTCATCCTGCCGCTGCCGATGGTCCTCTCCGGTCTGGAGGTCGCGCCGCCGCTTGCCCTCGCGGTCATTGTCGCCCTGCTCCTGTTGCACACGGCCCTGAACCTTCGCCTCTATCGCTCGGTGGATGAGCTGTTCCGCCGCGTGGTGGTCGAGGCCGGCGCCCTGACCTTCTGGCTGGGGCAGGGGCTGCTGTTCGTCTGGGCCGCCGCCGAACGCCTCGCCGCCGCCCCGCCCATCACCGCCTGGGACATCTACGTCGTCCTGATGGGCGTCTATCTGGTGGTGTCCATGGTCGTGACCGTGCGTCGCGGCCTCGCCTGACCGGCCCTCATTCCTTCGCCTTCCGATCCACACCGCCTTCAAGGAAATCGTTCCGATGACCCTCGTGTCCCGCCTTACCTCCGCCGTCGCCACGACCAGCCGCAACGCCCTCGGGGTCGCCATGGGCCTCGGTCTCGCCGCCGCCGTCGCCTTCCAGCCCGCCCAGGTCTTCGCCCAGACCGCTGCCCCGACCGCCGCCCCGGTCGCCGCCGCCCCCCGCGCTGAGGGCGCCGGTCCGGCTCTCTGGGTCATCCGTGACGCGGACTCGACCATCTATCTGTTCGGCACCGTCCACGTTCTGCGCCCGACCACCGGCTGGGCCACGGACCGCGTCGACGCCGCTTTCGACAGCGCCGACCAGATCTGGTTCGAGATCTCCAATCCCGACGATCAGGCCGCGATGGTGCCGATCATCCAGCGCCTCGGCCTGGCGCCCCAGACGCCCCTGTCCAGCCTGCTGACGGCCGAGGAGAACGCCGACCTCGAAGCCGCCGCCGCCTCGGTCGGCCTGCCGATGGCCCAGCTGAACATGTTCCGTCCCTGGCTGGCGGGCCTGACCCTGTCGGTCACCCCGCTGATCAAGGCGGGTTATGACCCGCAATCGGGCGTCGAACTCGTCCTCAAGGGCCGCGCCATGGCCGCCGGCAAGCCGATCCACGGCTTCGAGACGCTGGAGGAACAGGTCGGCATCATCGCGGGCCTGCCGGACGACGCCCAGCTCGACTTCCTGCGCAGCACGCTCAAGAGCTACGACAACGCCACGGTCGAGCTGGACCGACTGGTCAACGCCTGGGCCGCCGGCGACGTCGCCGGGATCGAGCAACTCGCCGTCGCCGAGATGAAGGCGGAAAGCCAGACCGTCTATGACGCCATGCTGACCAACCGGAACACCAACTGGGCCGGCCAGATCCAGACCCTTCTTGACGGCTCGGGCACGGTCTTCATCGCCGTCGGCGCGGCCCACCTCGCGGGCGACGACAGCGTCCAGTCCATCCTCGAACGCCGCGGCGTACACGCCACCCGCGTCGAATAGGCGGCTCGGGGGCAGGTTCTGGGGAGCGTTCCGGATGATCCGCCCGGATGCTCTCCGTCCTACTTTAGCGTGTATAATGGTTGACGGGACGTACTAATGCGTGCCTCCATGTCCTGCCTTGAGGGGGGGCATGACCATGAGCGACAAGCCTATTCCGCCGTGCTTCAACTGCGCCGAGGACCCGATCAACCGCCTGATCGAGATGTTCGTCGAGATGGGGCAGAAGAAGCGCATCCGTCTGGGGCAGACCCCGGCCGAACGACCCGTCTTCCGCAAGCTGCATGGCGTCGCCCACGGCCGTCTGGAGATGCTCAGGGACATTCCCGATGACCTGAAGGTCGGGGTGTTCGCGCACGACAGGCTGACCGCGTGGATGCGGTTCTCCAGCGATACCTCCCCCACCTCGCCCGACCTTCAGTCGACCATCGGGATCGGACTGAAGGTCTTCGGCGTCCCCGGCGAGAAGGCCTGGGGCGGCGAGGGCGAGACCGCCGACTTCATCATGCAGAACTACCCGGTCTTCTTTGTCGATGACGCGAAGACGATGTGCGAGTTCACCTACGCGGGCGTGGTGCAGGGCGACTATCCCGGCTGGTTGAAGCATCACCCCCGGACCAACCACATCCTGAACGAGATGGCCAAGGTCGAGGGCAGTGTCCTGACCACGACCTACTGGGGCATCCTGCCCTTCGGCGCCGGTCAGGCGCAGGCGGTCAAATATCGTCTCGACCCGGAAACTCCGCCGGAGAACGTGTCCAACGACGCGGCCGATTATCTGGCCGCCGACATGGCCGCGCGTCTGTCGCACGACGAGTACCGCTTCCGGTTCATGGTCCAGCGCCGGACCAATCCGGAGACCATGCCGCTGGATGAAGCCACGGTTGAATGGCCCGAGGACGAAAGCCCCTTCATCCAGGTGGCGACGCTGGTCATCCCGCGGCAGGACGTCTGCGCGCGCGGTCAGGCCGAGTACGGGCAGTCACTGGCGTTCAATATCTTCCGGGTCCCACCCGAGCAGGCGCCGGTTCCGGAGTCGTCCATCGCGGCTGTCCGCCGCGCCGTCTATGCGGCCAGCGCCGACACCCGGCACGAGGCGAACGGCCAGCCGCTGAGGGACGCCGATCAGCCGCGCGCGCCGCTCAAGCCGCAGACCCCGCCGGACGACTGCATCGTCAAGGCGGTGATTCATCCGGCGATCGGCGTCGCCCGTGTCGGCAACAGCCCGGACGAGTGGTTTCTGGGGCCCGAGACCTCGCATCCCGCACCCCTCCCCGAAGGCGCCTATCGCGACAGGCACGGCCGGTTGAAGCGTCAGGCCGCCCGGTTCCGTGTCTACGGGGTCAACGCCGAGGGGCGGATCATCCGTGAACTGACCGGCGCCGACGACGCCGAGATCGAGTGGTCGGTCGAACTGGCGAACACCAAGTCCGCCTGGTACGGCTTCCAGCTGGCGATGGACATCCCCGAGGCCGCTTCGGCCCCGCCGACGACCCTCCGCAACGCGGCGATTTCGGACCGCTCCAGCCTGGCCATCACGCCCGGATCGCGGTCCGTCTCCGGGCGGAGCGCGGGGCCCGAGGCGTTTGACACTGGCGAGTTCATGGGCAAGCCGGTCTATCTCGGGGAAGTCTCCACCGATGAGGCCGGCCGCCTGATCGTCCTCGGCGGTCACGGCGTTTCGGCGTCCTGCGACGGGACCTGGGCGATCACCTTCGCCAACAATGAAGGCTGGCACGACGACGTGTCTGACGGCCCGGTCAACGCCCGGGTTCGTCTGGGCGGTACGGACCTGGAGGTCATTCCGGCCTGGGTGGTGGTGGCGCCGCCGAACTATGGTCCGCAACGTCAGTCCGTGCGGACCATGTGGGATCTCATGCGCGATGTGGCGATCAAGGCCGGAACGCTTCCGGCGCCGCGTCAGCCCTCCTTCACCCATGACATCCTTCCGATCTTCCAGCGTCTGGCGGGCCTGCAATGGGTCAACGCCGGTTTCGCGGCGGGCTTCGGCTGGGGCGGCGCGTTCGACTTCAGCACGCCCGAAGCGATCGCCCGTCTGAACGACCGGGGACCGGCCATGCAGGAAGTCCGGCGGGTACTCGCCAACGCCTTCCGCCGCTTCGACGTCGATTCATGGTCGCCCAAGCCCTGGCCCTGGCTGTATGGCGACGCCATGACGATCCCCCCGGCGCCGACCCCGCGCCAGCACTGCACGCTCAGCGACTGCCAGCTGGCCATGCTGGACCAGTGGGCGGCCGGCGACTTCCGGGACGACTATGATCCGGAACACATCCCGCCGTCCGGGATCGATCAGGTCCCGCTGGAGGCCCAGGGCGACGTCCTGACCAAGGCCGCGCTCGACTTCTGTCTGGCGGACGCCTTCCATCCCGGCTGCGAGATGACCTGGCCGGTGCGCAACAAGCTGATGTACATGCAGCCGTTCCGCTTCGCCCACGCCATGACGGACTGGATTCCGCCCCAGATGGGCGAGGTGCTGACCAGCGACGCCCTGGGCATGCCGAATGGCCCGCTGGCCGCCCAGACGCCCGGCGGCATCACCCGCTGGATGGCTGTGCCGTGGCAGACCGACACCGCCAGCTGCCGGTCCGGCTACGACCCGACCTATGATCCCTACGTGCCTGCCTTCTGGCCGGCGCGAGTGCCGGATGAGGTTCTCAGCCGCGAGAACTACGACATCGTCATGGATGAAACGCGCCCGATGTCGGAGCGCCGCGCGGCCTTCGCCAACCGCGCCGCCTGGGTCGATCCTCTGGGGACCAGCAGCTACACCGACCAGATCAACAACATGATCCTGCACTTCGACCATCTGGGCGTGGTCGAGGTCCGGGACGGTCCGAAGGATACCGACGCCTTCCCTGACACGATCGAGGTCGAGGACCGGCGCAGGACCATCAAGGACGTCATCCCGAAGAACGGTGGCCAGCGCAGCCTGAAGACCACGGCGCATGAGGGCGCGGTCCACGCCGGCGCGCCGGGCACGTCCCGGCCGATCGACATCTCCGGGATCGACAAGTTCCGCCGCTTCCCGCAGGGCTTGCCGGTCCAGTTCGAGTAGTCGGCTGGAACGGTTTGATGTGGTCGTCGTCGGAGCGGGGCCGGCCGGGGCGACGGCGGCCCTGAACCTCGCGCCGACCCGCCGCACCCTGCTGGTCGACCGCTGGGCCGCGCCCCGTCCCCGGGTGGGTGAGTCTCTCCCGGGAGCCGCCCATCGCCTGATGATCGACATGGGGCTGTGGGACGGCTTCGTCGCCGACGGCCATGCGCCCCGTCATGTCCATCGCGGGGCGTGGGGCGGACCTGAGCCGGTCGAGCGTCACAGTCTGGGCGATCCCGACGGCCATGGCTGGCATCTGGACCGGGTTCGCTTCGAACAGCGTTTGCGAGCGACGGCGATTGTGCGGGGGGCGGCGCAGGCCGCACCGGCCCGGCTGATCACGCTGGATCGTGACGGTTCGGGTTGGCGCATGGGTCTCGCCCATGCAGGGGGTGTGACCGAGGTATGGGCGCGGCTGGTGATCGACGCCTCGGGCCGCTCGTCCCGCCTGCTCTCGGGCCACGGCGCGCGCCGCCGCATGGAAGACCGGTTGGTCTGCGCCTGGGTTCGAACGGCGGGCGGGGCGCTTCCGGCGGGCGTCACCCAGATCGAGGCCGAGGCCGATGGCTGGTGGTACGCGGCGCCCCTGCCGGGCGGCGAGGCCCTGCTGGCGTTCCACACGGACGCCGACCTTCCGGCCGCGCGGGCCGTGCGAACCTCGGGGGGGCTGCTGGCGCGCGCCCGGAGCCTGCCGATGTTGGGGCAGCTGTTCGGATCAACGCCGGACATCACCTCTGACGGTTACTGCACGGCGCGCGGCGCGCGTCTGGAACAGGCGGCGGGGGAGGGGTGGCTCGCCTGCGGTGACGCGGCCCTCGCCTTCGATCCCCTGTCGGCGCAGGGCCTGTTCAACGCCCTCTACACCGGCCTTGCGGCGGCGGAGACGGCGGACCGTATGCTGGAGGGCGATGCCGGAGCGGGCGCGGAGTATACGGCGGATGTGAACCGGGTCTGGGCGGCCTACAAGGCGCATCACGCGGCCTGGTACGGCATGGAGCAGCGCTGGACGGATCGACCGTTCTGGGACCGGCGCCGGGCGGCGACCGCCTGACCGGGGAAGTTTCAGCGGGTCGGCCCGACCTGCCTGTTCGCGTCCCCTTTGCGTCTGTATCGCCCAATAGCCCCTGAGGAGGTTCCTGATGTCCAAGACCAAACGACCCGCGCTGGCCGTTCTGGGTCTCATCCTCGTCGGAGGCGCCACGGCGGCAAGCCCCGCTCGCCAAGGCGCTCTCGAAATCGAGGCCTCAAGGGCTCCCGGCGTCGAAGGCCTCTTCGACGTTCGCGCCCGGAACCTGTCGGACGAAGAACAGTGCATCCCGATAGACGTTGTCCGGGTTCCTTCATCGACGGAAACGCGCCGGGATTTCCGGCTTGGCGGCCGTCAGTTCGGCTGGCGGACGGGCGGCTACATCGAACCCCCTCTCGAGGGACACCACCGGCTGCCTCCGGGACATTCGGTGACGTTTCAGGTCGATGCGCGAAAGGACTATCCGACTGAAGGTCCCGCGCGAGGGGAGGCTCTCACCGTCAGTCTCGGCATCCCGCACTGGCGTTGCGCCGTGACCAGAACCCACCCGGACGATGTCTCCTGGAGCAGGACGCTGGCGGTTCGGTACGAGCCGCCGGCTGCGGGAAGCCCGCCCGGGCGTCCGGAAGACTGATCCGGTCCCCGAGCCTCCGGCGCTGAAACGCCCCGAGGCTGGAGCGGGCAGCGGGAATCGAACCCGCACGAAAGCTTGGGAAGCTTTCAACTGCTCTCGCTTTTCGGTTCCTTGCCGGCAAACGGATCTGAGGGGTTTTTGAGGACGTTGGTCCGGTCGAGCCAGGCGTTCTGGCCCAGGATCATGGACGGATCTGGCCGGCAACTAGAGACAGTTTCTGACTCAAAGCGGTGGTTCGGAATGTCTGCTTCTGTCCGATCAGGACGAAGCGGAGGCCGACGATCAGCGGAGCCGCTAACCACCCCCGCACGACCGATAGCCGGCGTCCCCCGTTGGTCGGTTGCGCCAAGGTCCGCCATGACGGGTTCAGGTAGGGTCAGCCTTGGCCGGTCCAGACAACCCTTATCCCTTGATACAAAGGGGCTCGTGCTTGACACCCGCCTCGGGTTTGTCCCGGAACGTCAGCCGACTATCGACCTGGGGGACCGGTCTGCTCCGGCCCATCCCGGTATGACCGGACCCCCGTCCTCAAGCATCACCGTCAAACCGTCGGACAGGGGCGAAGTGCCGACGCCGTATGCCGTGCGATCAATCCCCGCGATCGCGGATGAACGCGCCCCGCCTGAACGAGTGATGACCCGCGTTCATGGCCAGGAGCCGCCGGTGTCCCCCGTGATCGACCTTGCGCCCCTCGCGCTCTGTCCTGCGACGCTCCCTTGTGGTGGTCCCCGCGAGAGCGCCTTGCAGCAGACAGACATCTTAAAAACATACCAATTGGTATAACGAAATTGCGAAAGAACTGATCCAACTGGCTTGACTTAGTGGTCTGCTCAAGGAAGCTTCGGCCAACAAAACAAAAGGCTCAAGGGAGGGCCGCATGCAGGTTTGGTTTGGCGGGCGTGAGCCGCGCGTAGTCGCGCGTGGTCGGTCGATCTTGCTGGCGGGTGCGTCGGTGATCTGTTGGGCGGTCGCCGCACCGGCTTTCGCCCAGGACGCTCAAGACGCCCCCGTCGTCACCGAGGATGCCACTCTCGACGAGGTCGTCGTCACCGGCACCCGGCGCACGATGCAGAGTTCCATAGAGACCAAGCGCCAGGAAGCCACCATCGTGGACGCACTGACGGCTGATGAAATCGGTGATTTGCCGGCCTTGTCGGTGGGGGAAGCGATCGAGACCATCACCGGCGCGGCGTCACACCGCGAGAAGGGCGGCGCCTCCGAAATCGCCATTCGTGGCATGGGGCCGTTCCTGGGAGCCTCCACCTTCAACGGTCGCGAGGCCTCCAACGGCAGCGGCGACCGTTCGGTCAACTTCAACCAGTTCCCCTCCGAGCTGATCAACCAGATCAAGGTCTACAAGACCCAACAGGCGAATCTTATCGAGGGTGGCGTGTCCGGCCTGGTGGAACTCGGCACCCTGCGGCCGCTGGATTTCAACCGTCGTCGCATCCAGATCGAGGGAAAGGTCAACTACAACCCCTATGAGGATCGACTGCTGAACCAGCCTTCCCCGGGCTATCGGGGGACCCTCAGCTTCGTGGATCAGTTCGATCTGGGTGGTCTTGGCAAGCTCGGCCTGTCGCTGGGCTTCCAGCGCAACGACGTCACCAATCCGGAAGAAGTCTACAACGCCAGCTCGACCTGGGTGGCCTGTAACGCCACCACCACCCAGACCGGCAACTGCGCCGAGGTGTCACGCGCCCAGGCCGCGGCCGGCACGCCCTTCTATCTGGTTCCGAACAGCTACATCTTCCGCCAGATCGAAGAAGACGACACCCGCGACGCTTGGTTCGGCGCGGTCCAGTGGCGGCCCAATGATCGCCTGAACGTCAACCTCGACTATCAGTACTCGGATCGCTCCTACAACGAGCGGCGCAACGAACTGGGCATTTCGGAAGGCCGCTACGGCCTGACCAATCGGGTCGTTGACGAGAACCACGTGCTGCAGGCCGTGACCGGCAACAGCTCTATCGAGACCAACTCGACCTTCAAGAACCGTTCCGAGACCTACGAGGGCGCGGGTCTGAACATCGAGTATTTCGTGAACGAGTCCCTGACCCTGAAGGGCGATGTGTCCTGGTCGCACACCTTGCGCAACGAGACCGACCGCAATGTTCGTCTGCGCTCGGACCCGCTGGACATCTACGGCGTCCGCACCCCGATGAACAACCAACGGGTGCCCTACACCATGGATCTGCGCAACGGTCCGGTGCCGACCTTCACCATCGATCCGCGCTTCGACATCACCAACCACGACCTGTTTAGCGACGACGCCCGCATCCGTCGCGACCAGAGCCAACGCGATCACGAGATCTTCGCAGGCCGGTTCGACGCCACCTATGAGCCGGCGGACGGGTTCTTCACCGCCTTTGACGCCGGCGTTCGCTACTCGACGATGACATTCACGGACTTCGACAACCGTGTCGAGTTCACCCAGGATGATCGCGCGGTGGACCGCGCCGCCAACCTGTTGTGCCGTACGGCCTTCCCGCAGAATGACTTCCTGGACAGTTCTTCGTCGAACTCCATCAAACGGTGGGCGACCTTCGACGCCGTCTGTCTGTTCGAGGCCTATTCGGGCGTGCCGGACACCGGCCTGCCGATCGACATCCGCGCCGTCGAGAACCGCGACGTCTCGGAAGACGTCTGGGCCGCCTACGGCATGGCCAGCTTCGCCGGCATGGCCGGCGACCTGCCGTTCCGCGGCAACGTCGGCCTTCGTGTCGTGGACACGCAAGTCACCTCCAAGGGTTTGCGCGCAGATCTGAACGTCGTGGACAACGGCGACGGCACGATCAGCCTGGTCCCGACCGGCGAGTTCGATGAAGTGGTCATCGAGCACGGCACCACGCGCTGGCTACCCAGCCTGAACCTGACCTTCGAGCTGAAGGACGACCTGCTGCTGCGTGGCGGTCTGTTCCGCGCCATGTCGCGTCCGGCGCCGAGCGCCCTGGGCGCGGGGCGGATCATCACCGTCGACAGCGGCGCGGACTATTCGAACGTGGCCGATGCCTTGCGCAATATTACCGCCAACGGCAGCCCGCGCCTTGAGCCGCTGATGTCGTGGAATGCGGACCTGTCGCTGGAATATTACGCCAACCGCGACTCGATGTTTGCCTTGGCGGTGTACGCCAAGCAGTTCACCGGGGGCTTCCGGCCGGTCGCCTATGACGAGACCTTCGTCATCGACGGCCAGTCGGTCACCGTGCCGGTCGTCCAGACCGAGAACAGCGACGACGAAAGCACCCTGCTGGGCTTCGAGGTCACGGGAGCCTACCGCTTCTCCAGCCTGCCGGCGCCGTTCGACGGCCTGGGGATCAAGGTCAGCTACAGCTACGCCGACCTGGACTTCGAGAATGAGGATGTCCGCCTGGGCGATGTCATTGACGCCGCCACGGGGGCGGTCACCGAGGGCATGATCCCGCCCGCCGGCCTTTCGGGCCTGTCCAAGGACGTTCTGTCGGCCCAGCTCTACTACCAGATCGGCGATCTGGATCTCCAGGCGATCTACAAGTACCGCTCCGACTATTATCAGGACTTCGTCGGCGGCAATTCGCAGCTGCGCTACGTCCACGGGGCGGGAACCCTGGACCTGCGGGCCAGCTACCAGTTCGGCCGCGACACCCGCCTGCAGTTCGAGGCGATCAACATCACCGATGAGCCGCGCATCGAGGACATGCCGGTGTGGGGATCGACCCGCGGCTACTACGCCTACGGGAGCAAATACTACGTCTCCATGCGGCGCCGGTTCTGATCGGACGAGGGGTGTCGGACCGATTGGCCCGACGCCCCGGTTCGGCTACGCTGCGACAATGAGCCAGAAGCGCCTTTTCCACACCGTATCCGAACAGATCCTGCAGTTGATCGCCGATGAGGGCTACGGCCCCGGCGCGAAGCTGCCTGGCGAGCGCGAACTGGCGGAACAGTTCGGTGTCAGCCGCGTCACGGTGCGTGAAGCCGAGGTCGCGCTGCAGGCCCAGGGCAAGCTGGCCATCAAGACCGGATCCGGCGTCTTCGTCTGCGGGAACGCGGCCGCCCACGCCTTGCCGACTGTCAGCCCCTTCGAGGTGACGGAGGCGCGCTCCCTGTTCGAATCCGAAGCGGCCGCTTTGGCCGCATCGGTGATCACGCCCGAGGCGCTCGAACGTCTCGAATATCTTGTCAAGGCTATGGATGGGAGCAATCCAGACCTGGACCCCGACGCCGCTGATCGGGAGTTTCATCGGGTCATCGCGGCGTCCGCGAACAATGTCGCGGTTCTGCACACCATTGAAACCCTTTGGCGTATGCGGACCGAGCAGCCGCAGGTGCGGGCCGCTCACAAGGCGGTCTGCGAGATCGACGACTCGTCCCGTGTCGAGGAGCACATGGCCATCCTCCACGCCCTGCAGGCGCGCGATCCGTCCGGCGCCCGGCGCGCCATGCGCGCCCATTTCAACCGCCTTCTGTCAGCCATGCTCGACGCCAGCGCGGCCCAGGCGCAGCAGGAACTGGAACGCCAGACGGCGGCCAGCCGCGAACGGTTCCTGATAAGCACCCGGGCGGTCTAATCGCCAAAATCAGACCAATTGGTCTGTATGGAGGGGGTATTTTTCTGAACCAAGTGGTTGGCGCAGCCGGTTCTTGCTGTTAGCCTCCTCGTGTCGGCCGCAGAGCCGTCAGCGAGTCCGCGTCAAGCCGGACCGAATGGGAGGCGAGAATGTTTGCCAGATGGGCGGCCGCCGCGGTCGTATTGCTTTGGGCGGGAGCCGCCGCAGCCCAGACCACGACCGTGGTCAACGATCCGCAGGCGTATCAGCGGGCCGTCCGCGCCGCGAAACCGGGCGACACCATCGTCCTGGCGGACGGCGTGTGGACCGACTTCCAGATCCTGTTCGACGCCGAGGGGCAGCCGGGCCGCCCCATCACCCTGACGGCCCAGACCCCGGGGCGGGTCATTCTGTCGGGGCAATCCAATCTGCGCATGGCCGGTCGGCAGCTGGTGGTGTCGAACCTCGTCTTTCGCGACGGCCATTCGCCGACCGGCGAGGTCATCTCGTTCCGCCGTTCGCGGGACCGTCGCGCGGTGGAAAGCCGCGTCACCGGCGTGGTCATCGACGGCTTCAACAAGCCGGATCGCGGGACGTCGGACAACTGGGTGGCCCTGTACGGCTCGCACAATCGTTTCGACCACAACCACCTAACGGGCAAAACCAATCTGGGCGCCACCCTGGTCGTCGTCCGCGACGAGCAGCAGGGGCTCGATAACCGGCACCGCATCGACCACAACTATTTCGGCCCGCGCCCGAACCTGGGCTCGAATGGCGGGGAGACCATCCGCGTCGGTTCCAGCGCCGATTCCCTGTCGGCCTCGAACACCGTGGTCGAGAACAACTGGTTCGAGGGCTGCGACGGCGAGGTGGAGATCGTCTCCAACAAGTCGGGCGGCAACACCTACCGCGGCAATGTCTTCTTCCAGTCGCGCGGGGCCCTGGTGCTGCGTCACGGCGCCGGAAATCTTGTCGAGTCCAACGTCTTCATCGGCGGAAACAAGCCGCACACCGGCGGCATACGGATCATCAACGGCAACCAGACTGTCCGGAACAACTACATGGAAGGCTTGGCGGGCGACGGTTTCGGCTCGGCCTTCAGCATCATGTACGGCGTGCCGGAGTCGCCGATCAACCGCTACCATCAGGTGGACAATGCGGTGATCGAGAACAACACCATCATCGGCGCGCGCAGCGTTTTCCTGGGCGCCGGCATGGATGAGGAGCGGTCGGCCGCGCCGATCAACAGCCGCTTCGCCAACAACCTGATCGTCGCAGCGGACGGTCGCCGCGATCCGGTGCGCATCCTGGGCGATATGTCCGGCATCGCCTTTGCGGGAAACATCCAGAGCCCGGCGGTGTCCGCCGGCCTGGCCCGCGGTTTCGAGGGCCGCGCGGTCACCCTGACCCGCGGGCCCGGCGGCCTTATGGTCCCTGAGGGGGTGGATGGGGTCGGCGCCTCGCGGAATCTGCGCATCGTGGCCCGGGCCGCCACCGGCGTGCCCTGGTATCCAAAGCACGGCCAGCAACCCCGTCTGGACACCGGCGGGGAGGTGGCGGTGCCGCCCGGCGAGGGCGCCTTGGCCGATGCGGCCGAAGCCGCCGCGCCTGGCGCCGTCCTGACCCTGGCTGCGGGGCGCTATTCGGTTGATCGCACCATCCTGGTCGACGCCCCGCTGACGGTGCGAGGTCCCGCCGAGGGCGAGGCCGAGATCGCTTTCTCCCGCCCGGCGCTGTTCCAGCTCCAACGGGGCGGCTCGCTGAAGCTATCGCGCCTGGCCGTCACCGGGCGCGATGCGCCCGACGAGGTCGGCAATGCGGTGATCAGGGTCGCGGCCGGTTCGAACGCCGCAAATTTCGAGATCATCGTCGAGGACAGCCGGATCTCGGACCTGACCGTCAACCGGGGGTTCGATGTCATCGCCCTGGGCAAGGGCAGTATGGCGGATCGGGTGCTGCTCAAGGGCGTCACGGTCGAGAACATCAGCGGCGCCGTCGTTTCAGCCGCCGCCGAAACCGACGACCGTGGGACCTACAACGCCGAGACCGTCCGGATAGAAGGCGGGACCTTCCGCCGGGTCGGCGGGCCGGTTGTCGATCTGTATCGCGGCGGCACGGACGAGAGCACCTTTGGGCCTCGTATGTCCGTGACAGGCGTCGTCTTCGACAAGGCGGGGTCCGCCACGACACCCGCCTTGTTGATGCGCGGGGTCCAGTTCGCTGAGGTCACGGGCAACCGGCTGACCGACAGCGGCGCCGTCCGCTTCAGCCATCGCGTCGGTGAGCCGATTCTGGTGGTTCGCGACAACCAGCTGGTGCGCACGCCGCCGCTTGAATCCGATGTCGCCCCGATCGCGGTCCTGCCGGAGACCTTGTGATGATCCTCAGGCTTTCCCTGGCGGCCCTGCTGCTGGCCGGAGTGGCGACAGGCGCGATGCCTGCCGCGGCCACCCCGGTCCCGTCCGCCGTCGTCCAGGCCCGGACGGCGACGACGCCGGTGTTGACCAGTCCTGACGACTGGCGGCGCATGGCCGAGACTGGCGGCCAATATCCCATGTTCGCCTCGGAGCAGGCGCGGGTCGAACGGATGGTCCGCGCCGCCATGAGGCGGGAGATCGACGTGCCGATCCCGCGCGATCCGGGCGGCGGCTATACCCATGAACAGCACAAGCGGAACTATCAGGCGATCTACAACGCCGGCGCCTTGTACCGCCTGACCGGCGATCGCGCCTACGCCGACTTCGCGCGCGACCTGCTGCTGAAGTACGCTGATCTGTATCCGACACTGGGCGCCCACCCGGCCGGACGCGGCCAGGTTCCGGGCCGCATCTTCTGGCAGACGCTGAACGACTCCGTCTGGCTTGTCTATTCGATCCAGGGCTATGACGCGATCCGCGAGACGCTGAGCGCCGAGGACCGTCAGAAGATCGACGGCCAGGTCTTCCGCCGCATGGCGCGTTTCCTGTCGGACGAGACGCCGGACAATTTCGAGCGCATTCATAACCACGCCACCTGGGCCGTCGCCGCCGTCGGCATGACCGGCTACGTCCTGCGCGACGCCGAGATGTCCGGGAAGGCCTTGATGGGTCTCAAAAGGGACGGCTCGGCCGGCTTCATCGCCCAGATCGACCAACTGTTCTCGCCGGACGGCTACTACGAGGAGGGGCCGTACTATCAGCGCTATGCGTTGGCGCCCTTCATCATTTTCGCGCGGGCGATCGAACAGAACGACCCGGAACGCGGCATCTTCCGCCACCGTGACGGCGTGCTGTTGAAGGCCGTCGACGCCGTGATCCAGTCCAGTTACGGCGGCTACTTCATCCCTATCAACGACGCGATCCTGGACAAGGGACTGGACACCGAGGAACTGGTCACCGGCGTGGCCGTCGCCTATGCGCGATCACAAGACCCGGGCCTGCTGTCCATCGCCGAGCGGCAAGGTCGCACCCTGCTGTCGCCGGAAGGCCTGCGCGTGGCCCAAGGCGTGGCGGAGGGCCGGGCGCGTCCGTTCGACTTCCGCTCGATTCTGTTGCGCGACGGCGCCGACGGCGCGCACGGCGGCCTGGGCATTCTGCGCGAGAACGGCGAAGACGGTCAGGCCCTCGTGTTCAAGGCCACGGCCATGGGCATGGGCCACGGCCATTTCGACAAGCTGAACTGGCTCTTCTACGACAACGGCCAGCGGGTGGTGACCGACTACGGCGCCGCGCGGTTCCTGAACATCGAGGCCAAGGCGGGCGGCATCTATCTGCCGGAGAACAACAGCTGGGCCAAGACGACCGTCGCGCACAACACCCTGGTGGTGAACGAGCGCAACCAGTTCGGCGGCGACTGGCGCATCGGCGAGGATCGGGCGCCTGAAGTGCTCTTCTTCGAAGCGGGGGAGGGGACGCAGATCGTTTCCGCCCGCCAGACAGGGGCCTATGACGGCGTGGTCTTCACCCGCACCCAAGCCCTGGTCGAGCATCCGGATCTGGGCCTGCCGATCGTCATCGACCTGTTGCGGGTCACCAGCTCGACGGCGGCTCGGTTCGACCTGCCGCTGCACTACAACGGCCACATCATGAACGTCGGCTTCGAGGCTCAACGGGCAGTGGCCGAGCGACCGGTGCTGGGCCGCGCCGACGGCTATCAGCATCTGTGGGTCGACGCCTCCACGGCGGCGGCGGAGCAGACCCGAAGCCTGACCTGGTTGCTGGACGGCCGCTTCTACACGTGGCGCTTCGGGGCCAGCGCGCCGTCGCGCGCCATCCTCGCCGAAAGCGGCGCCAACGACCCCAGTTTCAACCTGCGTCGCGAGCCCCTGTTGATCCAGCGCGTCGACGGCCAGTCCGAGGTGTCCTTCTTCGGAGTGCTTGAGCCGCACGGTCGCTACGACGGCACGGCCGAGACGGTGACCGGCGCCGACAGTCGCGTTCAGGACGTCAAACGGGTGCGCGGCGACGGGGGCGAGGTGATCGTGCTGACCCTGGCCTCGGGCAAGACCCTGGCCTTGGGCGTGGCCGACGATGTGACGACGGGCGTGGCCCATTCGGTCTCGGCCGACGGGCAGACCTGGCGCTGGAGCGGCCCCTGGGCCCGACTGGATCGATAGAGAGACCGGCGCCCAGGCGACCGACCCGCGACGGGAGTGCGAGAGTGATGCAGAAACGATCCGCAGTGCGGTGGCTGATCATCGGCCTCATCGCCGTGGCCACGGTAATCAACTACATCGACCGCAACGCCCTGGCAGTGATGTGGCCGGAGATCGCCGACGACATCGGCGCGACCAAGGAGGATTACGCCCTTCTGGTCACCGTCTTCATGCTGTTCTACGCGGCGGGCCAGTTCGTCTTCGGCCGGTTGTTCGACAAGATCGGCACCCGGATGGGCTTCGCCCTGTCGATTGGGGTTTGGTCGATCTCGATCGCCCTGCACGCCGTCGCCAACTCGATCACCTCTTTCGGCGTCGTCCGCGCCGTGCTGGGCATCAGCGAGGCCGGCGCCTGGCCCGGCGCGGTCAAGGCGAACGCGGAGTGGTTCCCGCCCAGGGAACGCGCCTTCGCCCAAGGCATCTTCAACGCCGGCGCCTCTATCGGGGCCATCATCTCGGCGCCGCTGATCGCCCTGCTGTTCCTTTGGCTGGGCTGGAAGGGGACCTTCATCCTCGTCGGCGCCCTGGGCTTCATCTGGTTGCTGCCCTGGCTGGTTATCTACCGCGCGGGTCCCGACAAGCATCCTTGGGTCAGCGAGGCCGAGCGGGTCCTGATCCTGGGCGCCCCGGCCGATGCCGGCGGCCCGGTCGGTCCGATCTACACCCCGACGCTGAAGCAGATGATGTCCCATCGCCAGAGCTGGGGCCTGGTCCTCTCGCGCTTCTTTCTGGACCCCATCTGGTGGCTTTTCGTGTCGTGGCTGCCGATCTATCTGGCCGAGACCTTCAACTTCGACATCAAGCAGATCGGCATCTTCGCCTGGGTGCCCTTCGTCGGCGCCATGATCGGCAGCCTGTCCGGCGGCTGGCTGTCGGGCAAGCTGATCGCGTCGGGCTGGAGCGCCGACCGCGCCCGCAAATGGGTCATCACCCTGGGCTGCGTCATCATGGCGCCGGCGCTGCTGGGGGCCGTCCTGGCGACCGACCCGACCCTGGCGGTGCTGACCATCGCGGTGGTTCTGTTCGGTTTCCAGGTCGCCATCGGCAACATCCAGACCATTCCGGGCGACCTGTTCCACGGCAAGTCCGTGGGATCGCTGGCCGGCGTCGGCGGCATGGCGGCCGTGGCCGGGACCCTCATCACCACCTGGCTGGTGCCGACGATGACCAAGGTCTCCTATGCCCCGATTTTCATCCTGGTGGCCTCGCTCATCCCGCTGAGCCTGATCGCAATCTGGTGGATCACCGGACCGGTCCGGAAGCTGGACGCTCCGGGTAGCGAGACTTCCGGCGTCCGGGCTCCGGGCGACCAGGCCTGACAGCGCTTCCAATCCCTTTCTCCCTCAGGACCACGACAGACATGACGTTCAAGAACAAGGTGGCCATCGTCACCGGCGGCGGCCGCGACATCGGCCGGGCCGTTTCGCTTCAGCTGGCGGCTGAGGGGGCGAAGGTCTGCATCAACTTCGCCAATGACGAAGCCAGCGCGGAGGAGACCCTGCGCCTGATCCGGGAGGCCGGCGGCGAAGCGATCCTGCACCGCGCCGACGTCACGGACGCCGCGGCGGTGGACGGACTGGTCGCCGCGACCCAGGCGGCTTTCGGTCGGAAGATCGACGTTCTGGTCAACACGGCCGGCGGCATGGTGGCGCGCAAGCCGCTGGCCGAGATCGACGAAGGCTTCTTCCAAAGGGTCATGGACCTGAACCTGAAGTCGGTCTTCCTGACCACCAAGGCCGTAGTTCCGCACATGGAGGCGGGCGCCGCCATCGTGAACTTCGCCTCGCTGGCCGGCCGTGACGGCGGCGGTCCCGGCGCGGCGATCTACGCGACGTCGAAGGCCGCGGTGATGACCTTCACCCGCTCGATGGCCAAGGAACTCGGGCCAAGGGGCATTCGCGTGAACGCCCTGTGCTGCGGCATGATCTCGACCCGTTTCCACGACGACTTCACCAGGCCGGAAGTGCGTCAGGCCGTGGCGAACGGCACGCCGCTGCGTCGTGAAGGGCGTCCCGAGGAAGCCGCCGCGACGGCGGTGTTCCTGGCGTCCGACGCGGCCGGCTTCATGACCGGCGCCAACGTAGACGTGAACGGCGGAACCTTCTTCTCCTGATCCTGAACGCTGAAGGGTATTGACGATGCGTGGTGTGATGACGGCCATGGCGTGCGTCGCCGCCTTGGTCCTTTCCGCCGGCCCGGTCCGGGCCCAGACCGTTTCGGGAGGGCCGGTCTGGGTCGCGGCCTGGACCGCTTCTGCGGCCCCGGACCGCAAGGACGGGACGCCCGAGGCGCCGGTGCTGTTCAATGCACAGACGGTGCGTCAGGACATGCGGCTGGGGACGTCGGCGACCGCCCTGCGGTTCCGCGTCACCAACGAGTTGGGCGTCGCCCCCCTGCACCTCGATGGCCTGACCGCGCGCCTGACGCACGGGCAGGGCGATGCCGTTCCCGTCACCTTCGACGGCCGAAGCGAGGTTGTCATCCCGGTCGGGGCGGCCTGGATCAGCGATCCCGTCGCGCTGACGGTCCCGGCGTTCGGTGACGTATCGCTGAGCATCCACTTCCCCGAGGCGACCCAGCCGGCCGTGCGTCGCACCCCGGTGCGGATCGTCGAGGGGCGCGGCGAGGCGCCGGACAGCGCCCGCGTCGTCCGTCGTCAGAATGTTGTCTCGGCTGTCTACGCCCAGCGGGACAGCGCCCCGACCGTGGTGGTCGCCCTAGGGGATTCTATCACCGAGGGGGCGACGGCCACGCTGGACGCGCACCGGGAGTGGACCAGCCTTCTGGCGCGGCGCTTCGAGGCGACCTGCCCGGGTCAAATCGTCGTGCTGAACCAGGGCATCAGCGGCAACCGGCTGATGGACAACGGCCGCAGCCATTCCGCCCTCGCGCGGTTGGACCGTGACGTCTTGGCTCTGCCTCAGGTCGACTATGTGATCTTGCTCGAGGGTATCAACGATATCCGTCACAACGGCGATCCGACCCGTCCGGGACGAAACGCGGCGGACATGATCCTCGGCTACCGTCAGGTGGTCAGTCGGTTGCACGACCGCAATATCCGCGTCATGGGCGGCACCTTGACGCCGTTCGAGGGCTCCGAGCGCTATGAGCCCGTGTCAGAGGGCACGCGGCAGGCGTTGAACCGCTTCATCCGCGAGGACGGGGTGTTCGACGGGGTGATCGACTTTGACGCAGCGGTCCGCGATCCGGACAAACCGGAGGGCTTCCGCGAAGGGGCCAGCCGCGACGACCGCCTGCATCCGAATGACGAGGGCTACCGCCTGATGGCCGAGAGTATCGATCTGGCCCGGTTCGGCTGTCGCCCGGCATGAGGGATCCGACAACCGGCTGGGCGGTCCCGGCCGCAAAAGGCCGGGCCTGGGACTGCGTCGCCCTGGGCGAGGTGATGCTCCGGCTCGATCCCGGCGAGGACCGCGTACGCAGCGCCCGCGCCTTCAAGGTCTGGGAGGGCGGCGGCGAGTACAACGTCGCCCGCGGCCTCAGCCGGACCTTCCGCCGCCCGACCGCTGTCCTCACCGCCCTGCCGCGCAACGAGCTGGGGGTGTTGACCGAGTCCCTCATCGCCTCCGCCGGAGTGGATGTCCGCCATGTCCTGTGGCGGGACTGGGACGGCATCGGGCGCAACACCCGACTGGGGCTGAACTTCACCGAGCGCGGCTTCGGCGTCCGGGCGCCCCTCGGCGTCTCCGACCGTGCCAACTCCGCCGCCTCGGCCCTGACGCCCGAGGATTTCGACTGGGACGCCCTGTTCGGCTCCGGCGGCGCGCGTTGGCTGCACACCGGCGGCATCTTCGCGGCCCTGTCGGAGAGCACGGCGCGCACCGCCGTCACGGCCGCGAAGGCGGCGCGTCGGTATGGCGTGCCGGTCTCCTACGATCTGAACCACCGCGCCAGCCTGTGGAACAGCCACCCCGACCCGTCCGCCGCGCGAGAGGTGAACCGCCGCATCATAGCCGAAGCCGACCTGCTGTTCGGCGACGACCACGGACTGCGCGCCTGTCTGGGGCTGGCCGAGGATTGGGCCGGTCGCCGCGGCTGGTCGACGGATCCGGCTCCCCCGACCCGGGCCGCGACCCTGGCGTTCGAGATGTTTCCGAACCTCAAGGGCGTCGCCTATACGCTGCGGGACCCGCGCAGCGCCTCGGCGAACAGCTGGCAAGGCGTCTTCCATGATCGGACCGACCGGTACGCCTCCGCGCTGCGATCCGATCTGGAAATCCTTGATCGGGTGGGCGGCGGCGACGCCTTCGCTTCGGGCGTCATCCACGCCCTGTTGAACGGCGAGGGCGGCCAGCGGGCGATCGAACTCGGCGCGGCCCACGGCGCCTTGGCCATGACCACGCCCGGCGACAACGCCAATGTCTGTGAGGACGAGGTCGAGGCCCTGGCCCGTGGCGCCGGGGCCGCCGCCCGGCGTTGAGCGCGGTCGGAGAGGGGTGGCGCGAGGCCCGCAAAGCCATCCGGCGCCGCCGTCGGCCGAACCAGCGCGCGCGTCGGATCCGAAGGCTGAATGAGCTCCCGACCCACAGGCCGCGGGCGGGTGCGATGAGGCGTGAGATCGGAGCCGTCGAACATCAGAACGACGAGCGATTTTTACCGGCTCGCCGTTAGCCTCGAGCGCCCGGAAGGGCCGGCGAAACACCTACGATCACGCCCCTTGGCGATCAGCGATCATGTGATCCGGGCGCCCGTCTCTGCGCGTCTGAAATTCCCTGGCGATTGATGAACACAGGCCATCGTTGGCCGAGCTAAATGTCCGGAATCGGGCTGTTCGCCAATGACCGCTCTTGGCGCTTCTCCGACTGAACGTGGGTTCCGCAACGTGTGGAGAAGGCGATCAAGCTTTGTGCGCCCGAGGCGAAAGAATAGCCCCGGGCGCGGCCAGTCACAGGGTCAATCCGCAGGCTCGGCGAATAGCGACCTGGACGGGCGAGGGTGGCGATGCCGGGTCGAACTCGGCCCGAGGAAGCAGGGGTGGCTGGGCCATAAAGCGCGGTTCAGTTCCTAGGTGCGCCTGCGCCGCATGAACGAGGAAAGGATGGCACAGGAACACCGTGCCGGCAGGGCCTGTCGCCAGGCTGACCGGGCAATCGCGGGTGGAAGCAAAGCCGTCCGCCGCCAGCTGCCGCAGGGATGCACCCCGCTCGCCGTAAGGCAGGAGCTCGCGAGCGATCACAGAGTGCGATCCTCGCCGTATGCGGGTCGGCGCGTCATCGTCACCGACGTCGGACAGCAGGAAGAGCATCAGAAGCGCCCGTCCGCTGCTCTTGATGTTGGCCCTCCATTCCATGAAGTCGGGCGAGTCGCCGAAGCTCACGTCGACGTGCCAGCCATCGTCCCCCGCTGATAGCGGCGATGGAAATCGGATCGGAAAGGTTCCGAGACCGAGCGGGGCAAGCCAGCGCCCATTGCCGACCAGCTGATCATAGGCCCTATGCAGCCGGGGGGTGTTGGCCGCCTGAACAAAGGGCTCGGACGATTTGGACGCGACCCGGATCACAGGCTGCGTCCACTGTGTGGGGTTGTCGGGGGACAGTCCGATCTCCGACCACAATTCGTCACGGCACCGGGCCGCGATATCGGCGCTGAACGCGTTGTCGAGCCTGACGAAGCCGTTGCTGATGAAGTCGTGGATCTGACCGTCGGTCAGACCTTCATGCTCATGATGAGGCACAGTTATTCTCCCTGGCCCTCTCCGGGCCGAATAATGATCTGAGCGGCGCCTACAGGCGCCGGGCGAGCACGCCTCAGATCAGCGGGAAGAAGTTGGCCTTCATCATCATCCCTCGACTATGCCAGCGTTTGAAAGCGGGCGGCAAGCTGAGTGGCAGGGCGGCCTGTTCACGGCGTCTGCCAAGGGACGGGAGAGCGCCCTCAAACGGGGCCCACCTAAACGTCCGGTTCCCGGCAGCCAGGCAATGTCCGCTTCTGGCGCGGAGCGGACCTTGGTTAGTCGCCCGAAAGCAGACTCTAGGGCAGCATCCGCATCGCACCGTATTCCCAATTCCAGGGAACGCCTGTCTCGCCCAGAACAGCCCGGACGATCCGTGGGAAGCCAGGCTCGGCGCGAACGTCATCGGCAAGGATGACGACACAACGACGGCCGCGCTCAACGCAGATCCAGGTGTTGCCGACGAAATCGTCGTGACCGCCCTTGTAGACGCCGGGTCCCTGCGGCCCGTCGAAGCGAATCACGCCAAGGCCCGAGGACAGGCCGGGCCGCTGCTCGTCGGCGGGCAGTTCGGGCTGGAGCGTGGGGAATTGCGACCGGGTGGTGATCGGCGCCTGGGCCCTGACACGTTCGGCCCGCGCCTCTGGCGACAGGCCGTCGCCGCGCGCGATTCCCGCCGCCAGCCGGGCCATGTCGGCGATAGTGGTGTCCATCGAACCCGCCGCGCGTACCCTGGAGCGTTCGTCGTGCGGAATGACCTCGCCCTCAAGCGTCCAGCCGTCGGCCAGGTTTTGGGCGAATTCCGGCCGCCAAATCATCGACGTGCGGGCCATGCCGAAGCGGTCGAAGACGCGGCGCTGCATCTCGGCGCCCACGTCCAGGCCGAGCCCCTGCTCCAGCACGAACTGCAGCAGGATGATCCCCTCCCCGGAATAGCCATACCGGGCGCCGGGATCGAAATGGAACTTCAACTTTCCGTCCGGCTCCAGGAAAGCGAAGTTGGCGAAGCCCGAGCGATGGCTCAGCAGGATGCGCGGCGTCAGCATCCGCCAGCGCTCGTCGCCGGCCAGATCGCTGTAGCGGGCGTAACGATCCTCGATCGCGTCGCTGCCGTAATCGGTCAGCGGTCGTGGCAGATAGTCCGCGATGGATCGGTCCAGGTCGATCACGCCCTCGTCGACCAGTTGCATGACCATATAGCCGAATGCCGCCTTGGTCAGGCTGGCGGCGTACATGACGGTGTCGGGCGTCAGAGGGTCCCCGGCGGCATTGCGGTCGCCGTGAGCCTGAACGTCTACGACCCGACCGTCCTCGACGACCGCGACGGCGATGCCGCGCGCGCCGGTTTCGCGCATGACGCTTTGGACGGTCTCGCGCAGGTGAGTACCCTGCGCCGACGCCGGCGCCCCGTGGAACAGAACAGCCGCGAGGATGGTCGCGAATACTCCAGTACGCATCATTTTCCCCTTGATTGAAGGCTCGCAACGATAGCTTCGCCTTTGACCGCGACCAGTGGAATATTGGTCACGTCACACCGGCATCCGCCCTCAACAGGGCCTCGGCGAACTCGTTCATCGTTCGCTGCGAGATGGCGTTGTTGTTCAGGATGACCACCGCGCCGCGCCCGTCCAGTCGATGGCCCAGCACCGAGCGGTAGCCGTTGGTGTTGCCCGTCTCCCAAGCGGCCGGGACCTCCACCCCGCCAATGGCCACGGTCCGCATTCGCCCGCCCAGCGCATAGCTGTCCGAGGCGACTTCGACGGTCGTCAGCGCGGTCCGCGAAGTCGGAGCCAAGAAGTCGCTGTCGTAAATCCGGTGAGCAAACCGCAGCAGGTCGGCGGCTGTGCTGTAATAGCCCCCGGCCGCCGCCAGGAAGGGCGGGCGTGGATTGGTCCACTCCACCGGCGGCGACACGGTCCGGTATGACATCACCTCCGAAGGCGCGGCGGGCGTCGTAAGCCTCATCCGCAGCGGATGGAGCACCAGCGCCCGCATCGCCTCCGGGTAGAGCTGTACGGTCACGGCTTCGATGATCGCCAGCACGAGGATCCAGTTCGACAGCACATAGTCGAACCGCGCCCCCGGCTCGAACACCAGTTCGCCGGTGGCGAAGCGGCGGACCGCCTCCGCCGTATCGATCCAGGGCGGCTGCAGCAGGGCCGGTTCGGCCGCCACCGCAGCGCGGAAAGGATTGGGCGCCCCGCTGCTGTTCGATAGCAACCGACGCAGGGTCAGTCGTGCCCCGACATCGGCCCTGTAGTCGGGCAGCCAGGTCGTGATCGGGGCGTCAAGCGACAGGGCGGCCTGCTCCACCAGCCGCATCACCGCCACCGCCGTCAGCCGTTTGGAGATGGAGGCGATGCCCAGGGGCGTGTCCGTGCGCATGGGAATCCGCTTTGCGATATTCGCCGTTCCGACGGCGCGCGCTTTCCTGATCCGTCCCCCTAGCCCCACGGCGGCGATGCCCTGGAAGCCGTGGTCCCGGACCATGCCGTCCAATACGGCGCCGACGGCCTCCGCACGCCCATCTGCTCGGGCCCCGCCCGGCAGCAGCCCCGCCGCAGTCGAGGCGGCGTCGCCCCACAGAAGCATCCGGCGGTTCAGCGCGGGAAGCGATGCATCGATCATGGAGTATTCCTCACTTGCCTAAGCCGGTCCGCAGCGGCACGAACCGGCCATGTGGTCGCCCCTTCGCTCCCGACAGCCATCGATCTCGGGCGGACCGGCAATCGCGCCAACCGGGTTTCGGTGAACGACCATGGGCGTCGGTGAACGCAGCCGCCTGATCGTCCTGGCCCTGGCCGTCGCGGGCCTGATCGCTCTGTGCGGTCCTCAGATCGCCGCCATGCTGTCGCCCGCGCCCGCCCGGACGCCGACCCAGGCGTGGAGCCTGTGCCCGGCGCCGAACCTCTGCCGCCCCGTCGACGTTTCAAGCCTGGCGCTGGACGCCCCGATCACCACCCTGACCACGAGCTTCGTCGCCGGCCCGGACGACAGAACCGCCCACCTGGCCCTGCATATCGCCGCCACCGCCAGCGCCGAGGTCCGCTGGAACGGCGCCCTGATCGGGACCAATGGACAGGTCGGCCCCGACCGGGAGCACGAGACGCCCGGACGCTTCAGCTCCCTCATCACCATTCCGCAGGATCGGGTTCGCCTCGGCCCCAACCGCGTCGAGGTCCGGCTGTCGGCCCACCATCTCTGGGCGCCCGTGCGGCGACCAATCCATGACCTGTCGATCGGTCCCTACAGCGATCCGCTGCACGGCACGCTCCGCCACTATTTGCCCACCCTGCTGCTTAGCGGCTTGCTGGCCCTGGCCTTCCTCGGCGCCGCGGGCCTCTGGCTCGCCCGCCGTCCGCCCGGCTCGGCGACCCTCGCCCTGCTGACCGGAGCCGTCCTCGCCCAGACCGCGGTCGAAGCCTCCAAGCTGGCGCTAACCTACAGCTATCCTTGGCAGTTGGTCCGACTCACCGCCGTCGCCGGTCTCGCCGCAATTGCGGCACTGGCCCTCGGATGTTTGGCCCAGGTCTTCGTTCCAGATCGTCGGCTCCGCTGGGGCCTGACCGCGGCCCTCGTCCTCGCCCTGCTGATCGCTCTGTTCGGCCCGCCTTGGTGGGACGCCAAGGCCCTGTGGGCCTTCCGCGCCGGGGCCTTCGCCACCCTGACCGCCGCCACCGTCGGGGCCCTGTCCGGCGTCAGAAACGCGCGGACGGCGCAGGCCGCCAGCGTCGTCGCCCTGACCCTGTCCTGGGCCCCCGACTTCCTCGACACCGGCTACTACCTGCTGTTCCTGACACTGTTCGGTGCGCTGGCGGCGCAGGCGATCCGCCTCGCCCGCCCCGCGCCCGTTCCCTCCACGCTCGCGACGGACGAAACCCTGTCGATCCCGGACGGTTCGTCCCGCCGTCTCATCCGCGCGAGCGACCTGCTCCACGTCCGCGCCTCCGACGACTACAGCCTGATCACCCTGACCGACGGGAAGGAGCTGCTGTCCACGGCCAATCTCTCAGCCCTCGTGCGACTGGCGCCGGGGCATCTGCTGCGCATCCACCGAAGCCACGCCGTCAACCCGGCCTGGATTGCGGCCGTCCACCGATCGGGAAGGTCGGGACCGATTGTCGAACTGAAGGGCGGCATTCGCCTGCCCATAGGTCGCGTCTATCGGGCGGCGCTTGACGAGCGGATAGCCTAGCTCCGGTCGGCCTTGCCCATCGGATTGCACCCGCGCCCTCTCATCAGCACTGGTCGTCTCAAGTTTGCTTCCAGGCTCGGGCCACGGTGAGTCTTGGTAGCGCCAGAAGCGGACATTCGGTCCGGTTCGGAAACCAGGCTTTCTACAGGCTAGCGCGTGATCCTTCCACGGCACGTCGCCGACACAATCGACACTCGCCGCCACACTGCTGTTGTGCAAAATCGTCAGATTCCCGACAGTCGCCGACGACCTGACCGCGCCTATTGCAGGCGGGTCGCAAACCCGCGTTGCATTTCAACAGCGTAGCCCAGCTGGAGAGCGGACCTCGAAAGTCGTCGCTCGGATCAACTCGCCAGCTCGTCTTCGACGGCGGCGTCCTGAGAGTGCGGGCTCCTCGGGCCCTCTTGCCAATATTCTTCAAAGCGTGCGCCGGCGGGCTCGAGCGGCAATCCCAGACCGTTCGCGATGAATGCGACCTGGTGATAAAAGCCGCAGAGCTGGAAGATTTCGAAAACCTGCGCGGGCTCGAAGTACGTTTTGAGCCGGTCGAACTGGTCATCGCTGAGCGTGCTGCGGTCGTGAAGAGCATCGACGGTCTCCAGCAACGCTTGCTCCGCATCGGACCACCGCGAAGGATCAATTGGCCGCTCCAGCGTGCCTGCAACGTCCCCGCGCGACAGGCCGGCAGCTGCAGCGAACATCCAGACGTGGACGCCCCATTCGTACTCGCACCGTGTGAGGGCGCAGGTCCGGTTAATCACCAGCTCACGCTCGCGTAGAGACAGTGGCGAGTCCTCGTCCAACAGCGAGCCCGCGCTGAACTTGGCCCAAGCGCGCGCACTTTGACCAAGAGTGAGAAACAGACTCAAAGGAGGCACACCCGTTTTACCTATGCGGGCAAGGAATGTCTGAAGCGTAGCCGGAAGCGCTCCGTGCTCGGCCGGCAAAATCCTTGTGGCCATGACTTGCTCCCGCTATCAAAACAATAGCGAACTGTTGCTACGGAAATAATAGCGTGTCAATACCTGCGCCCTCGGACAGCGGAAGTGATCGGCCGCAGCGACCGATCATGGCGCTGCTTGATTTGCTCGGTCGTCGTTGGACCATGCGACTGCTCTGGGAGCTAAGGACTGGTCCACTGTCGTCACGAAAGCTTCGTCATGCGGTGGATGGCCTTTCGCCCAGCGTCCTGCAGGATCGGATGGACGAGTTGCGTGGCTCCGCCTTGGTGGAACTGCGCGTTGGAGGCTACGCCTTGACTGAGCTCGGCAAGGATCTGCTTGAGCGCATTCTGCCTCTCCATGCCTTTGCCGAAACTTGGTCAGCAGCACAAAAGGCGGAGAAGCCCTTGCGTGACGATCCCGCGCCGTGAGGCAGGCGGCAGCGACATGTGTACAATTCGCGGTCAGCCGTGGCGGTCAGCGGGGCATGTGTGGATCCAGCGCCCAGACTTGTCGGAACTGCGCCGCTTAGCCGCGAAGGCGCCCCGCCCTATTCTTTGGAGCAAGCCGGGAAGCGCCAGAAGTCGACATCACGAGCGGTGCTGATACGCGATGCTCGGACTAAGCTGGATGAAGCCCGAGTGCACCGCGGAACGCCCGGCCAGCCCGATTAACCTCGCCTTCCGGTATCGTTCACGCCGTACCTGCAAGGACAGTTCGCTCGCCGACAAGTTCGTAGGCGACGCCCGTGCGATCGAACAGGTTCCGGATGAAGCCCGCCGGATCGGCCGCGCCATCGTCGAGGAAGGTGTGGATGTCGGCTTGTAGGGTCGTGTCGGTCGAGAGCGACGACAGGTGGCTCAGCCACCCGGAATAGTGCTGGTCCGTTGCCCGTTTGCTCCACTCTCGACGGAGCTCCGCCTTCCCGGGAGCATCGGGCGTGAGGACGTAGGTCGCTCCGGCAAAGGCGATGGCGAACGCTCCTGTTCCGGCCAGCCACATCGGCATCGGCTTGGGTTTGCGTTTTGACCGTTTCGACCATCTGCGTGGATACCGTGTCATTCAGCCCGGATAGAGCACTGAGGTCTCCAGACCGTCGATCAGCAGGATGAACGGCGACTCCGCGCCAGAAGCGGACATTGGCTTGGCTCCAGAAAGCAGACTTTCCGTTGACCTCGGCCTGAGGTCCGTCTGCCCAGTGCGGTCAACAGCCGAGGCCGCTTGCGGACCCCTCCGTTCTGCGAATGCCGGGCGTTATCCTGACCTGACGAGCCGTTCATGACGGCGCCGCTCGAAGACGGGCGTGTTCGGTCTTGTCAGATCGCTCAGACGAGGCAGCAACTGTCGCAGGGCGACCTGGTCATGTTCGGCCGCGGCGATTTCGGCCAGGGCCAGATCCAGCATCACACCCCAGGCCGCGTCGCCGACCAGACCGCCGACCCGCTCGCGATCGACCTGTGTAAGCAACTGTTTGGCCTCACTGTATCGCCGGTCGAGGACGAGGCACTCGCCGAGATAGAAGCGGATCACATGGGTCAGGGGATAGTCGTCGCCGAACCCCTCGCGGGAGGCGCGATAGGCCTGGTCGAGATGACGCAGGCCCCGACGTCGTTCGTCGGTCCGGCACAGGACGGCGCCCAGGTCGTTCAGCCCGACGAGCGTCTGGTGCGCCCTCCGCCCTTGGCTGATCTCAGCGCCCTTCCAAACCGCCTCGGCCGCCTCGGCCGCTTCGGCGTATCGGCCGAGAGTGGCCAGAACCTCGTAACGGGTCGACTGGAGACCGAGGGTGTAGCGACTGTTGCGGCCGAACCGTTCGGTCATCACCGGCAGTAGGGCATCGCCCTCGACCAGTGCGGTTTCCAGATCGCCGGTCATCAGCCGGGCCTGGGCCAAGTGCTGACGGGCGATCAGCGTATTGGCGTGATCGGGTCCCAGGCTCTTGGCCCAGTCGGCCGCCACCCGCCGGGCAAGAGGCAGTGCTTCTGCCGGACGTCCCAGGCGCATCAGCACCACCGCCTGCTGCTGGCGGACCAACAGGATGTCGCGATCGGAGAGGCCCGCGGGTCGGGTTTCGGCGATGGCGAGGGCGCGGGCGAAGGCCGCGCTGGAGGCGTCGAGATCCTCGAAGAAGCCGATCACCGCTTCCGCCTGGGCGAGATGGAAGCCCAGCATCCCCCTGTCCGCGGCCGAACCCAGGCGACGGCGCTCGGCTTCGGTCAGGGCCTTGGCCTTGGCCAACCCGCCGGGCTGGGCGGACAGAGCCTCTGCCCGGGCGTGCAGCAGCCGGGCGCGCGCCGCAGCGGGGGAATCCTTCAGCCCCGCCCGCTCATAAGCGGCGGCGGCCAAACCGAACGAACGCCGCGCTTCGTCGTACTGTCCGCGCTGGACGAAGGCGGTGGCCAACGACAGGTGCAGGCCGGCGGCCACCTCGGGCTGTCGGGCGAAGCGGGCGTCGACGGTCGAACGGGCGCGCAGGGCGGCCGCCGCCAGCGTCTCGTCCGCGGCCGCCCCGGAGAGAGGATTGGTCTGCCCCAGCAGATCGTCGACCAGGAAGGCGTAGCTGGCCTCGGCCGCCGCCGTCTGGGCCCGGGCCTCGTTTCTCTGGTTGACCGCGACCAGGGCCGCCGTCGAGGTCGCGACAAGGCCGACGGCGCCGAGCCCGATCGCCAGTCGGATCCAGGGGCGCCGGGCGGCGCGCGCTTCCTCGCGGCGACCTTCCGCCTCGCGCCGCTCCGCTTCGGCCTCGGCTGCGGCACGCGCCTTGCGCCGTTCTTCCAGCGTCTCGAGCCGCTCGGCCAGCAGCGCGGCCGATTCCAGACGATGGGCCGGATCGCCGGCGGCCGCCAGGGCGATGTCCTCCCGCACGAGGGGATCGGCGACGTCCCTTTCCCAACCGGCGGCGAGCGGCCGGTCCAGATCGCCCACGGTCATCTGATAGAGGATCAGTCCCAGGGCATAGATGTCTGCGGCCATCCCGGGCGCGGCGCCCGACGCCACCTCGGGCGCGCGATAGGCAGCCGTGTCCGAGCGGGTCGAGGCTTCGTCCTCGCCCGCGGGAAGCCCGCCCGAGATACCGTGCAGGTCCAGAGTGTCCTGGTCGATCAGCCAGCCGCTGCCGAAGTCGGCCAGGCGGACAACCGGAGGCGCATCCGGACGCGTCTCGATCAGCACATTGGCCGGCTTCAGGTCTTTGTGCAGCACGCCGGCCCCGTGCGCGCCGGCCACCGCTCGCGCCAGCTCGGCGACGAGGGCGATGCGGCGTTCCAGCGGCAACCCCTCCAGTCCGCTGTCCAGAGCGCCGGCCCAGGCGCGCATGTCCTGCCCCGCGTCCGCCGCCTCGATGAAGTAGGGCGCCGCGTCGAAATTCCACTCGAGAAGGTCCACGCACGGGCGCCGTTCGCCTAGAACGTTGCGCATCAGCCGAAACAGGGCGACCTCGCGGCGCAGGCTTCGCAGGCGGTCCGGCGCGTCGGCGAACTTGAAGACGCGGGTTTCATCGACCTTCCCGTGACGCGCCCGCCAGACGTCGCCGGCCCCGCTGTTCCCCAACGCCTCCTCGAGCACCCATTGTGGACGTCCCGGGACCGGATCGCCTGGCGCGAAGGCGAACCGGGGCGCCAGGGGGGTGGACAGCTGCTCGATCTCGACCGGGACGGCGAGGCGATAGCCGATGCGGGGTACGGTCTGGACAATGTCGGCCCCGCCCTCGCCAAGCGCGCCGCGCAGCTTGGAGACGGCCGTCGTCAGCGAGGCTTCCACCACATGCACGCTCGGCCAAACGGCATCGAACAGCTCCGCCTTGGTCACCACCTCGCCGGCGCTGAGCAGGAGTTCGTGCAGGACCTGAAGCGGCTTGCCTTCCAGCTCCACGGGCCGACCGGCGACCGACAGGTTCCACGCCGCCTCGTCGAACACGGCGTCCGCGAACCGCCACCTGCGCCGTCTGCGGCGCGGTCCAGAACCGCCGTTTGTCATCTTGCTCCGCCCGAAAACGCCACTGCACGGCGCCAAACTAGGCGGCGGAAGCGCCGCATGGCAACGCTCGACGAGCGCGGGGATGCGACTTCAGAACTTCTTTGGATCAGCTTCAGGACGCCCGCCCGCCGCCTTGCCATCCTCGATCACATGAGCGCGGCTGGCGCGCCGGAATGAAGAGGGCCGACGAGCGATGGAACATCCGCTTTTCCCGAACAGGATCGAACGCGCCGCCGCGGTGGGCGAGTTCAAGCGCGTCGGATCGACCGACCCCGATGTCCTGGCCGCAGCCAAGGCGTCGCTTCTCAAATCCTCGAAGTCGGCCGTCAGGAACGGCTGGGGCCTGGCTGCCTGCGGCGTGCTGGTCTGCCTGACGATCATCGGAATCCCGGCGGGATTGGCCCTCATGGCGATGGGCTGGTGGGTCGCGGCGCGCGCGAAGAAGAACGTCCGTCTGGTGGAGGAGGTCTTCGCCGAATTCACCGCGTCGCCCGCGACGGCGTGACGCCTGCAGGGAGGGAGGAGAAACATGAAGGGCAAGATTCTGGGCGTGGCCACGGAGCAACTCGCGGGCGCCATCACTGGCGACGACGGCAAACGGTACCGCTACGACGCAGCCGAATGGCGCGGAGAGCGCGCCGCGTCGGTCGGGGCCAGTGTAGACTTCGACGTCGAGGGCGGGGTCGCTCGTGACGTCTATCCGGCGGTGGGGGGCTTCGCGGGCGTCGGGGCGAGCGCGACATCCGTGGAGGCCCTGGCGCGGTCGCCGGGCGGTGAACGCGTCATCAGCCTGTTCAGGAACACGCTGGCGCTGCCGGTGGCCTTGGTGGTGCTGGTCGCCTTCTTCCTGCCGGCGCTGTCGTCGCCGGTGAAGACCGTGTCCCAGTTCGGACTGGACAAGGTGGTGGCCTCGACCGGCCTCAATCTGGACGAGGCGGAAGTCGGCCGACGACGCCTGGCGGATCTGGAGCGTGACATCGCGCGCTTCAGAACCGAGGCCGCCCATCGCGGCGCCGAAGCGCCCGACGGCGTGTACGGCTACGGCAACGTCGGGAACCGGCTGGAGTCACTGGAGGAACAGCGAAGCGAAATCCGTAAGGGACTGGGCGCCGTCGATTTCCTGAAGACTGTGAACACCGCCCTGATCCTGCGCTTCACCGCCCTGATCGCGGCGGCGTGGCTGATCTGGCAGACTTGGACGGGGGCCGCATTGCGTCCTTGGGAACTGGCGGCCGGAGCCGCGGCCATCCTCGCGGGCGGCCTGACCTTCCTGCTGAAGTCGGCAATCCTGGGCCTCCTCTCGGCCATGAACCCGATGGGGGAGGCGGCGGCCGCGCAGATGGACAGCCTGGTTTCCATCGGCATCGGACCCTGGCTGCTGCTGGCCGCGGGAGTGATCCTGATCGCTTCCGGTCTCGGCCTGGTCCGCAATCCCCTGGGACGCGCGTGATGAAGACCCTCCTGACCCATCTCACCCTGGTCCTCGCCGTTTCCGTCACGGCCTGTGGATCGGAATCCAGCGCCGCCTCCGGCGAGGCGCGGGGTAACCCGGCCGCCGATGCCGCGGCGGCGGCGAACGCCCTGCCGCCCGCCGCCCTTGCCGCATGGGAATCGTTCGCGCGTGGCCAGTGCCGCGACCAGGGAGAGCGCTTCGCCGCCGTCCGCCTCGCGCCGCTGGCCGGGCGCGGACACGCCGTCGATCTCGTGGAGCAACACTTCGCAGGGGGCAAGGGCGGCTTCGTCTCCGCCGATTTCAATGCGGACGGCCGTCCCGATTTCGTCGTCACCACGCCGGGACATGGTTGCGTCGGTGACGGTCCCGCCTACGGCGATCAGGGTCCGCCGGTCGATTTTATCGTCTCCGTGGCCGGCGGCTACCAAGCGTTCGACGGCTTCATGGACTGGATTTCCCCCACCATGATCGCGCGTCGCGGAGACCGGGACGTGCTCGACCTGCCGATCGGCGTCAACGGCCGCTGTGGGCCAGTGACCACGGTTGCATGGGGCTGGACGGGCGACGGCGTCGACGCCGTGGAGCGGCGCAACGACAGCGGCCAACTCGTCGACCGGGAGGGATGCGCCGTCAGTGCGCAAAGCCACGTTAACGAAGGCGGCGGCGGAAGCTTCCCGCCGATCGAGCCAGGTTATTGGGCGGAGGACGCCAGTTGTTTGGACGCAATCAGGGATGCTCTCGAGATCCCGCTCGACCAGTCAGGCCTGGCCTATTTCGACGCGCAACGAGGTTGGGCGGGTCGTTTTGAGGTGGTGCGATACACGGCCTTGGGCGGCAACCGCTACCGGATGCATGGACGTCATCACACCGAGGTCGGGACGGAACCGGCCCAGATGGACATTCTCGTCGACAGCCGCACCAGCTTCACCGAACAAGGCGAGTTCGCGCGCCGCTACACACATTGTCCGACATCGCAAATCCCCGCCTCCATCCGCCGGGAATTCGAACAATGACCGCCACCGGAAAAGCCAGAACAGCTTCGCCGGGTGACGGACGGAAGCAAAGCCGCGCCGGCCGTCACCGACAAGCCCCATCGCCGCACTCGTCACTGGGCTATATCCGCCTCGCCGAGGCCGGACGCAGAGTGGCTTAACCCCATTCACCGCCGTATCGGCTCGTCCTGGGACCGGGTTTAGGTTCCAGTGCGTGTCCAAGAGCGGACCTTCTGAACGTCAGCAATGAGTCAAAAGCGGTTACGCGGTCAATGAGGGCGTCGTTTTGCCAACAAGCAAAAGGGAGCAAAAAGCAAAAAAGTGATCCGAACGGATCCACTTCTCCCGTAAGTCATTGATTTTTGGAGCGGGCAGCGGGAATCGAACCCGCACGAAAAGCTTGGGAAGCTTTCAGGCTACCACTACATCATGCCCGCGGAGCCGCCCCTGACTTAGGGCCAACGGCTGCGGACCTCAAGACGGGATTGTCCGAAAGGGCGGTCCCGTTTTCGCAGGCGGGACTCGCAAACCGTCTGTCCCGGCGCCAATCTGGCCGGAAACCCGGAGCGCCCTATGCTGTCCCTGCTTCTCGTGCTCGCCGTTGATCCGCCGACGCTGGATCGGGCGCGGACCTGTCAGGCTCACGTCGAACTGCTGATGGAGGACGCCATGCGCGAGGTCGGGCAGGTCGCCGGGCCGACCTGGTTCATCCGGGACTGGTGGAACGAGCAAGCCGAAGCCGCCGGCGCGCCCGGGGATGACTCGGTCGCCTTGGCCGCCCGTAAAGAGGCGCTGAATCGGTTGCGGCTCGCTGACCCCGAAGCCTTCCAGACCGGCCGGGGCGGCTGCGTGGACACGGCGATCGACGCCGGCGCCGTGCCGGGCATGGCGCGGGTCCGGCCCGGAGACTGAACGCCTTTCGTGCACGAAAGAGGGGACGCCGTCGCCGGCGTGCCCCATCTCGCTCGAAGCGGAGGCTTACGCCGCCGCCTTCTCCTTGCCGGCGAAGTTGCCGTAGAAGGTCTCGCCCTTGTCGGCCATGTCGCGCAGGAACTGCGGGACCTTGAAGCGGTCGCCGTAACGTTCGGCGAACGCGTCCGCCTTGGCCACGAAGGCCTTCAGGCCGGTCTGGTCGATGAAGGTGATCGGGCCGCCGGTCCAGGGCGCGAAGCCCCAGGCCAGGATGGCGCCGACGTCGGCTTCGCGCGGGTCGCTGATCACGCCTTCGTCCCAGCATTTGGCCACCTCGACGGCCTGACGGTACAGCAGGCGTTCCTTCTGGTCGGCGACCAGTTCGGGCGTCGAGTCGTTGATCGTCACCGGAGCCAGCTCCGACAGGCCCGACCAAAGCTTCTTGGGCTTGGTGTCGTAGTCGTAGAAGCCCTTGCCGTTCTTCCGACCGTAGCGGCCCAGATCCTCGACCATCTTGCGGACGATTTCGGCGCCCTGCAGCGGCACATAGGCGTCGCCGAGGTCCAGAGCGGTCTGCTTGGCGACCTTGACCGACAGGTCCAGCGCGACGTCGTCGTGCATTTCCAGCGGGCCGCGCGGCATGCCGGTCATGCGACCGATGTTGTCGATCAGGGCCGGGGCGTAGCCTTCCTCCAGCATCGCCAGACCTTCGGCGACGTAGGTGGCGAAGCAGCGCGAGGTGTAGAAGCCGCGGCCGTCGTTGACGACGATCGGGGTCTTCTTGATCTTCAGGATGTAGTCCAGCGACTTGGCGATCGCCGCCTCGCCGGTCTTCTCACCCAGGATCACCTCGACCAGCATCATCTTGTCGACGGGCGAGAAGAAGTGGATGCCGATGAAGTCCTCGGGACGGGCCGAAGCCTCGGCCAGCCCGGTGATCGGCAGGGTCGAGGTGTTGGAGCCGAAGATCGCCCCCGGCTCCAGTTGCGCCTCGGCGCGCTTCGTGACCTCGGCCTTGATCTCGCGGTTCTCGAACACGGCCTCGATGACCAGGTCCGATCCCTTGATCAGATCATAGTCGGTGGTCGCGGTGACCGAACCCAGCAGGGCGTCGAACTTCTCCTGCGTGATCGCGCCGCGCGACAGGCGCTTCTTCAGCAGTTCCTCGACGTGGGCCTTGCCCTTGTCGGCGGCTTCCTGCGTCTGGTCGATCAGAATGGTCTCGATGCCGGCCAGCGCCTGCACATAGGCGATGCCCGCGCCCATCATGCCGGCGCCCAGGACGGTGACCTTCTTCGGGTCCGACTTCGGGATGCCCGCCGGACGCACGGCGCCCTTGTCGAGCTCCTGCTTGGACAGGAACAGCGAGCGGATCATGGCCTGGGCCTGCGGCGTCATCAGGGTCTTGATGAAGTAGCGGGTCTCGATGCGCAGGGCGGCGTCCATCGGAACCTGAACGCCCTCATAGACGGCCTTCATAAGGTTCAGCACGGCCGGATAGTTGCCGTAGGACTGCTTGCGCAGCATGGCGTTGCCGACGATGAAGGTCTGCACGCCCGCCGGGTGGTAGGGGCCGCCGCCGGGCAGTTTGAACGACTTGTCATCCCACGGCTGGGCAGCCTTGCCGCCGCCCTTGATCCACGCCTTGGCGGCGTCGACTTCCGTGCCCTTGGCCACGACCTCGTGGACCACGCCCGCGCCCTTGGCGTCGTTCGGACGCCAGGGCTTGCCTTCGCTCATCGCCATCAGGGCGTTCTGCACGCCGATCAGGCGGGTCAGGCGCTGGGTGCCGCCGCCGCCGGGGAAGAGGCCGACCTTGATCTCGGGCAGACCCAGCTGAATCTTCGAGTCATCGGCCACCACGCGGTAATGGCAGGCCAGCGTCAGCTCGAGGCCGCCGCCGAGGGCCAGGCCGTTGATGGCCGCGGCCACCGGCTTGCCGCAGGTTTCCAGCGCGCGCAGGGCGCCGTTCATCTTCCAGCCCGCGTCGAAGGCGTCCTGCAGGCTGGTCCCGCCGATCATGCCGCCGGCGATGTCGCCCAGGTCGGCGCCGGCGCAGAAGCCGCTCGCCTTGCCCGAGGTCAGGACCGCGCCCTTGATGGCGTCATCGGTCTTGATGCGTTCGACCCACTCGGGGATTTCGTTCATCACCGAGCCGGTCAGGGTGTTCATCGAGCGTCCCGGGACGTCGAAGGTGATCAGGGCGATGCCGTCGGCATCCACGTCGATCTTGAAGTTTTCCATGGTTCTATTCCCTCGGATCAGACGCGTTCGATGACGGTGGCGGTGCCCATGCCGCCGCCGATGCACAGGGTGATCAGGGCGGTCTCCTTGTTCGAGCGCTCCAGCTCGTCGAGGGCGATGCCGGTGATCATGGCGCCGGTTGCGCCGAGCGGGTGGCCCATCGAGATGCCGCCGCCGTTCACATTGATCTTGTCGTGCGGGATGTTCAGCGCCTGCATGTAACGCAGGACCACGGCGGCGAAGGCTTCGTTCAGCTCCCACACGTCGATGTCGGCGGTGGTCATGCCCAGCTTGCCGAGCAGCTTCTGGGTCACGAACTCCGGACCCGTCAGCATGATGGACGGCTCCGAGCCGATCGAGGCGGCGCCCTTGATGCGGGCGCGCGGCTTCAGGCCCAGCGCCTTGCCGGCCTCCAGCGAGCCGATCAGCACGCCGGCCGAACCGTCCACGATGCCCGACGAGTTGCCGGGGGTGTGCACGTGGTTCACGCGCTCAACCTCGGGGTAGCGCTGGTTGATCACGGCGTCGAAGGCGAACTCGCCCATCTGGGCGAAGGACGGGTTCAGCGACCCCATGGTCTGCATGTCGGCGTTGGGACGGATGGTCTCGTCACGGTCCAGACGGATCAGGCCCAGCTGGTCCTTCACCGGGATCACCGACTTGGCGAAGCGGCCCTCGGCCCAGCTCTTGGCGGCGCGCTTGTGGCTTTCGACCGAATAGGCGTCCACGTCGTCGCGGCTGAAGCCGTATTTCGACGCGATCATGTCGGCCGAGACGCCCTGCGGCACGAAGTAGGTCGGGAAGGCCGAGGTCGGGTCGATCGGCCAGGCGCCGCCGTCCGAACCCATGGGCACGCGGCTCATGGCCTCGATTCCGCCGCCGACGGCGAAGTCGGCCTCACCGGCCTTCACCTTGGCTGCGGCCATGTTCACAGCTTCCAGACCCGAGGCGCAGAAGCGGTTGATCTGCACGCCCGCGGTCGTCTGGGCCCAACCGGCGCTCAGCACGGCGGTGCGGGCGATGTCCGAGCCCTGCTCGCCCACCGGCGAAACGCAGCCCAGGATCACGTCGTCCACCCTGGAGGTGTCCAGATCGTTGCGGTCCCGCAGGGCTTCCAGCACCTGGGTCGCCAGCGACAGGGCGGTGATCTCGTGCAGCGAGCCGTCCTTCTTGCCCTTGCCGCGCGGGGTGCGCACGGCGTCGTAGATATAGGCGTCGGCCATGGAGGATCTCTCTCTTTGGTCCCCTAACACTCGCGACGCGGTCGCTCGCTACTTGAGGGGAGGAGGGTGCGGAATTGAAACTCGGGCGTCAGAAAGCGTACGTTTACGTCAACGTCAAGTATGGACGTGGTCACGTCTCCGAAAGGGGTGGATGACCCTGTCGGGAAAAAATCGCGAAAGCCTGTCTTCCCGACACTCCCGATACATTTCGGGAAATGTGCACTCGGAAAAAAATGGAGTGCACAAAGGTGCACTTTTTCCCGTCAGGCGGGGGATGCGGCGCGTGGTTCTATCGGTGGCGATGTCAAAGACCTGAACCGGGACAGACTAGCAGGCCGATGCGTCAGATTTGGACGTGTGGTCGGCCAGACAGGCTTCGGCGCCCGAGTTGGCAGAGTTGGAAGGTGTCGGGAGTATCGGCTTATTCCGCCGCGTGGCAGACCGCCTCGACGTTGAATCCGTCCGGATCGAAGACGAAGGCGGCGTAGTAGGTGTCGCCATAGTGGGGGCGCAGGCCCGGAGGGCCGTGATCCCGGCCTCCGGCGGCGACAGCGGCGGCATGGAAGGCGTCGACCTGATCGCGGGTCGTCGCGCGGAAGGCGATATGGTTCGCCTCGCCGGGCCGGTCCTTGTCGGCGATGACGAAGTCGATCTCGCCGTCCACGCCGAACATGACGACGGTGGTTCCGCCCTCGTCGATCACTTGCACGACAGCATAGCCGAGCGGGGCCAGCGCCTGTTCATAGAAGGCTCGCGACCGGGCGATGTCGGTGACGTCCAGTCCGATGTGGTCGAGCATGATGGAGAACTCCCTGTGTTCGATCTCCAACGCGCGAAAGGTCCGTTATGTCGGCTCTCCAACCCCCGGAAGGCCGAATTCGAGCGAACGACTCTCAGCTAGCTGTGCTGTGGGAACACCTGTCGATCCCGACGTTTGGGCCGGGGAAGCCATTGCTCAGGAGGAACACCCTATGGCCCAGACCTACGAAGAGATGGACGCCGTCGCCATGCTGAAGGCCGATCACCGCAAGGTGGAGGAGATCTTCGAGGCGTTTGAAAAGGCGACCGGCCGCGACCGCAAGCAGAAGCTGGCCGAACAGGCCTGTCTCGAATTGAAGGTCCACACCGCCATTGAGGAGGAAATCTTCTATCCGGCCTGTCGCGGACGGATCGAGGATGATCTGCTGGACGAAAGCTATGTCGAGCACGACGCCGCCAAACAACTGATCAACGAGATCGAGGCGGGCAGCCCGGACGAGGACTTCTACGACGCCAAGGTCAAGGTGCTGTCCGAGATGATCGAGCACCACGTCAAGGAAGAGGAGCAGCGGGTCGAGGGCATGTTCAGCCAGGCCCGCGCCGCCGGTCTGGATATGGATGACCTCGCCGACCGGATGCGCGCCCGCAAGATGACGGCGATGGAGGAGTTCCAGGGCGGCAAGTCCGCGCAGACGCGCACCATGGAAGGGGATGACGTGCAAAGCGCCCTGACCGACGAGCCGATGGACGGGCAGGGCGTACCGCTGGATCGCTAGCGGGAACGCAAGGCGAGGCTTTACGCTTTGATCCCGCCCCCTTCTTGCGGAGTTTCGATGTATCGCCTCGCCTGTCTCGTCATTGTGGGAAGTCTCGCCGCGACGCCGGGCCATGCGGACCCGGATGGGATCAACGTCCGTCAGGTCGACCCTGATCCTCGTCTGGTGCGTCCGGTCGCGCCACCGCGCGACAGCCTGCCGTCCGATGCCATCGAGGTGCGGCTACTGCGCGCCCACAACGCCGAACGCGCCACGGTCGGCGCGCCGCCGCTGATCTGGGACGACGGGCTGGAGCGCGAGGCGCGGGTCTGGGCCCGGCATCTGATCAATTCCCGAACCTTTGAACACGATCCGACGCCCCATGGTCACGGTGAAAACCTGTGGGGCGGATGGGGCAGTCGTCGCTGGACCCCCGAACAGATGGTCGGGGAGTGGATCGCCGAGAAGGCGCAGTATCGGCACGCCACCTTCCCGGCGGTCAGCCGTACCGGCGACTGGAGCGCCGTGGGCCACTACACCCAGATCGTCTGGAGCCGCACCACCCACGTCGGCTGCGCCCTCGAGCGCCGCCGGGATCGGGCGGTGCTGGCCTGCCGCTACTCACCGCCGGGCAATATCGACGGGTTGCGAGCCTATTGAGACCGGTTCAGGCCGCTTGGTGAAGAGTGCTGGTGAGTAATGAGTGGAGACCGCGCGCGATGCCGGCGCCAGCGCCCTGCTCACTACTCACCAGCACTTTTCACCCAAGCGTCAGCTCACGTAACCCGCCTGCATCAGTTCGGCGATGTGGGCGATGGCGATGGGGCGGGCGTCCTCGACCACCAGCAGGGTGGCGATCTTGTTCTGGGTCATCAGGTCGATGGCGTCGCTCATACGGGCGGCGGGGTCGATGACCTTGGGTCTGGGGCTCATCACATCGGCGGCCGTAAGGCTCGACAGGTCGCCGCGCGCGAACGCCCGACGCACGTCGCCGTCGGTGACGATCCCGGCCAGGGTTCCGTCCGTATTGACGACCGCGGCGGCGCCCTTGCGGCCCTCGGTAATGGCCGAGACGACCTCGGCGAACGTCGCGCCCAGCGGCACGGTGGCCGGCGCCGGCGGACGGTCGCCCATCCAGTCGCGCACGCTCTGCAGGCTCATGCCCAGCTTGCCGCCGGGATGGTGAAGGCCGAAGTCTTCCGCCGTAAAGCCGCGACGCTCGGTCAGGACCATGGCCAGCGCGTCGCCCATGGCCAGCGTCATCAGGGTCGAGGTGGTCGGCGCCAGACCGTCAGGATGGGCCTCCGGCGCGTTCGGCAGGGTCAGGCAGACCGCCGACGACCGGCCCAGGAAGCTGCCCGGGCGCTGGGTGATGCCGATGACCGGAATGCCCTCGCGCTGGCAGTAGATCAGCGGATCGCGCAGCTCGCGGCTTTCGCCCGAGTTGGAGATGGCCAGAAGGGTCACGTCCTTGCGCAGCATGCCCAGATCGCCGTGGCTCATCTCGGCCGGGTGAACGAAGAAGGCGTTGGTGCCGGTGGACGCCAGCGTCGCGGCGATCTTGCCGCCGATATGGCCCGACTTGCCCATGCCGGTCACGACCAGATAGCCGGGCCGCGACAGGATGATCTCGACCGCCCTGGCCAGACTGTCGTCGATGGCGGCTTCCAGCTGTTGCAGGGCCGCGATGTTCAGGCCGATCACCTCGCGAGCGCGGGCGACCATTTTCGCCACGTCGGGGGCTTCGGTGTCGGCGGGCAGGGGGGCGTGTTCGGTCATGGCGGGGAATTGACCCATCCGCGCGCGTTTCACAATCGCCTGAGTCACGGGCGCCGGCGTCACTGGGCTTTGCTGCAACTGCGAAATAAAGCCGCCCGGGAAGGAAACCCTTCGGCTCTGAAGCGTTACCGATCACATGGGGCCGTCTGATCTGACTGTCGACGCTGTGGATGCAGCGGTCGAAACCTTCACGCGTTTGCCGACGCCGCCGTCGCGGCTGGAGCGCATCTCCCTCTTTCTCGATCTGGACGGGGTCCTGGCGGAATTCGCCTCCACCCCTGATGGGGTCGTGCCTGTGAGTCGGCGCACCGAAGCGCTGCGGGCGATACAGACGCGCCTGAACGGTCGTGTCGCGATCGTCAGTGGCCGGACGGTCGCCGAGATCGACCGGATCACCGACAATGTCATCGCCTCGGCCTCGGGCGTGCACGGGCTGGAGCGCCGACGCGCCGACGGAACCTTCCTGCGCGCCGAAGCCTCAAAGAGCCTCCGCGCGGTGATCGCCGCCTTCGAGGCTTTCGCCCGCGCTCATCCCGGCGTGGTGGTCGAGGACAAGGGTGTTTCCGCCGGCCTGCATTTCCGGGGCGCGCCTGATGCGGCCCAGGACGCGGAGAGCCTGGCCCGCCGTCTGGCCGATGAACATGGGCTGATGCTTCAGCCCGGGCACATGGTCCTCGAGCTGAAAACCCCGGGCGCCAGCAAGGGTACGGCCCTGACGGCCTTCATGCAGGAGGCGCCGTTCGCGGGTGGCGTGCCGGTCATGCTGGGCGATGACCAGACCGACGAGGACGGCTTCCGGGCCGCGACGAACCTGGGCGGTTTCGGCGTGCTGGTCGGTCCGCCACGCGCGACCGCCGCCCGCTACAGCCTGACCGGCGTGACCGCCGTGCTCGACTGGCTGGAACAGTTGGAGAGCGACGTATGACCCGCCCCGATCTTGACCTCGCCCCCATCGGCAACTGCTCGATCAGCGCCCTGATCGACCGGCGTGGCCGCTATGTCTGGGCCTGCGCCCCGCGCGTGGACGGCGACCCCGTCTTCTCGGCCCTGATGGACGGCGACGACCCCGATCACGGCTACTGGGATATCGAGCTGGAGGGGCTGAAGCACATCAGCCAGGCCTATGTCCGCAACACGCCCGTCTTGCGCACCGTGCTGACCGCCGCGGACGGCGCGGCGGTGGAGATCATCGACTTCTGCCCCCGCCACCCGAAGCACAGCCGCACCTATCGCCCGCTGGCCTATGGCCGGATCGTGCGTCCGCTGGAGGGGTCGCCCCGCATCCGCGTGCGCCTGCGTCCCTCCGCCGACTGGGGCGCGCGCCGGGCCGAGCGGACCAGCGGCTCTAACCACATCCGCTATCTGTGCACGGACGTTACGCTGCGCCTGACCACGGACTGCCCGGTCTCGCACATTCTCAACGAGCGAACCTTCCGGCTGGAGAAGGCCCATGCCTTCTTCCTGGGGCCGGACGAGGGCTACGATCAGGACGTCGGTCCCGGTGTCTCGGCGGCTCTGGATCGCACCGTGGCCTACTGGCAGGACTGGGTGCGCAAGCTCTATCTCCCGCTGGACTATCAGGAGGCCGTGATCCGCGCGGCGATCACGCTGAAGCTCTGCGCCTATGAGGAGACCGGAGCCATCGTCGCGGCCCTGACCACCTCGGTGCCCGAGTTCCCCGAGAGCGGGCGCAACTGGGACTATCGCTACTGCTGGATCCGTGACGCCTATTATGTCGTGCGGGCGCTGAACCGTCTGGGCGCGGTCGACATCCTCGAGAACTACCTCGGCTATCTGCGCAATCTGGTCGACTCGTCGGCGGGCGGCCACGTCCAGCCGGTCTATGGCGTCGGTCTGGAAGAGGACATTGACGAGCGGATCACCGAAACGGTCGCCGGCTACCGCGGCATGAAGCCGGTCCGCGTCGGCAATCAGGCGCGCGAGCATCTTCAGCACGACGTGTACGGCCAGATCGTCCTGCCGCTGGTGCAGGCCTTCTATGATCAGCGCCTGCTGCGCCCCGGCACGATCGACGACTTCCACGCGCTGGAGAAGGTCGGCGAGCGCGCCTACGCCATGCACGATCAGGTCGACGCCGGCCTGTGGGAGTTCCGCACCATCGCCCGGGTGCACACCTATTCGTCCGTCATGTGCTGGGCCGCCTGCGACCGTCTGGCCAAGGCGGCGGAGCATCTGCATCTGTATGACCGTGGCGAGGTCTGGCGCGCGCGGGCCGACGAAATCCGCACCCGGATCGAGAAGGAAGCCTATCTGCCGGACGAGGGCCGCTTCGCCGCCAGCTTCGGCAATCGCGAACTGGACGCCAGCCTGCTGCAGCTGACCGATCTGGGCTTCCTGGACGCCATGGACCCGCGCCAGGTCGCCACCTTCGACGCCATCGAACGGGACCTGAAGAAGGGACCCTACCTGTTCCGCTATGTGGAGCCTGACGATTTCGGCGAGCCGGAGACGGCTTTCAACTTCTGCACCTTCTGGTTCATCGAGGCCCTGCATCAGAACGGCCGCGATGAGGAAGCGCGCGAAATCTTCGAACAGATGCTGAGCCGGCGCACGCACGCCGGACTGCTCAGCGAGGACATCTCGCTGGGCGACGACGAGCTGTGGGGCAACTACCCGCAGACCTACTCGCTGGTCGGCATTATCAACTGCGCCGTGCTGCTCAGCCGGTCGTGGACGGATGTGCGTTAGAGGGGATCACGACAATGCGTTGCCACCAAACCGCGAGCCACGCGGTTAAGCGGCCATGAGCCGCCTTATCGTCGTTTCCAACCGGGTCTCGGCCCCGAAGGACCCCGCCTCGGGCTCGGCGGGCGGTCTGGCCATGGCCCTGTCCGCCGCCCTGCGCAAATACGACGGCCTGTGGTTCGGCTGGTCGGGCGAGACGGTTGAAAAATTCACCGGCGAGCTGAAGATCGAGGACCGCGCTGGCGTCACCGTCGGGCTGGTGGATCTCGAGGCCCAGGACGTCGACGAGTACTATAACGGCTACGCCAACAAGACCCTCTGGCCCCTGTTCCACCATCGCACCGATCTGGCTGCCTATGAGCGGTCCTACGGCGAGGGCTACGAGCGGACGAACGCCCGCTTCGCCGATGTGCTGGCGCCCCTGATCCAGCCGGACGACGTCATCTGGATTCACGACTACCACATGATCCCGATGGCCCGGGACCTGCGGCGGCGCGGGATCACCAACCGTATCGGCTTCTTCCTGCACACGCCCTGGCCCGCCCGGCAGCTTCTGGTCACCCTGCCGCACCATCGGCGACTGGTGGAGTCGATGTTCGATTACGACCTGATCGGCTTCCACACCCGCGAGTGGATGGAGCTGTTCCAGCGCTACGTCGAGGTAGAGGAAAAGGGCTCGGTCACGCCGGACGGCCGGGTCGAAGGCTTCGGCCGCAGCGTCCAGACCGGCGTCTTCCCTATCGGGATCGACGTGGACGAGTTCATGTCCGCGCGAAACTCCGTGCTCGGACGACGCACCTATGACCGCATGTCGGCCTCGGCCGCCTTCCGCTCGATGATGGTCGGCGTGGACCGGCTGGACTACTCCAAGGGGCTGGAGGAACGGCTGTCGGGTTACGACCAGTTCCTGAAGGACAACCCCGACAAGCGCGGCGAGGTCTTCCTGCTGCAGGTGACCCCGATCAGCCGGGACGACGTGGACACCTATCAGGACATCCGCGCCCGGCTGGACGCGCTGGCGGGCCGGATCAACGGCGAGTTCGCCGACATGGACTGGCAACCGATCCGCTATCTGAACCGCACCTATCGCCGGGATCAGCTGGCGGGCATCTATCGCGCCGCGCGGGTGGGGCTGGTCACCCCCTTGCGCGACGGGATGAACCTTGTGGCCAAGGAATATGTGGCGGCCCAGAACCCGGACGATCCGGGCGTGCTGGTCCTGTCCCGCTTCGCCGGCGCCGCCGAGCAGATGCGGGAAGCCCTTCTGGTCAATCCGTTCAGCCGCGAGGAGCTGTCCGACGCCATCAAGAAGGCGCTGGATATGCCGTTGGTCGAACGTCGCCGTCGCTGGGAGGCCCTGATGACGGTGGTGCGGGACACCGACGTCAGCATCTGGCGCGACGACTTCGTGACCGCGCTGAAGGCCGTGGTCCGGCCCGCGAACGGCGGCGACAACGCCGCCGCCCACGCGGCCTGACCGGACCTCACATCAGGCCGCGATCGCCGGTCGTCCGTCCCGCTGCATCGCCCGCAGGCTGGCCGGACGGTTCTGGAGACGCTCCAGATAGGCGTCCAGAACGGGGCTCTCCGGCAGGTGCGCGCGCGCCCAGCCGAGGGTGCTGCCGATCATCACGTCCGCGGCGGTGAACCGGTCTCCCATCAGATAGGGCCCGACCCACAGCGCCTCCAGCACGCGGGTGATCGCCGCGTCATACCGCGCTTTGGCGTGCGGGTTGGTCTCGACCTCGCCGGACATCTTCGCCCACAGCGAGGGCTCCAGCTCTCCGGCATTCCAGCAGATCCAGCTCAGCAGCGGCCCGCGTTCCGGCGACTCCAGCGGGAAGCCCAGCCCCGCCTGCGGGTGCAGCCCGGTCAGATACAGGGCGACGGCGGCGGATTCCGTGATCAGGGCGTCGCCATGCTTCAGGGCCGGAACCTTGCTGTCCGGGTGTGGATTGGCGGCGTCTCGGCCGCCCGAACCATCGGCCCGCTGGATGTCGACGTACCGGATATCGACCTCGGCCCCCAGTTCCTCGATCAGCCAGACAATGCGGGACGAACGCGAGTGCGGGGCGTGGAACAGCGTCAGCATCATTCTCTCCTGTCGGGCGATCGCTCGGCTCGCGGAGCCTCGCTGCTTGAGCCCGGATTGGGTCCGACAGCCCCTCGCCGCCGGTGAAGATTGATCTACTGTCACCCTGCTGCCAGCATGCTGTCAGCAGCGGTTCGCCATACCGGCCCTCAAGCAGCGAGCGGCCATGCCGCGAGCGATAGGGCGACACCTCTGCCCCTCAAGCAGCGAGCGCCCGCGGCGTGAGCGTTAAGGCCCCAAGATGCGAAGAGCCGACCGACTGTTCCAGATCATCCAGGTGCTGCGTCGGTCGTCCAGGCCGGTGACGGCGGACGCCATCGCGGCCGAACTGGAGACGTCGAAGCGGTCGATCTACCGCGACATCGCCACCCTGATGAGCCAGCGGGTGCCGATCCGGGGCGAGGCGGGGCTGGGCTATGTGCTGGAGGGCGGCTTCGACATGCCGCCCCTGATGCTGACCTCGGACGAGATCGAGGCGGCGGTGCTGGGCGCGCAGTGGGTGGCGTCGCGGGGCGACCCGGCCCTGTCCCGCGCCGCCCGCGACCTGATCGCCAAGATCGCGGCCACCGTGCCCGAGCGCCTGCGTCCCGTCCTGATGGAGCCCGCCGTGTCCGGGCCGCCGGTCTGGGACGACGCGCGCAAGGCCGACGCGCTGGACATGGCCCAGGTACGCGGCTGGATCCACGCGGGTCGCAAGCTGCGGCTCCACTATGCGGACGAGCAGGGGCGCGAGACCGTGCGGATCATCTGGCCCTGCCTGATCGGATATCGCGACACCACGCGGCTGCTGGTGGGCTGGTGCGAGACCCGCGACGACTTCCGCACCTTCCGCACCGACCGCGTCGTCTCCGCCGAGTTCCTCGAGGACCGCTACCCCGGCCGCCCCGCCGTCCTGCGCGCCCGCTGGCAGGCGAAGATGGACGCGGAAAAGGCGGCCTGGATAGCGGCGGGAAAGCCGGCGCCGGGGGCATAGTTCCTCCCCCAACGGGGGAGGGGGACCGTCCGGAGCCGTAGGCGAAGGAGGGTGGAGGGGTGCCGGATCGGCCCTCGGTCAGAAAACGGAAGGGGCCGCCGGTGTGCCGAGCGACCCCTCCGTCACGGCGCTTGCGCGCCGCGCCACCTCCCCCGAGGGGGAGGAACTGTTCTCAGTAGATCTCGAACAGACCGGCGGCTCCCATGCCGCCGCCGATGCACATGGTCACCACACCGTATTTGGCGCCGCGACGCTTGCCCTCGATCAGGACGTGGCCGGTCATCCGGGCGCCCGACATGCCGTAGGGGTGGCCGATGGAGATGGCGCCGCCGTTCACGTTCAGGCGGTCCATCGGGATGCCCAGGGTGTCGGCGCAGTACAGCACCTGCACGGCGAAGGCCTCGTTCAGCTCCCAGATGCCGATGTCATCCATCGTCAGACCGTGGCGCTTCAGAAGCTTGGGCACGGCATAGACCGGGCCGATGCCCATCTCGTCCGGCTCGCAACCGGCCACGGCCATACCGCGATAGGCGCCCAGCGGTTGCAGGCCGCGCTTCACGGCCTCACCGGCTTCCATGATGACCGAGGCCGAGGCGCCGTCCGACAGCTGGCTGGCGTTGCCTGCGGTGATGAACTCGCCCTGCTGGATTTCCTCGCCCGAGCCGAACACCGGCTTCAGGGCCTTCAGGCCTTCCAGCGTCGTATCGGCGCGGTTGCCCTCGTCCTTCGACAGGGTGACTTCCTTCTTCGAGGTCTCGCCGGTCGCCTTGTCCGTCACCAGCATGGTGGTGGTCATCGGCACGATCTCGGCGTCGAACTTGCCAGCGGCCTGGGCGGCGGCGGTGCGCTGCTGCGACTGCAGGGCGTATTCGTCCTGACGGTCACGGCTGATGTTGTAACGACGGGCCACGACCTCGGCGGTCTCCAGCATCGACATATACATGTGAGGCGCGATCTTCAGCAGTTCCTCGTCCTTGCCCCGGTACAGGTTCATGTACTGGTTCTGGACCAGGGAGATGCTCTCCAGACCGCCGCCGACGGCCATCTTCTGCTGGTCGAAGATCACCTGTTTGGCGGCCGTTGCGATGCCCATCAGGCCCGAGGCGCACTGGCGGTCCAGCGACATGCCCGGAACGGTGGACGGCAGGCCGGCGGCCAGCGCCACCTGACGGGCGACGTTGGTGCCGGTCGAGCCCTGTTGCAGGGCGGCGCCCATGACCACGTCCTCGACCTCGGCCAGTTCGATCCCGGCGCGGGCGACGGCGTGCTTCACCGCGTGGGCGCCCAACTGTTGCGCCTGGGTGTCGTTGAAGGCCCCGCGATAGGCGCGGCCGATGGGGGTGCGGGCGGTGGAGACGATGACGGCTTCGCGGGACATCTGCGATGTTCTCTCTTTAAGGGCGCTATCGCTCGCGACGCGGTCACGAGCGGCTTGAGCGCGGGTTTCCTTCTCTTTCCCTGCGGCTTCTGCGTCCGTCGGGGCGTTGGTTCAGTCATAGGCTCCTGCCGCCGCGTCAACGCAACCCTGTCCGGCCCGGAACCCTCCCTGCGCCTCAGGCAGTGAGGCCCCGCGGGCCGAACGATAGGCGTCTTCTTCAAGCATGAGCCTCAGGCAGTGAGGGGCCGCGACCCGAACGTAGGCGTCGCGCCGCGGGCGCGCCCTGCTAGGAGTGCGCCTTCTGGGCCTTGGTCAGTTCGATCATGCCCTGGGCTGCGCCCATGTCGGGGACGATCTCGCCGGCGCGGTCCGAGATTTCGGCGAAGCGGGCCTCGATCTGTTCCGGGGCGTCCTCGCCGACGGCGTGGATGCCCTGGGTGATCGTCACATAGGCGCGCTCGAAGCCGCCGGCGCCGGCCGCAAGGATGCAGCGGCTGGGGGCGTTCTCGCTGACCAGATACAGAAGGCCCGGCGACACCAGCTCCGGTCCCAGCGCTTCCAGCGGCAGGGCGGCGCCCAGATCCTCGGTCATGCGGGTGTGGGCGGTCGGGGCCAGACAGTTCACGCGGATATCGTTCTTGGCGCCCTCGATCGACAGGGTCTGCATCAGGCCGACCAGCGCCATCTTGGCGGCGCCGTAGTTCGACTGGCCGAAATTCCCGTACAGGCCCGACGACGAGGTTGTCATGACGATGCGGCCGTAGTTCTGGGTCCGCATGATCTCCCACACCGCCTTGGTGCAGTTCACCGCGCCCATCAGGTGCACATCCATGACGAACCGGAAGTCCTCCAGCTCCATCTTGGCGAAGGTCTTGTCGCGCAGGACGCCCGCGTTGTTCACCAGAATGTCGATACGGCCCCACTTGTCCATGGCGGCCTTCACCATCGCCTCGACGGCGGCGTAGTCGGTGACCGAGGCGGCGTTGGCGAGGGCTTCACCCCCCAGGGCCTCGATTTCGGCGACGACGGCTTCGGCGGCGGTGGCCGAGGAACCGGACCCGTCGCGGGCGCCGCCCAGGTCGTTCACCACCACCTTGGCGCCACGTTTGGCCAGGGCGAGGGCGTGTTCACGGCCCAGACCGCCCCCGGCGCCCGTCACGATGGCCACCTTGCCGTCAAAACTCATCGTCATCTGAACGTTCTCCCTTTGCTTGGCATTCTCCTAGCAGGCGTTTCGCCGCTGGAAACCCGCCCAATGTGTTGAAACGGCGCCACAGTCGCCGCATTCAGAGCCAGATTCCGGAACTTCCGGTCGACATTGTGGTTAGGCGTCGGGACCACCCCGTGTAAGCGTGGGGTTCTCGGGCAACCTGAATGAGGGATATGATGAAGGTGAAGCTTCTCGCCGGCGTCGCGATGGCGGGGCTGTTCGCAGCCGGCGCCGCGGCGGCCGAGCCGAACGGCTGGTACGGTGCGATTGACGCCGGTTACCACACCGTTGACGATCTGGAACTGACGTCGACGACGACGGGTCCGCAATGGGACTTCGAAGTCGACGATTCGTGGGCGGCCTTCGCCCGTCTGGGCTACCGGTTCGACCAGAACTGGCGCGTGGAACTCGAAGGCGGCTACCGTGACTCCGGCGAGCTCGGCGCGGTCACCAACCCGAACGGCAACGTTCCGACCGGCGTCTGCAACGTGGTTCCGGCCGCCGGCGCCTGCGAAAACCCGTCGGGCGAAATCTCCGCCACGACGTTCATGGCCAATGTGATCTACGACTTCGGCGACGAGTCGTGGGCGCTGCGTCCGTTCATCGGCCTGGGCGCCGGTGTGAACATCGTCGACACCAAGTTCATCGGCACCCTGGGCGGTCGCCGCACCACCGGCGTCGGCGCGGACGACACCTCGACCAAGCTGGCGGCGCAAGCCATCGCCGGCCTGGCCTGGGCGATCGGTGATCGGGCCCATCTGGACCTGACCTACCGCTATCTGATGTCGAACATGGAGTTCAACACCTTCGTGTCGGTCCCGGCCGACGCGTCGCTGGTGGGTCCGTTCGCCGGTCGTTACGACGACAGCCACACCATCTCGCTGGGCCTGCGCTATGCGTTCGGCGCGGATGAAGCTCCGCTTCCGCCGCCCCCGCCGCCCCCGCCGCCTCCGCCTCCGCCTCCGCCGCCGCCGCCTCCTCCGCCCCCGCCGCCTCCGCCGGTGCAGGCGAACCGTGAGTTCGTGGTGTACTTCGACTGGGATCGCTCGGACCTGACGGCCGAAGCCCAGTCGGTGGTCACGCAGGCCGCCAACTACGCCAAGTCGGGTCGTCCGACGCGCATCCTGATCGTCGGCCACGCCGACACCTCGGGTTCGGCGGCGTACAACATCGGCCTGTCGAACCGTCGTTCGCGCACCGTGGCTGACGCCCTGGTCGCCCAAGGCGTCAACGGCGGCGTGATCTCGCTGGACGGCAAGGGTGAAACCGAGCTGGCCCGCGCCACCGCCGACGGCGTGCGTGAGCCGCTCAACCGTCGCGCCACCATCGGCATCAACTTCCGTTAATCCGGAAGTCGCCGACAAGGCACAACTACAGAGCCGCCGGTCCTCGAAAGAGGGCCGGCGGTTTTGCATTGCGTCGTTTCGTTCGTCGGGGTGGTCAAAGGGCCGCCCGGTCGCTATCTCGACGGCCTGTCTGAACGGGGTGCATCCACATGCGCGTGGCGATGATCGGAACCGGCTATGTAGGCCTGGTGTCGGGGGCCTGTTTCGCGGACTTCGGTCACGTGGTGACGTGCGTCGACAAGGACGCCTCCAAGATCGAACGTCTGGAGAAGGGCGAGATCCCGATCTTCGAGCCGGGCCTTGAGGATCTGGTCGCGTCGAACGTGCGCGGCGGTCGCCTGTCTTTCGCCCTGGACGGGGCCGAGGCCATCCGGGCGGCCGACGCCGTCTTCATCGCCGTGGGCACGCCCTCGCGTCGCGGCGACGGCCATGCCGACCTGTCCTATGTCTATGCCGCCGCCGAGGAGATCGCCGGCCTGATCGAGGGCTTCACCGTCGTGGTGACCAAGTCGACCGTTCCGGTCGGCACCGGCGACGAGATCGAGCGCATCATTCGTGAACGTCGTCCGGACGCCGAGTTCGCGGTCGTCTCCAACCCCGAGTTCCTGCGTGAAGGCGCGGCGATCGAGGACTTCAAGCGCCCCGACCGCGTCGTGGTCGGCACCGACGACGCGCGCGCGCAGCAGGTCATGCGCGAGCTGTACCGGCCGCTGAACCTGAACGAGACGCCGATCCTGTTCACCGGCCGCCGCACGTCCGAACTGATCAAATATGCGGCCAACGCCTTCCTGGCGATGAAGATCACCTTCATCAACGAGATGGCGGACCTGTGCGAGGCCGTGGGCGCCGATGTGCAGCAGGTCGCGCGCGGCATCGGTCTGGACAACCGGATCGGTTCGAAATTCCTGCACGCGGGCCCCGGCTATGGCGGCTCCTGCTTCCCGAAGGACACCCTGGCCCTCGTCCGCACCGCGGTGGACGCCGGTACGCCGGTGCGCCTGATCGAGACGACGGTCGAGGTCAACGACGCCCGCAAGAAGGCGATGGCGGGGCGCGTCTCGTCCGCGCTGGACGGCGACCTGAAGGGCAGGACGGTCGCCCTGCTGGGGGTGACCTTCAAGCCGAATACCGACGACATGCGCGACGCCCCGTCTCTGGACGTGGTGCCCGCGCTGCTGGCCGCGGGCGCGACGGTGCAGGCCTATGATCCTGAAGGCATGCACGAGGCCGCCAAGCTGCTGGACGGCGTGGTGTTCAGGGACGGCCCCTACGACGCCGTCGAGGGCGCCGATGTGGTGGTGATTCTGACCGAGTGGGACCAGTTCCGGGCGCTCGATCTGGACCGCATCAAACTGCTGCTGAAGCAGCCCGTGATGGTCGATCTGCGCAATGTCTATCGTCCGGACGACATGCGGGCGCGCGGCTTCCGCTACACCTCGATCGGTCGCGCCTGATCGCCCGCCCCGACCGCGCCTAACGTGAGACGGTGTGAATCAGCCGGGCCTGTGACACGGCCAGCGGATCAGGCTTCGGCAGCAGCGCCCGTCCCGCGCCGATGACCACGGTCGCGGTCATGATGGCGGACACGACGGCGATGGCCGCCAGCTTCATGCCGTCCGCGAATTCCTGATGATCCGGCCGCAAGCGTTCCCCCGAGTCGAGCGCTTCGCGTATCCAGCATTTCACCCGCCTGCTTCGCAAGTCACGGAACGGTGTCGGGGAAAGAAAAGCGAGGCGAGTGGCGGGGATGGCGTCCGGCTGGTCGGGCGGTGTGCGGGGAAGTGGCGAGTGGCTGGTGGTTAGTGGCTGGCCCACAGCCTGCAGCCGTCAGGCCGGCGTCGCCCTTCCGCCAATGTCGGAAGACGTAACGCGCCGTCGCTTTTCGATTGCTTGCGGAAGGGCGGCGCAATCGGCGCCGTCGCACGGTGGTGGCCAGCCACTAACCACCAGCCACTCGCCACTTCACAGCCACCGGCGACGGCGCTCGCGCACCGCCGCCGGCTTCTGCGTCAGGATCAGCCCTGGAACGGACGGATCAGGATTTCGACGCGACGGTTCTGGGCCCGGCCCTGCGGCGTGCCGTTGTCGGCGATCGGGTTGCGCGAGCTGACGCCCGCCACATACAGACGCTCGCGCAGGACGCCGCGGTCGATCAGATAGCCGGCGACCGACGAGGCGCGACGCTCCGACAGCGGCTGGTTGATCGCGTCGCCGCCCGAGGAATCGGTGTGGCCGATCACATCGACCAGCGAGCGGTCGTACTCCTGAAGCACGCGCGCGACGTCATCCAGGGTGGCCACGAAGCGCGGGTCGATGTTCGACTGGTTGGTGGCGAAGGTGACGTCCGACGGCATGCGCAGGATCAGGTTGTCGCCCTGACGGGCCACGCCGACGCCGGTGCCGGACAATTCGGCTTCCAGCGCGCGCTGCTGACGGTCCATGTACTGGCCGACCGCGGCGCCGCCCAGGGCGCCGATGCCGGCGCCGATCAGCGCGTTCTTGCGGCCTTCCTCGGAATTCGAGGTGTTGGTCAGATAGCCCAGCAGGGCGCCGCCCAGGGCGCCGGCGATCACACCGGTGCCGGTGTTGTTGCGGCGTGGGGTCGAGCTGTACGGATCAGTGGTGGTGCAGGCGGCGGCGCCCAGAAGGGCGGCGATGCTGACGCCGGCGACGATGAGTTTGGCGCGCATGGGGGAATCCTTTCGAAGTGAGGTCTCTGCCTCGGAAACGCGGTCTTATGGTCAAGGTTCCTGCCTGTACCGAACCTGAACGGATCGGGACGCTTTCGCGACCTCGCCCACGCTTTGCCAAGATCGGGTCGCAGGGCGTATGGAAACGACCAGATTATCGACAAGGGTTCCCTCGTGACCGCAGACGCCACCGCCGCCCCCGCCACCCGCGCCCTCGAGCCGGTCTCGATGACGCTGTACGATCAGGACTTCCAGGCCTTCGCCGACGCTCTGGGCGGATCGTTCAAGCGCTACGGCTTCGCCGTGATCGCCGACCATGGGCTGGACGAAGCCGTCATCGGCGCCGCCCTGGACGACGCCAAGGCCTTCTTCGCCCTGCCGGAAGAGGTGAAGCGCCAGTATCACCAGCCCGGAACCGGCGGCGCGCGCGGCCTCACCCCGTTCGGCGTCGAGGCCGCCAAGGGCGCGGCCACCGTCGATCTCAAGGAGTTCTGGCACGTCGGCCGTGAACTGCCGGAAGGCCACCCCTACCGCAAATACATGCGCGACAACGTCTGGCCGACCGAGATCGAGGGCTTCCGCGAGCACGTCTACGGCATGTTCACCGCCATGGACGAACTGGGCGCCAAGGTGCTGCGCGGCATCGCCCGCTATCTGGAACTCGGCGACGACTATTTCGCGGACAAGGTCCAGCTGGGCAATTCGATCCTGCGCATGCTGCACTATCCGCCGGTTCCGGCCGGCGCCTCGGGCGTCCGCGCGGGCGCGCACGAGGACATCAACGTCATCACCCTGCTGCTGGGCGCCGAGGAGCGCGGACTGCAGCTGAAGGACGCCGACGGCGAATGGCTGGAAGTCGCGCCGCCGCCGGGCGCCCTGGTGGTCAACATCGGCGACATGCTGCAGCGCCTGACCAACCACGTCCTGCCGTCGACCAGCCACCGGGTCATCAACCCGACGCCGGAACGGGCCAGCTTCGCCCGCTACTCGACGCCCTTCTTCCTGCACTTCAACCCGGACTTCGTGATCGAGAGCCTGCCGTCCACCGTAACGCCGGACAATCCCGACCGCTACGCCGGCCAGCCCCTGATGGCCGAGGACTTCCTGACCCAGCGCCTGAAGGAAATCCGGCTGATCTGACGCTGTTGCTGACGGCGGTGCGCTCCGGGCGGGCGCACTGCCGGAAAGTGATTGGTGATTGGTGGTTAGTGCTTGGCCCGCAAGGTGCAGCGGCGCGCCCTGTGCTGCCCCCCGCCGTCAGCGGAAGGGCGACTCAGACGGTCGCGGCCACTGGATGGCGGCCAACCACTAACCACCAATCACATCCCCGCTCGGTCTCCGCCGGTCGCGCGCAGTCGCAACCCCGCTACTTCGAAATCCTCAGCTGGCTGATGCTGCGGCCGATGGCGCCGAAGGCGGTCTTCAGCGAGGTGCCGTTCTGCGGCAGGTAGACGTAGCTCGGGCTGGTCGCGCAGGCCTGCATCACCTCGGTGGCGGTATCGACCACATTGGGCGTGCGATCCGTCGTCCCGGCGATGTCGAAGCCGACCGTATAGACGATGACGCCCTGCGCCTTCATGGCGTTGCACATGCTCACCGCCTGCAGGAACGGGCTGCCGTTGTTCGAGTCGTGGTTGATCCAGCGGTCGTTCGAGCCGCCGCCCGATCCGGAATCGCGCGCGCGGACGCCGTTGTAATAGACCGCGTTGAACTCGCCGTCGGTCATGATGATCACGACCTTCAGCAGGTTGCGGGTGCCGTAAGGGTCCGGACGGCTCTCCTGCGGGAAGATCGCGCCGAAGGTCGGCGAGACCATGTACCAGCCCCAGCCCACGCCGATCTGACCCGCCGTGCCGCCCTCGGCCTTGTAGGCGTTGATGCGGCTGTGCAGCGTCGCCCGGTCGGTGGTCAGGGGAGTGAAGGTCGTGGTCATGCAGCCGCCCTGGCCCACGTCCGACGTGCCGACATAGGAGAAGGCCACCTTGGCGGAGGAGGGCGAGGCGTCCGTATAGGCCTGCGCGCCGACCCGCTCGCTGACGCAGCTCGACGCCTCGTAGATGCGCAACGCGCCGTTGTTGTTGGTGAACAGATAGTTGGCGCAGCCTTGCTCCAGACACTGCACCGTCCCGCGCCGGGTGTAGGCCGACACCATCGACGGCACGACGCCGTTCAGCGAGAAGGTCGAGCTTCCCAGACGGGTCACTGTCTGGTGGAAGGGCGGCGGGTTCGAGCCGGTCGAGGGGCTGACCGAGTTCTGGGTGTTGATCTGGGTCATGCCCTCGACGCCCAGAATGCGGACGTCGTCGCCGGTCGCCAGCCCGTGGTTGGCCGAGGTCACCACGACCTCACAGGTCGAGAGCTGGCATTTCTGCACCCGGCCGCTGTTGGCGGTGTAGGTGTTGTACGAGGACGTGCTCAGGCTGGTCCAGGTCGAGCCGGTCCATCGCTCGAGGGTGAAGGTGTTCGTATTGGTCGCGGCGACCCGATACGGCTTGTTGTTCAGCCAGGTCGCCAGACTGGAGTTGCTGGGCGAGCCGGAGCTACTCACCGAACTGATCCAGACATGGTCGCCCACCGCGAAGCCGTGGCCGTTCGAGGTGAACACCGCATTGCTGGCCTTGGTGACGCCGCTGATCGTCTTCTGGGTCCCCACCTCCCATGACGCGGCGGTGATGTTGGTCGGGCCGGTGGCCGCGCCGCGCACGTCGTTCAGATAGGAGCCCGCGTTCACCCCCATCGAATAGGGGACCAGCGCCATCCGGGTGCGGTTGATGCTCTGGTTGGTCTGGACCACCAGATCGACCAGATCGTTCGATGCCTGCTGCAGGTCGCGCAGGCGCTGGCCGTCCATCGAGCCGGTGATGTCGAGCACCAGCGACACCTCGATGTCCTTGGTCGCCCGGTTCACCTCGGAATGGGCGCCGACCTGCACATAGTCGTCCAGAAACTGGCCGTAGGGCGGCAGGAAGATATTGGCCACCAGGGTCTTCACATCGACCTTGGCGCTGGCGACGACGATCTCCTCGTCCTCCAGCACGAAGGTGGTGTCGGCCTCGCGCAGGATGACGTCGGGATAGGCGTTCAGATTGGCCTTCAGCGCGGCCATGCCGACCCGCTGGATGTTGTCGGCGTCGCTGTAGGGCGAGCGGGCGGCGGCCAGCGTCGCGGCGTCCAGCGCATCCTGCAGGTTCACGCGCACGGTCGAGGCGCGATGGATGTCCACCCCGCCCACGGTCATCAGGATCAGAACCGGCAGGCTCAGGCCGAAGATCATGGCCACATTGCCGCGCGTCTCTCTGGCCAGACGGCCAAGGAAACGCCGGCCGCCGCGCACCATGCGGCTGATGTGTCGTCCAAAGGTCATCGTCCTGTCCCGCGCCCCGGGGCTCTTGCGGCCCATGATCATCGGAACAGGATGACGGAGTTCGGTTAAGGGAAGGCTCAATGCCGAAGGTTAACCCGGCGGTGACGAACCGCCGGGCTTCCCCTCGAGATCAGGCGATCAGGCTTCCCAGCCGCAGTCCTTGCCGCGGTTCTGGGCGGTCAGCCAGACGTTCAGCGGCGCGAAATAGTCGGCGACCGCCGAGGCGTCGTTGCCGGTCTCGCCGGTGAAGGCCCGCATGGCTTCCGGCCAGGGGCGCGACTGGCCCATCTCCATCATGGCGTTGAAGCGACGCCCCACTTCCTCGTTGCCGTAGATCGAGCAGCGGTGCAGCGGCCCGGTCCAGCCCGCCTGCTTGCAGGCCGCGCGCTGGAACTGGAACTGGTAGATGTGCGCCAGGAAGTAGCGGGTGTACGGCGTGTTGCCCGGGATGTGGTACTTGGCGCCCGGATCGAAGGCGTTGTCCGGACGCGGTCCCGGCGGGACCAGACCCTGGTACTTCAGCATGTCCTCCGACCAGGCGGCGTTGTACTCACCCGGGCTGGTCTCGCCCGAGAATACGTCCCAGCGCCAGCGGTCGACCATCAGGCCGAACGGCAGGAAGGCGATCTTGTCCAGCGCCATCTTGAGCAGGAAGGGAATGTCCTCTTCCGCGCCCGGCACGGTCTGCAGCAGACCGATCTGGTTCAGATAGGTCGGGGTCAGGGCCGACAGGCCGACGAAGTCGCCGATGGCCTCGTGGAAGCCGTCGTTCGCCCCGTTCTTGAACAGGAACGGCTGATCCTTGTAGGCGCGCTGGTAGTAGTTGTGACCCAGTTCGTGGTGGACGGTGTAGAAGTCGTCGCCGTTCACCTGGGTGCACATCTTGATGCGGATGTCGTCCCGGTTATCCAGGTCCCAGGCCGACGCGTGGCAGACCACTTCGCGGTCGCGCGGGCGGGTGATCTGCGACCGTTCCCAGAAGGTCTGCGGCAGGGCCTCGAGGCCCAGCGAGGTGTAGAAGCCCTCGCCGGTGCGGACCATGCGGGTGGCGTCGTAGTCGGCCGAAGTCAGCAGGTTCGTCAGGTCATAGCTGCTTTCGCCGCCGCTGGTCGGGGCGACGACGTCATAGATGTTCCCCCACTGCTGCGACCACATATTGCCCAGCAGGTCGGCGCGGATCGGGCCGTGGTCCGGCTGGACGGCGTCGCCGTACTTCGCGTTCAGGCGGCCGCGCACATAGCAGTGCAGGTTCACATAGAAGGGCTTTACCTGCTCCCACAGGCGGTCGGTCTCGGCGGCGAAGGCGTCCGGGTCCATGTCATAGCCCGCGCGCCACATGGCGCCGGTGTCGGCGAAGCCCAACTCGCGGCTGCCCTCGTTGGCGATCTCGACCATGCGGGCGTAGTCGGCGGCCATCACCGGCGAGATGGTGCGCCAGCCTTCGTACAGGGCCTTGGTCTGCGCCGGATCGCGGCTCTCGGCCATCAGGATGTTGGCCTCGTCCAGCGTGATCTCACGGCCCTGGAACTGGAACTTGCCGGTGGCGTAGGTCGAGTCCAGACGGGTGGTGATGTCCGCCAGCTCGCTGGCCGCGCCCGCCCGGGCCGGGGCGGGCAGGACGATGCCGAGGCGCAGCAGGTTCAGCTTGCGCCGCACGTCGGCGGGGACCTCGACATCATTGAAACGGGCCGCCTGACCGGCCAGCCGCACCTGCACCTCGGTCACCTGGGCGTTGATCCGGCTCTCCAGCCACATGGTGTCGAAGGTGATGTTGGTGGCGCGGGTCCACTGGATGCGCGCGGCTTCCTCGCTGAGGGCGGCCAGTTCGCGCTCGGCGTCGGCGACGAAATTGACGGCTTCGGCGGCGGTCGGGGCTGCGTTGACGATTTCGCCGCTGGTCAGGGGCCGCGCCTGCAGGCGGCCGGAAGGCGTCTCGGGCTGGTCGAAATAGCCGGGCGCCATACAGGCGGCGACGCCGAAGGCGAGCGCGCACACGGCGGTCGCGGTCATCAGGGAACGCTTCATCAGGACCTCCTCGCGGCCTCCCGCCGCGTCTCGGCGGCAAGGGACCGGAGCGGGGCCTTAAGGTCAAGCGGCGCTGTTGGAGCGAAATCGGTCGAGTTGGACGCGGTCCAACTCGGCCCAGATTTCGCTCCAACATGAATCTGGAGCCTGATTCACGGCATCAGCGGAATCGCGAAGCGATTCCACCTCAGCCGATCAGGCTCTGGCGGCTCACGCAGGCGTTCAGCCCGTCATTTCTCACGGTGCCCATCGCCGCCTGGATCCGCGAGGCGCGGCGACGGACATAGGGGCCGGGTTCAGCCGCCTGATAGCGACGCGGGGAGGGCAGGATGGCGGCCAGACGCGCGGCCTCGCGGGCTGTCAGGTCCTTCGCGCTTTTGCCGTACCAGTGCCGGGCGGCGGCCTCGGCGCCGTATACGCCCGGCCCCCATTCGGCGACGTTCAGATAGACTTCCATGATCCGCCGCTTGCCCCAGGCGGTCTCGATCAGGACCGTGTAGCCGGCCTCCAGCCCCTTGCGGAGCCAGTCCCGCCCCGGCCACAGGAAGACATTCTTGGCCGTCTGCTGGCTGATGGTCGAGCCGCCGCGCATGCGCCCGCTGCCGCGCTTCTCGGCCCGGGCGTTGTCCTTCAGGGCCTTCTGGATGGCCTTCATGTCGAAGCCGGAGTGGGCGCAGAAGGTCGCGTCCTCGGCGGCGATCACCGCATCCACCAGTCGGGGCGAGATGTCGTCCAGCGCGCGCCAGCGGTAGTCCCGGCCCTCGCCCTGGAACAGGCGTGTGGTCATCAACCAGGTCTGGGGCGGCGGCACGAAGCGGTACAGGGCCACCCCGCCGAACACGAGGAGGCCCAGCGTCATCAGCACGGTCAGCACCGGCCGTTTCCACCTCGATCCTGAAGCCCCCGTCATGCGCCGATGTTTGGCCGCGCCGCCGGGCGCATGCAAGGGGGATCAGGCCGCCAGCGTCGGGGGCGATCCCTTGATGCCGCACAACAGGCCCGCCGGGCGGATGTCGGCCTCGCCGATGCCGACGCCGACCAGTTGCAGCACCTGCTCCAGCACCAGATCCAGCGGCGCGGCGATCTCGCCCAGAATGGTGCGCAACTGGTTCGGCAGGCCGGGCAGGGCGACGCCCAGCCCCAGCACCTGGATGTCCAGATCGGTGTTGGCGACCAGGCTGGTCAGGGTCGTGCCGAGGATGTCCTTCGACCCGATGGTCTTGGCCTCCAGGTTGGTCACGTCGTGCCGGGTGAAGCGCAACTGCTTGTCGCCGGAATCGGCCACATTGATCCGCGCCGAACCCCGCACCTTCAGAACCGCCGTGTCCAGAATGGCGGCGGGCGTCAGGGCGGCGTCGCGGGAGAAGTCGGCCAGCCGGGTCGAGTCGATCTCGCCCAGGGCCACGCTGGCCACGCCCGAGCGGGCCGTGACGTCGAAGGCGTCGGCGCGGCAGTCGATGGCGGCCAGCGCCGCCTTGCCGCTCGCCACCTCGGCATAGACCGGCAGGTGGACCTTGCCGAGGCCGGCCAGATTCAGGGTCGTCACGTCGATGTGCAACCGCACCTGCGCCGTGCGCACCACGGTGCTGCCGTCACGCGCGACGGTCAGCCAGGCGGACTTCTGCTCCCGCTCGCCGATGGCCAGCCGGACGCTGACGCTGACAGGAGCCTGCACATTGGCGTTCAGACTGATGGTCTGCGGTCCCGCCGCCTCGCCCAGCGCGGCGTTCAGCAGGTCCCAGACGGGTACGCTGGCGTTGACGTCGCCCTTCACGCCCGGCGCGATGTCGATAAGGGAATCAAGGCGCAGATCGCGGTCCTGCCCCGTGCCCAGCGAGGCGGAGATGCTCTTCAGGGCCACGCTGGTCTGGCCGGTGGTGGCCGAGGCCATGGCGTCCACCAGATGCCGGGTCGACAGGGGCCGGGTCAGCAGGGTTTCGCGGTCCTCCACCGACAGGGTGTGGGCCAGGTTCTGCAACAGGTCGTCCACGTCCAGACTGGAGGTCAGCAGGCTGTTGTAGGACAGGGCGGTCAGCTGGATCTGGCGACCGGTCAACTGGGTCAGCAGGGCGTTGACCAGCGGCGGGTCCAGCGTCAGCAGGCGCGAGCCGATGGAGAAGGCGGCGGCGTCCCGCGCCGGGCGGATGGCCACGGCGGTCTTGCGCACCCGCACGTCGCTGATGCCCAGCACCGAGCCGAAGAACAGCTTCACATCCTCCTGCAGCACCACCTGCACGGCGTCCGGAAGGGGGCCGGACGGGTTGAACCGCTGCGGGATCGGCACCTCGGCGCGTGCGTGATACTCGCCCAGGGCGACGGTCTCGATGCGAGCGGTCGAGTTCTTCAGCGACAGCACGCGCCGCACGGTCGGTTCGGCGGTGGCCAGATTGCCCGCGGCGGATACGGCGGCGGTGTCGGCCAGCCCCTGCAAGGCGCGCGCGCGGAATTGCACCGAGGCGACGTCGATGGCGGCGGCGGTCGCCGTGATCACCAGCACGGAGATCATCACCGACAGGGCGCCGACCCCGCCGCGCCGGTCGCGCAGCAGGCGTGTCAGCAGGGCCCTCATCCCGCCGGCTCCGGGATCACGACCACGGCGGCGCGGGTGACGTTCCGGTCGGGCATGGGGATCAGCCGCGCGAGGTCATAGTCGGGCAGGGTGGTCGTCACCGATACGGCGTACAGATCGCCGTCGCGCCAGGCGCGCCAGGTCCGGGTCGCGCCGTTCTCCAGCGGGACACGCACAGCGGCGCCGTCCATCAGATTGGTGACGATGCTCAGCCGTTCCGTGTCATCCAGTCCCGCCACGGCGGCGCGGGCGCCGTCGCTGGCCAGGTTCTGGGTCTGCGAGGCGACCGTGAACCAGCGGCTGTAGAAGATGCCTCCGGCGACGAGGGCCAGCAGGGCGGGCGCCAGAATGGCGAACTCCACCGCGGCGCCGCCACGGCGGTTGCGCAGGAAGGATAGGGTCAGCGATCTCGACATGGGGGCGCCTTTCCGGCGCCGGGCGTGGAGTGGGCGATCATGTCCGCCATGGACCGACGTGTCTTCGGGCATTCGGCCAGCGAGATGATGCGCCATTCCTCCGGCGACAGATCCGCCATGGCGACCGGCGTGGGCCGGGGGCGCGCAACAGCGGCGGTGCGGGGAGGGACCTCCAGTCCCAGGAAGCCAGGAACAGATTTGGAGTGCGTCATGACCCCATGCCTACGCCTGTTTCGCTAATACATCCTGAACGCGTAATCTGAATCAATACTCGTAAAAATGGTTGTTTCCCTCACGGAACGTTGTTCACCCGAAGATGAATTCTCGTCAGTCACGGGTTTCTGGGAAAATTCTTCCCTGAACGGAATTCAGATGGAAAAGACGCCTGCGTTTCCATCTTCATCAGCCCAGGCGACGCGGCTCGCATCCGGGCTCATGCTCAGGGCCACGACGGTGGCGCCCTTGTCGGCCTTGAGGAAGTTCAGCCCCTGTCCGGCGGGGTCGGCCAGCCAGACCCGGCCGTCGTTCAGGCCCGCAACCAGGAGCCCCGATTTCGGAGTCGAGGCGACCAGAGCCACCAGACTGCCCTCGTCATAGCCGATCTCGGTGGCTTCCTTGCCCATCGGGCCGTTGGCGCCGACGAAGGGCCACAGCACCGCGCCCTGCGCGCCGGAGGTCGCCATCAGCTGGCCCTTCGACAGGAAGCTGACCGACTTCACCTTGCCCGGATAGCCGCCCATCCGCAGGTTCTTCTGATCCTTGATGCGCCAGCCGTGCAACTGGTTGTCCTGCATGGCGGTGATGATGAAGGCGCCGTCCGGCGAAAAGGCCACGCTGGTGTGCGATCCGGCCCATTTCAGCATCGTCGGCTTCTGGTCGGCGATCCGCGCGAACCACAGGGCCGCGCCGCCGTAGGTCGAGGCCGCGATCCGGCGCCCCTTCGGTTCGAAGGCCACGCCCGAGACGGTGCGCTCATGCACGAAGTCGCGACGGAAGCCCGCGTCCCTGGAGTCGATCACCGACAGGGTCTTGCCCGCCGAGAAGGCGATCAGCCCGCTTTCGGCCGAGGCGTCGATGGCGTCGATCCAGGCGCCCTTGGCGGTGGCCAGCAGCCCGGCCTCGCCCTTGCGGTGCCAGATCACCCGGCCGTCGTCGCCGCCGGTCACGATGCCTTCGCCCGAGGGGTGAACGCAGGCGCACAGGATGGCGCCGTCATGGGCGATGCTGAAGGCGCCGTCCTCGAAACGGACCGCCCCGTCCCCGAGGGCGAAGACCGCGCCGTCCTTCTCGAACAGGGCGGCGGTGGGCTGGGCGTCAAACTGGAAGGTGGTCATGGCGGTCATATATCGTCCCCGCCGGGAAAATCGAGGTCAGTCCCTGGAGACAAGTCCCCGAGGGTCAGGCGGCCGCGCAGCTCTCGAACCCGGCGCGCAGGGCGGCTTCGTCCAGATCGCGGCCGATGAAGACGGCGCGCGACCAGCGGCGCTCCTTTTCGCCCCACGGCTTTTGCAGGTCTCCCTCAAGGATCATGTGCACCGCCTGGAAGACCAGACGACGATCCTCGCCGGCGACCTCAATGATGCCCTTGGCGCGCAGGATGTTCTGGCCCTGCTCGCCCAGCAGCTTGTCCAGCCATTGGGTGAATTTCTGGCCGTCCAGCGGGCGGTCCAGCGACAGGGCGATGCCCTTGATGTCGTCCTCGTGCGCATGGCCGCGCGCGCCGTGGTGATGGTCGTGTTCATGACCGTGATGGTCGTGCCCGTGGTCATGGTCATGATGATGGTGGTCGTGGCCGCAGTGCTCGTCGTGCACGTGGCCGTCGGCGCCGTGCGGCGGGTTCACGAAATCCGGGCGGACCTCGGTGATCCGGTCCAGATCGAAGCCGTGCACGCCCAGCACCTGATCCAGCGGCACGTTCGAGCGCTCGGCGCGGGTGATCGGGGCCAGCGGGTTCAGCGCGCGCAGGCGGCTTTCCACCACGGCCAGCTCGTCGCCCGAGACCAGATCGACCTTGTTCAGAATGATGCGGTCGGCGAAGGCCACCTGCTCGCGGGCCTCCTTCGAGTCATCCAGCCGCGCCATCACGTGCTTGGCGTCCACCAGCGCCGTGACGCTGTCCAGCTGGGTCTTGGCCTTGACCTCGTCGTCCACGAAGAAGGTCTGGGCCACCGGGCCGGGGTCGGCCAGACCGGTCGTCTCCACGATGATGGCGTCGAACGCGGGCTTGCCCGGACGCTGGCGCTTCATCAGGCCCGACACCACCCGGATCAGGTCGCCGCGCACCGTGCAGCAGACGCAGCCGTTGTTCATCTCGAACACGTCTTCATCCGCGCCGACCACCAGATCGTTGTCGATGCCGATTTCGCCGAACTCGTTGACGATGACGGCGTACCGCTTGCCGTGGTCCTCGGTGAGGATGCGGTTCAGCAGGGTTGTCTTCCCCGCGCCGAGATAGCCGGTGAGGACGGTGACGGGGATCTTGGCGTTTGCGGAAGCTGTGTCGGTCATGGCGCTCATCTAGGGTTTGATGGGCGGCGGGAAAAGAGCGTTGGTGTCTGCAACGACGGGTTTGGCCGCCTCTGCCTTCACAGTGGAATGAAACGCCCCTAACCTGTGGTTGCTTCGCTGGGCGGGAGGGCGACTTGCAAGATCGCGATTGTGCTTGACCGAGTTGGATGACAGGGCGCTCGTTCCCTTCGACACTGTCTATGCGTCGGTTACCGTAGACATCCGCGCCATCGCCGCCCGCCAAACGAACAAGCCTGATCAGGATTGGCTTCTTGCTCTGGTCGATGGGTTCCTGCGCGAACGTGACCTCTGGAATGATCGCGAAGAACTGGAAGGCTATCGGCAACGCTGGATGGAGTTCCGCACCCCGTTCATGCGCCTGATGGCGGGCGCCTATCTGCACATCGGCTATGACCTGCCGCGTTCAATGGCTGATCACTGGCCGGGGCGGGGCCAATGGCTTCCTCGTCCCGACAAACGCGAGGCGCGGCGCATCTATTTTGGCCTCAAGGAGGTCTTTCCCGACAATCTTCGACGAGCAGCACGGAACCGGGGTGTTTTCTCCGGCTGGACGCCGATTACAGCCCGCATCCCGCCCTCCTTGCTGAACGCTGCCGGCCTGTGGGTGGAGAATCTCAGGCGCGGCGCGTGGGATCACGCGGAGGTGCTGGCGGACAGCGCGAACCGTGAATTCATGGAGTTGACGATGGCCGCGGCGATGCAGGGGGCGCTCGAAGATGCCGAGCTTGTCCGCCCGTGGACCGTGGCGAACCTTCGTCCGTTCGACGACTTCTTCCTCAGCCTGGCGCCGTTGTTGGCGCTCGGCCCCTTGGCCGGAAGTCTGTCAGTTGGAATCTCTGTCGGGCTTACGGTCGGTGCGCTTGTGGCGATGGGGGTGTCCGTCTTCTTTGTCAGGCGTCAGCGGGCAGCGGAGCTTGCGGTTGATCAGGCCGCCTTCATCAGTCTTTGGGGGCGACTGTTGGCCGAGTACCTGGCCGCAGCTGTGCGGGAGCCCGAAGGTTTCCCTCGGTATCGGCATCTGCGCCGCATCGACATGGGGCTTGAACCGCCGGATGAACCCTTGAGGTAACCTCAGCAATCCGGACAATCCGGCAGCACGCCGCTTTCCAGCTGCAGCGTCGTGTGGCTGATCTCGAACCGTTTGCGGGCCAGGGTCTGGGCCTCGATCAGCAGGGCGTCGGCGTCGGGGCGGTCGTGGACCAGATGCGCCGTCAGGGCGGTGTCGGTGGTCGACAGGCCCCAGACGTGCAGGTCGTGCACCGCGCTGACGCCGGGCAGGGCGAGGAAGGCCTTGCGGATGGCCTCGACGTCCACCCCGCGCGGGGCGGCGTCCAGCGCCAGATTGACCGAGTCCTTCAGCAGGCCCCAGGTCCCGATCATGATGACGGCCACGATCAGCAGGCTGACGATCGGGTCGATCAGGCTCCAGCCGGTGAACAGGATGGCCGCGCCCGCGATCACCACGCCGATCGACACCCCCGCGTCCGCCATCATGTGCAGATAGGCGCCGCGCACGTTCAGGTCCTTGTGCTGGTCCTTCATGAACAGCAGCGCCGTGCCCAGATTGATGACGAAGCCGATGCCCGCCACGATCATGATGGTGGTCGACCCGACCGGCGCGGGCTCGGCGAACCGGCGCACGGCCTCGAAGGCGATGGCGCCGCAGGCGAAGATCAGCGCCAGCGCGTTGAACAGGGCCGCCAGCACCGTCGCCTTGCCGTAGCCGTAGGTCTTGCCCGCGCTCGCCGTGCGGCGCGCCAGCCAGGCCGCGCCTCCGGCCATGGCCAGTCCCAGCACGTCCGACAGATTGTGCCCTGCGTCGGCCATCAGGGCGGTGGAATCGCTCATCACGCCCGCGCCGAACTCGACCGCCACAAAGGCCAGATTGACCACCAGACCGACCAGATAGCGCCAGTCGCCGGTGTTCACCGGTCCATGATGGTGGCCGCCGATCCCGTGGTGATGATGCCCGTGCCCGTGCCCGTGCCCGTGATCATGGCTGTGGTCATGCCCGTGATCGTGGTCGGAATGATCGTGTGCGTGGTCGTGCGTGTGCGCCATGCCGACTCCTTAGGCTTCACCGCACGAAGGGTCAACGCGATGGCGCTCTAAGTTATTGAATGTAAATGTATAACCTTGCGTCAGAGCGAAATCGGTCGGGGCGGGCGCAGGCCGGCCCGGCTCCCTCCAGCACAATGCCGGAGCCTGATTGGCTCCGGTCAGTGCTGGTGGAACACGACCAGAAGGCCGATCCCGATCAGGGCGATCCCCAGCACCGCCCCCTCGTAGCGCGCCCAGCGCTCGAGCCGCAGCACCGACCAGCCCGCGCGGGCCAGCAGGGTGAATACCGACATGCCCGCCACCGTCCCCGCCGCGAAGGCCAGCGTCAGCGCGCCGAGCACCAGCAGGCCTTCCTTCGCCTGCGACAGATAGATGGGCAGCAGCACCTCGCCCGGCGACACGGCCATCATGGCCACCAGCCCCCAGAAGGCGGCGGCGTGGGTGACGGTCGGCTCGGGCAGGTCGAACTCCGGTCCGCCAGCGGTGCGGGGCCGACGCAGGGTCGCCCGGGTCAGATAGAAGACGCCGAACAGGAACAGCAGGGCCGCCGACACCCAGGGCAGCAGGCCGGAAATCCACTGATCCAGCGCCAGTCCGGCCACGACGATCAGGCCGCCGACCACGGCGGTGGTGACGATATGGGCCAGGCCCGCGGCCCCCACCGCGCCCAGCAGGCGCGGCAGGCTCCAGCGCTGCGCGCGACCCACCAGCGCGAAAGGCAACCAGTGGGTCGGCAGGGCGGCGTGCAGGAAGGCCGTCGCGAAGCCGGTCCCCAGAAGGGACAGCAGGATCGGTTGCTCAAGATCGGACGGCGACATTGACCGTCCTGTACTCTGTTACTTTATAACAGTCGAGCCCTTCCCGATCATTTTCACGCGTTGAAGATCCAGTCGTCCGGTCCTTGATGGCCGAGCAGACCGAAGCCGTCGTTGTGCTCGGTGGCTTCGAACGGCCGTTCGACCATGACGTCGGCGGTCGGACGGTAGAAGTCCACGGGAACGAATTTGACCAGTTCCGCCGGCTGAACCTGCGGTCCTGTTTCGAAGGATTTGAACAGGAAGTCGTCCCCGCCGGTCAGGCCCGGCAGGACCAGCGGCAGGTCCATGTCCGCGGTGGCGGCCACATCCGTCGGGTTGGGTTGCACCAGCGGCGCGTCGGCGTCCTTCAGGAAGCCGCCGTCGTCTTCCACCAGCGCGGGCAGGACCCAGGCGTCTTCATCCATCAGCACCGGCGCGGCGGGCGGCGGGGTCCACTGCGGGGTCAGCACCCGGAAGGTGCCGTCACTGAACGCCAGCCGCTCGATGTTGGTGATGGTGTCCACGCCGTCCCGGCCGCCGACGTTGTCGGTGATGGTCCAGGTCGAGCCCGAAACGAAGGTGACGGTGTAGTCCGAGGCCACGCCGCTCAGCACGGCGGTGTCCAGACCGTCGCCGCCGTTCAGCGTGTCATTGCCCTGACCGCCGGTCAGGATGTCATTGCCCGTGCGCCCGTTGAGAATGTTGTCCAGCGCATTGCCGACGCCGACGAAGTTGGACGACCCGGTGTAGATCAGGTTCTCCACATTGGCGCCCAGCCGATAGCTGGTCAGCGAGGTGCGGATGGTGTCGTTGCCCTGAGCCGCCAGCTCGACGATCGTGTCGTTTGCGTCGACGTAATAGATGTCGTCGCCCTCGCCGCCGTACAGCTCGTTGGCCGCGCCCGAGCCGCCCAGCAGGACGTCGTTGCCCGCTCCGCCGATCAGCACGTCATAGCCCGCGCCGCCGTTCAGGCGGTCGTTGCCGCCGCCGCCGACCATGGTGTTGTTCTCGGCGTTGCCGATGCCGATCACGTCCGCATTGCCGCGGAAGACCAGACGCTCGATGTTGGCGCCCAGGGTGAAGACGGTGCGGGTGGTCACGACCGTGTCCAGCCCTTCGCTGGCCGCCTCGACCACGGTGTCGTTGGCGTCGACGTAATAGGTGTCATTGCCCGTGCCGCCGTACAGCTCGTTGGCCGTGCCGCTGCCGCCGAACAGGACGTCGTCGCCGCCCAGGCCGATCAGCACGTCATAGCCGTCGCCGCCACGCAGGACATTGGCGCCGGTCTCGCCGACGATGGTGTCGTTGAAGGCGGTGCCGGTGACGTTCTGGACGCCGCTGATGGTGTCGGTCCCGCCGAAGCCGTCGTTCGGCACGTCGCCGTGGTTCAGGCGGACGTACACGCCGGTCGGGGCGCCCGTATAGGTGACGACATTGACGCCGCCGCCGCCGATGATCGTGTCATTGCCCGCGCCGCCGACGAAGGTGTCGTCGCCCGTGCCGCCGGTCTGGGTGTCATCGCCTCCGGTGCCGACCGAGATGTCTCCGGTGGTCGAGCTTTCACCGTTGATCGTCACGGTCACCGTGGCGGTGTTCCCGTTGGTCAGGGTGTAGGTGAAGGTGTCGGTGGCCGTGTCCACCGAGCCCGAACCCGCGCCCGGCAGGTCGTCGAACTGGCCGTTCGGATCATAGGTGTAGGTGCCGTCGGCGTTGACCGTCAGCAGGGCGCCCGAGGCCAGGGTGATCTGGGTTCCGACATTGGCCGCCGAGCCGTTCACAGCCCCGATGGTCGGAGGCGGGCCGTCGACGTCCTCATCCACGCCCGAACCGTTGTCGGCGAACAGGTCGCCGCTGACCGGCGCGCTTTCGACCGTCGAAACGGCGTCATCAGCCGCGACCGGGGCGTCCTCCACCGCGCTGACGGTGACCGTCGAGCTGACGTTGACCGGGCTGCTGTTGGTCCCGCCGCCGTTGTCCTGAATCGAAACGACCGTGATCGTGCGGTCGCCCTCGGTCGGGTCCTGGTCGGCGTTCACATAGGTGATGGCGTTCAGGATCTGCTGCGCATGCGCGTTCGAGCTGATGCCGACCATGACGATATTGAAGACGCCGGGGGCTCCCGCCGTCACCTGCACCATCACCGCGCCGCCGGGAGCGGGCTGGATGAAGGGGCTGCCCGCGACCATGATGATCGGCACGCCCGAGAGCACCAGCCCCTCGCTTGATCCATCGGCCACGCCGCTGACCTGCAGGGTCAGGGTCAGGTCCTGTCCGGATTCGGGGTTGGTCACCGTGGCGCCCGAGAACAGGCCCACCGGCGCGCTGTCTTCCACGAAGGTCGTGGCTCCGCCGGTCAGGGCCAGGGTCGGGGCGTCATTCACATCCGCGATGGCGGCGGTTCCGGCGCTGGTGACGGTTTCCGTGAAGCCCTGGCCGTCGACATAGCTGACGACCACCCGGACCACGCCGCCCACGTCAGCGTCGCCCAGCGTATAGGTCGCCTGATCGGCCGCGCCGATGGAGACGAAGCCGGAGCCGGTGTCGCGCTGCCAGTCATAATGCAGCGTGCCCAGACCATCGGCGTCGCCGAGGGTCGAGGTGTCGGCCGTCAGGGTTTCGTCCTCGGTCGCCGTGCCGGTGATCGAGACCCCGCCGGTGGCCGGATCATTGACCGCGGAAATGGCGCCGGTGCCGGCGCTGGTGGCCGATTCCACCGTGCCGCCGGCGTCGGTGTAGTAGATCACCACGCGGATCACGCCGCCCACGTCGGCGTCGCCCAGCGTATAGGTCGCCTGATCGGACCCGACGTTGACGTAGCCGCCGCCGGTGTCGCGCTGCCACTGATAGTGCAGGGTTCCGATGCCGTCCGCATCGGCCAGGGTCGATACGGCGGTCAGAACGCCGTCCTCCGCCGCCGTCCCGGTGATCGCGGCGCCGCCGGTGTGCGGATCGTTCGCGGCGGTGACGCTGACGGAGACCGTCTGGGTCGCGCTGGTGCCGCCGTCGCCGTCCGTCAGGACGAGGGTGACCGTGCGGGTCGCGGTGTTCGGCGCGTCCGAGGTGTTGTTGTACTGCAGCGCGCGCACCAGCGCCTGAACGGCGGCCGGGGTGGCGTCGGCGTCAAAGGTGAAGACCAGGTTGGCTCCGCCGGTCCCGCCGGTGAAGGTGCCGATCTGCACGCCGCCGTAGAAGACGGCATTGCCCGAGACGCCGATCTGCCCGGCGCCGTTGCCGATGTTGGCGACGCTCAGCACGTCCTGTCCGGACTGGCCGTTGGCGGTGATCGAGACGGTCAGCGTGCCCGCGTCGAAATTGGCGCTTTCCGCGTCCGCCACGGTGGCGTTGCCGCCCACGTCCAGCCGCACCGGCACATTCTCGGTGTGGGCCGCGACGTCGCCGTTCAGGTTGGCGAAGGTCGGCGCGGTGTTGGACGCCGCCGTGGTGAAGTTCAGCGTGGTGTTGTTGTTGATGCCCGCGAAGACGGCGCCTTCGCTGTCGGCGAAGGTCTCCTGATCCATACGGATGTAATAGTTGGTCAGGCTGGCCAGGGTGACGGACGGGTCGATGGTCCAGGTCGTGCCGGAGCCCGTCACCTGGGCCGAGCTGATGCTGATCGTCTCGATCAGCACGCCGTCGCCGCGATACAGATAGATGTTGCCGTTGCCCTTGGTGACGCTTTCGCTGAACGTCAGGGTGATGTTGGCGCCGGTGGCCACGCCCGTCCCGTTGTCGGACGGCGTCGAGGACACCAGACGCGGCGGCGCGCCGTTCTGGCGGTACAGGACCAGACCGCCGGCGGCCTGGTCGCGATCGACGATGTCCACATCGCCGTCGTTGTCGATGTCCACAGCCGTCCAGGTGGTCAGCTGCTGGCCGGTCAGGTCCAGACCCGCGAAGGGCGTGCCCGTCAGGCTGGTGAAGTTGGTGAAGGTCCCGCCGTCATTGCGGAAATAGCCGAAGCCCGTGCCGGCGGTGTTGCCGTTCTGATAGATGGCGTCGGTATCGCCGTCGCTGTCGAAATCGCCGAAGATCATGCGGGCGTCGAAGGAGCCGATGTCCGCCAGCGGATCGGTCGTGCGGGTAAACGACCCGCCGTCGTTGCGATACATCACCTGGGTCGCGCCGCGGTCCAGGATGTCCATGTCGCCGTCGTCATCGACGTCAACGACGAAGGCCGAGGTCGTGAGCTGCAGGCCGGTGAAGTCAACGCCGCTGAAGGGCGTGCCTGCGGCCGCGGCGTTGGTGAAGTTGGTGAAGCTCAACCCGCCGTCATTGCGCAGGAAGCCGATGCCGGCCCCGGCGGTGTTGCCGTTCTGGTAGAGGGCGTCCACGTCGCCGTCGCCGTCGAAGTCGCCCCAGACCATCCGCTGGTCGAATGACCCGGTGTCCGGGATGGGGTCTGCGATCCGGGTGAAGCCGGTGTTGCCGTCATTGCGGAAAAAGGTCGTGGTGTTCGACGTCCGGTCCGCGATGTCCAGATCGCCGTCGCCGTCGAAGTCGAAGACGAAGAAGTTGGCCGGGCTGATCTGACGGCCCGAGAAGTCCACGCCCGCGAAGATCGAGCCGGCGGCGGTGGCGTCCGTATAGTTGGTGAAGGCGCCGTTGCCGTTGTTCTGCAGGAAGCCGATGCCGGTCCCGGCGGTGTTGCCGTTCTGGTAGAGGATGTCGATATCGCCATCCCCGTCGAAGTCGCCGAAGATCATGCGGCTGTCGAAGGCGCCCGTATCGCCGATGGGATCGGTCACGGTGGTCCAGGTCGTCGGCATGGGTCCCTCCCCAGGACACTGCGCAAAACGCGGTCGATCACGCCCTTTGCGGACGTTAGGTACTCTTACCTAAACCTTAAGTGCCTGAACTAGGCAACCGCAGATTTGACTCGCCTGTTGAAAACGAACCATTTTCATCCGGACGGCGAATTTTGTTCTTTCATTTCATGAAAACTCCCGGTTGTACGTTTCCGTACATAGTCCGCCGACCGTCGCCGCCCCGACCCGGTTTCCACTATAATGTACGCCGTTCCGAGGTTTCCGCCTGGAGCAGGGGGCGCGGTCCAGCGGGGCGTCCCGTGGCCTCCCGCTCGTTTCGGGGTTTTTTCCCCGTCCGCGTTGACTCCGGGGACCCCTTCCGTATATGTCGCCGCTCTTCGCCCGCCGGGGGTCCCCGCGGGCGCTATTCTTTTTGCGTTTACGCTGAGGCTTCAACATGTACGCGGTGATCAAGACCGGCGGAAAACAGTACCGGGTTCAGCCGGGCGACGTCATCGTTGTCGAGAAACTCGACGGCGAAGCCGGCGCGGCCGTCAACTTCGGTGAAGTTCTGATGCTCGGCGGAGACAAGGGCGTGACCCTCGGCGCCCCGCTGATCGAAGGCGCTTCGGTCGCCGCGACGCTGGTCGAAACCCGCAAGGGCGAGAAGATCAAGATCTTCAAGAAGATCCGTCGTCAGGGCTACCGCCGCACCAACGGCCACCGCCAGATGGAATCGGTCCTGCGCATCACCGGCATCGAAGGCGCCGGCGAGACCGCCAAGTGGGAAGGCAAGACCGAGGTTCTGACCAAGGCCGAGATGAACGCTCGCGCCCGTGGCCTGGCCCCGCGTGTTGAAGCCGCCGCTGAGGAAGCCAAGCCGGCCAAGGCCGCCAAGGCTCCGGCCGCGAAGAAGGCCCCGGCCAAGAAGGCCGCCGCCGCTTCGACCGAAGAAGCCTGAGAGTTCGAACCCGCGCCTTCCGGGCGCGACTGTGATAGAATGACGGTACCGGGCGCCTGAGGGCGTCGGGTGCAAACCGAAGAGAGTTACGATGGCTCACAAGAAATCCGGCGGTTCGTCGCGCAACGGTCGCGACTCCGAGTCGAAGCGCCTCGGCGTGAAGAAGTTTGGCGGCGAGCGCGTGCTGGCCGGCAACATCATCGTGCGCCAACGCGGCACCACCTTCCACCCGGGTGACAACATCGGCATGGGTCGCGATCACACGCTGTTCGCCCTGACCCACGGCGCCGTGAAATTCACCAAGAAAGCCAACGGCCGTTGTTACGTGTCGATTCTCGCCGCGAATGACGACGCCCAGCAGGCCGCGGCCGCCGAGTAAGCGATACGGAACACCACCCGGATCGCGTCGGCCCAAGGGCCCCGATCCGGACCAGGGAAATATTCCGCGGGGAGTCTGGATCACCAGGCTCCCCTTTTTCGTTTCCCCGCCTCGAACACCGCCCGAGCCCTCCAAGGAGGCGGTGAGTTCTGAATGAGGCGTGTCATGTGCGTGATCGAACCCTCTCCCGTCGTCGAGACGCGGCGCCTGTCGCTGCGCGCCCCGCAGGCCCAGGACGTGACCCGTCTGGCCGCCCTGGCCAATGACGCCGACATCGCGCGCATGACCCTGCGCATGCCGCATCCCTTCTCGGTCACCGATGCCGAGGCCTTTGTGCTGAACGTTCAGGGGCAGGACCCGGCCAGGTCGCGGACATTCCTGATCGAGCACGAGGATCACGGTCCTGTCGGCGTCATCGGCCTGTTCGAGGACGGTGATGTCGGGCCCGAGGTCGGATACTGGATCGGCCGCCCCTTCTGGGGCCGGGGCTACGCCACCGAGGCGTTGGAGGCGGGACTGGTCTGGGCCAGCCGCAACTGGAAGCGTCGCGCCATGGTCGCCGGCCACTTCGCCGACAACCCCGCCTCCGGCCGCGTGCTGGAGAAGGCCGGCTTCCTGTACACGGGCGAGGTCCGCACCGGCTTCAGCCGCGCGCGCGGGCAGGACGCCCGGACGCGTCGGATGGTGTGGCTGGCGTAAACCGCCGCCGACCTTCTCCCTCCCCGGGGCGGGGAGCGAGAATGCCGCGTGAAGTGTTTGAAGGCCGTCGGGCCTACCCGAAGAGCGTCGGCCCGACCAGGGCCGCCACGGCGACCGCGCCGCCGACCAGGGTCACGACAGCCCCGGCGATGAAGGCGCCGAGAACACGCGCGCTCTTGCGGCGGCGCAGGCCGCTGGATTTCACGCCGCGCAGGATGACGAACGGCTTGGGACCGAAAACCTCGGAACCGGAGATGTTGTGCTGGGACATGACGCTCCCCCTCGACTGCGCCCGCATGGGGCCATGCCGAGCGAAGCGGGTCGGAGCGGGCGAAAAAATGGCGAACGCCGCTCACCCACACATCCGTGATCGGACGAACATTGTCCGATTTTCAGAAGCTTAGCCGCACCAGACCAGTCGTCCGCTGTACGCGCGGTAATAGCCGCTGCCCGGATCGTAGGAGCGATAGGTCGCCCGGCACCAGTCGATGCGGCGTCCGTCCCGCGAGCCGGAGTACCGTGTATCGGCGTAGCGGCCGTAACGTCCGCCGCCCGGGAAGACCACGTCGGGCCGGCCATAGGCGCCTTCATAGGTCGTGCCGCCCTGATCGTGGCCGCCATAGCCGTAGCCATAACCATAGGCCCGCGAGCCATAGCCCCGGCGCGGTCCATAACCGTACCCGTTGTAGCCGTACCCGTAGCCATAGCCGTCCCCGTACCCGTAGCCGTAACCGTCCCCGGCCCGATACCCGGCCAGCTCCCGGTAGTCGCCGCGGGCCTGGGCGCTGACCCGGCGGCGCTGGTCGCGCCAGCGGTCGCCGCAGTCGTCGCGGCTGGCGTCCCAGAACCGGTCGCAGCGATAATCGCCCGGCCTGTCCAGCTGGCTGCGCCAGTCGAAGGTCGACGGCACGGCGTTCGAGCGATAGCGCGGCCGATAATACCGATCGTCCTGCGGATCATGGCCGCCGTGATAGCCGCTGTTCCCGTACTCGTACCCGTAGCCGTCGTAGGACTGGGCCGAGGCCGGGCCGCCGACCAGCGTCAGGGAGACGGCCAGACCGGCGGCGATCAGGAGGGCAGCTCGCATGGTTAATTCTCCGGGGCGGCCCGATACGCGGCCTCGAAAGACGGAACTGTACGCACTCAGGGCAGGGTGACGGCGATTCGTCCGCTACGCGTATCGACGCGCCGCATCAGCACCACGCGATCTCCCCCGGCGCTGACCGGGGTGATCAGGAACCAGCCGCCCGCGGGCAGGCCGGTGAACTCGAACCGACCGTCCTGGCAGGTCGCCGAGCGGACGAAGCCGCGATAGTCGGCGTTGGGATCGGCCACGGTGCGGGCGCGCACGACGGCTTCCGGGATCGCGGCGCGGTCGGTCGCCCCGTACAAGGTGCGGAAGCGGGCGCGGGTGTAGGGGGTGTCGGGCGTCAGGGCGACCGAGCCGGTGCAGGCGAAGGCCTGTCCGTCGCGGCGATAGTCGACGCGGCCCTCGATGGAGGCGCGACCGGCGACGGTCGACCAGTTGAAGTCTGCGGTGCTGAACGGGGCGGGACCGGCGGGTCCGGCCGCGCCGGTCGGCGTGGTCGCGCAGGCGGCCAGAACAGCCGCCGAGGCGCTGACGGCGGCAAAGGTCAGAACGGACCGGGCGATGGACATGAGCTCTCTCCATACAGGCGTGGGTCGAACGTCGGATCAGACGCTCAACGCCGCGATAAGGTCAAGGTTGCGACCGTTTGGACCGTGGTCCACAAGCGCGCCACAAATCCGGCGCGAGACCGGCTATAGGGGACGTCCATGACAGTCACGTTTGACGATATTCTGGCCGCACGGGACCGCATCGCCGGTCAGGTCGACCGCACGCCCGTTCGCTACTCCCGCCGCCTGTCCCAGCTGACGGGCGCCGAGGTGTGGATCAAGTTCGACAACCTGCATTTCACCGGCAGCTTCAAGGAGCGGGGGGCGCTGAACCGCCTGCTGCAACTGACCCCGGACGAGCGCAAGCGCGGCGTCGTCGCCGCCAGCGCGGGCAACCACGCCCAGGCTCTGGCCTACCACGGCGGCCGCCTCGGCGTGCCGGTCACCATCGTGATGCCCGAGGGCACGCCTTTCGTGAAGATCGACGGCACGCGCCAGCACGGCGCCAATGTCGTCATCAAGGGGCTCGACTTCTCCGGCTCCACCGAGGAGGCCCACCGTCTGCGCGACGAGGAAGGCTTCATCTTCGTCTCGGCCTTCGATGACGAGGGAATCGTCGCCGGTCAGGGCGTCTGCGGGCTGGAGTTCATGGAGGACGCGCCGGATCTCGACGTCCTGATCATCCCCATCGGCGGCGGCGGCCTGATCGCCGGCTCGGCGCTGGCGGCCAAGACGCTGAAGCCGTCGATTCGCATCGTCGGGGTCGAGGCGGCCATGTACCCCTCCTTCAAGGCCCGCCGGAACGGCGAGGCTCCGAAATGCGGCGGTCAGACCATCGCCGAGGGCATCGCCATCAAGGCCGTGGGCGACATCCCCTTCGCCGTCGCCGAAGGGCTGATCGACGAGGTTCTGGTCTGTCAGGAGGCTGATTTCGAGCGCGGCGTCTCCTATCTCGCCACCATGGAGCGCACCGTGGCCGAGGGCGCGGGCGCCGGCGGTCTGGCCGCCATGCTGGCCTATCCGGACAAGTTCAAGGGCCTGAAGGTCGGCATCGAGCTGACCGGCGGCAACATCGACGCCCGCATGCTGGCCGTGGTCCTGAACCGCGAACTGGTCCGCGAAAAGCGGCTGGTGGTCTATCGCATCCTCGGCGACGACCGCCCGGGCATGCTGTCGAAAATGAGCGCCGTGATCGGCGGCCTTGGCGGAAACATCATAGACGTGGTGCACAACCGGCTGGCGCTGGACGTGCCGGCCAAGGGCGCGGAGTTCGACATCATGGTCGAGACCCGCGGCGAGGCGCACGCCGAAGAAATCAGACAGGGACTTGAAGGTGCGGGCTATGAACTCCGGATGGGTTAAGGGCGCCGCGGCGCTGGCCATGATCGCGGCTCTGGCCGCGTGCAATCGCGCGCCGGAGGTCAACGCCGCCGACGCCGAGGCCAATCTGCAGGCGGGCCAGACCTTCCTCGCGCGAAATGCGAAAGCCGAGGGCGTCCGGACCCTGCCCGGCGGCATCCAGTACAAGGTCGTCCAGTCTGGCCCGGCCGGCGGCGAAAGCCCCGACGGCAACGATCTGGTTCGCGTCGACTATGAGGGCTCGCTGATCGACGGATCGGTCTTCGACAGTTCTTACGAGCGGGGCGCCCCCGCCGTCTTCACCCTCGGCACCGTGGTCGAGGGCTGGACCGAGGTGCTTCAGCACATGAAGCCCGGCGACGAATGGATCGTCTACCTGCCCGCCGACAAGGGCTATGGCGAACGCTCCTCGCCCGAGATCCCGGCCAACAGCGTGCTGGTCTTCCGCCTGAAGCTGCTCGACATCTCCCGCGCCCCCGGCGGCGGACCCATCGGCCGCACCGCCAACGGTTGATCGTCAGCCGGGGCGCAGCCGCTCCAGCGCCCATTCCGCCGCGTCCCGCACCACGGGATCGGGGTCGTCCGTCAGCGCCTGCGCCGATGGGATCAGGTCCGCGTCCCCGCTGTTGCCGATGGCGTACAGCACATTGCGGACGAAGCGGTTGCGCCCGATCCGCTTGACCGGGCTTTTGGTGAACAGCGCCCGGAACGACGGGTCGTCCAGCGCCGCCAGATCGGCCAGCCGGGGCGAGACCAGACTGTCGCGCGCCTGCACCCGGCTTTCGCTGGCCGCCGCCGCGAACTTGTTCCACGGGCAGGACGCCAGACAGTCGTCACAGCCGTAGATCCGGCTGCCCGTCGCCTCGCGGAACTCCTCCGGCCACGGCCCGGCGAACTCGATGGTCAGGTAGGACAGGCACCGCCGCGCATCCAGCTGGAAGGGGGCGGGAAAGGCGTTCGTCGGGCAGGCGTCCAGACAGGCGGTGCAGCGGCCGCAGTGCTCGGTCTCCGGCGCGTCCGGCTCCATCTCCGCCGCGCTCAGGATCACCCCCAGGAACAGCCAGTTGCCGTGGTTCCGCGACAGCAGATTGGTATGCTTGCCCTGCCAGCCCAGACCGGCCCGCTGCGCCAGCGGCTTCTCCATCAGGGGGGCGGTGTCCACGAACACCTTGACGTCCTGCCCGGTCTTCGCCGCCACCTGCCCGGCCAGCGTCTTCAGCCGCCCCTTGATGACCTCGTGATAGTCGTCGCCCCGCGCATAGACCGAGATGTAGCCGCTCGACCGGTCCTCAAGCTCGGGGAGGGGATCGGTTTCAGGGCCGTAGTTCAGCCCCAGCACGATGGCCGTCCTCGCCGCGTCCCACATGGCGGTCGGATGGGCGCGGCGCTCCAGCGTCGTCTCCATCCAGCCCATCTCGCCGTGCCGCCCGGCCTCGACGAAATGCGCCAGCCGCTCCCCCGCGCTCCACGGCTCCGACGCCGATGCGAACCGGCAGACCTCGAAGCCGAGGTCCGCGGCGGCGGCTCTGATCGCGGTCTTGAAACGGTCGCTCATGGGAGTGAAAAGTGCTGGTGAGCGAATGGGTGAGCCAATGGCGTGGGCGACGGCGCAAACCCGCTCACCCCTCGCTCACTAGCACTTTTCACCCGCCAATCAGAAATCCAGATCCGTGTAGTGCGCCGCCGGGGCCACCCCGGGGAACCTGTCCGACAGCAGGGTGCGGAAACAGGGCCGCGATTTCAGCTTCATGTACCAGGTCTTCAGACCCGGATAGTTGGTCCAGCTGATCTCGCCAAAATAGTCCAGCACCGACAAATGGGCCACGGCGACGATGTCGGCCTGGCTCATCCGGAGCCCGGCCAGCCAGTCGCGCTCGCCCAGCAGCTTCTCCAGCATGACCAGATGGAATTTCAGCGCCTCGCGTCCGGCTCGCAGCGCCCGCGCCTCCGGCGGTCCCAGCCGCAGCAGGGGCTTCTCCATCCGCTCGTGCAGCAGCACGGCGTTGACCTCGTCATGGAAGCGACCGTCGAACCAGCCGACCAGCCGCCGCGCCTCGGCCCGCTCGAACGGGTCCGACGGCAGCAGGAAGGGCTCGCGGCCGCGATCCTCCAGCCAGCCCAGAATGGCCGACTGCTCGCACACGGTCAGCACCCGGCTGTTGGCCGTCGTCTGCAGCACCGGGGTCATGCCCGACGGATTCAGCGTGAAGATGGGACAGTCCGGCTCCCACGGCTTGACCGCGTTTTCCTCGAACAGAACCTTGGCTTCGCCCAGCGCCAGACGCGCGACGCGCGAGGCGGGATCAAAGGCGAAGTGAAAGAGGACGGACACCGACATCCGGCATTCCATGCGCCCAAGGCCGTTAAGCGGGCGTTAGTCATCCGCTCCGGTGGCGGCCGTATCCGGGTCTTTTTCCGCGATCCCGTCGACGGGCGCCGCGTCGCGCGGGTCGGGGTGGATCATGATGTCGGCGTGCGGCCACAGCTCCAGCAACCGCGTCTCCGCCGCGTCCAGAATGTCGTGGGCCTCCGCCAGCGTCAGGCTGGGCGCCATGTCCACATGCATCTGCATCATCAGCACCGGCCCGGCCTGACGGGTCCGCAGGCGGTGCACGCCCGTGATCCGCGGATCGGACAGGATGGCCGTGGTGATCGTCGCCCGGTCGCTGTCCGAGGCCGTCCGGTCCAGCAGCTGGTCGGCGGCGCCCTTCAGCACGCCCGTCCCGCCCCAGAACAGCCAGACCGCGACCACCAGACCCGCCGCCGCGTCCAGTCCCGACGCCGACAGGAAGGCGCCGGACGCCACCCCGATCAGGACCACGAGGTTCGCCGCCAGATCGGAGGCGTAGTGGGCGCGGTCGGCGGCCACGGCGGTCGATCCGCTGGCCTTGATCGCCCGGCCCTGCCGCCAGATCAGCCAGCCGGTCAGGGCCATGGAGATCAGGATCACCGACACGCCTGCCCAGCCGGCGCTGACCGGGCGCGGGTCGAACAGGCGCTGGATCGCTTCCCAGCCGATGAAGACGCTGGAGGCGAAGATCAGACCGGCCTGCACCAGCGCGGCCATCGCCTCGCCCTTGCCGTGGCCGAAGCGGTGTTCCTCGTCCGGCGGGGCGGCGGCCCAGCGCACGGCGAAGAAGGTGGCCAGCGAGGCGATCAGGTCCAGCGCCGAATCCGCCAGCGACGCCAGGATCGACACCGACCCCGACGCGCCCAGCGCAAAGGTCTTCAGCACGATCAGGATGACGGCCACGGCGACCGACAGGCGGGTCACGCCCCGTGTCGCGGCGTGAACATCATCGAGAGAAGCGGTGCTCATGAACGGCCTTGTCGCGGAAACCTGCGACCCTGCCAAGTCGTCGTACATACCGGCGTTAGCGTGTTCGTCACGAAACGGCCCCAAGGTCGCGGCCCATTATGGTTTCCGGAGTGTGACGGGACCGGGGGGACTGCGATGGAAACGACCGGCGAACGCTGGATCGGGCGGACGGAGGCCCTGGGACGGCTGGGGGTCAAGGCCCAGACGCTCTACGCCTATGTCAGCCGTGGCCGCATCGCCGCGCGCCCTGATCCCGCCGATCCCCGCCGCAGCCTCTACGCCGCCCGCGACATCGCGCGTCTGACCGGCGACCTGATCGAGACGGATGAGGCGCCGCGCGTCATGGAGCGCGGCCCCGCCGGGCGGGGCGAGGCCGATCTGGCCTCGTCGGTCAGCGTCATCGCCTCCGGGCGGCTGTTCTACCGGGGGCTGGACGCGGTCCAGTTGTCGGCGACCGCCACGCTGGAAGATGTCGCACGGACGCTCTGGGCCTCCCGCGCCGCCAACCCCTTCGCCGAAATCCGCCCCCGCGTCGGCGTCACCCCCGGTGGCTCGGCCCGCGCCCGCCTGTTCGCCGCCCTCGCCCGTCGCGCGGACGAGGACGCCGATACGCCTGCCCGCGATCCGGAGGCGCTGCGCGTCGAATGCGCCCGCGTGCTCGATGAGGCGGTGGACGCCGTCGCCGGTCCCGGCCCGCGTCTGTTCCTGCACCAGCGCCTCGCCCGCTTCTGGAAGGCGCCCGAGCGCGACGCCCAGCTGATCCGCCGGGCTCTGGTCCTGTCGGCTGATGCGGGGATGGACGCCGCCGTCATCGCCACCCGCGCGGTCGCCGCGGGCGGGGCCTCGCCCGCCGCCGCCGCCCTCGCCGGGCTGACCGTCGCCGCCGCCTGCCGAACGGTGACGGAGCTGTCGTGCGCTTCCGGCTGGATCAACGCCGTCCGCCGCCATCCGGCGGAGGCGACGCGCGATCTCGACCGGGCGGGCTTCGGCGATCCCGACTGGAATGACGCCGACCCGCGCGCCCAGGCCCTGCTGGCCGCCGCCGACCTGCCCGCCGATCTTCTGCGCGTCCTGCGCGACGGTCAGGCCGCCGCTGGTCCGCCGCCCGGCTTCGCCCTGGCCCTCGCCACGGCCGCCCGGCGCATGGAGCTGCCGCGCGACGGGGCGCAGGACATCTATCTGGTGGGGCGTCTGGCCGGTCTGCTGGCCCATGCGCTCGACCAGTCGCTTGACGGCTCGCCTATCCGGGCGCGCCTGCGCTATGTGGGGCCGGAGCCGGGCGCGCATTGAGGCGTCGGACCCGGCGATAAGGGAAATCCATGGCTGACTGGCTTGCGGCGATCCTCCTCGGTCTGATCGAGGGTCTGACCGAGTTCATTCCGGTGTCGTCCACCGGCCACCTGCTGCTTCTGCGCGAGGCGCTCGGCCTCACCGACGCGCGCTGGTCCTCCTTCGTGGTGATGATCCAGCTGGGCGCCATTCTCGCGCTCGTGCTGCTGTATTTCGGACGCCTGTGGAAGGTGCTGATCGGCCTGCCGACCGATCCGAAAGCCCGTCATTTCGCCATCAGCGTCGTGATCGCCTTCATCCCGTCCCTGCTGGCGGGGGCCTTTCTGTACGACTTCATCAAGGGCTATCTGTTCGAGACGCCCCAGATCGTCTGCATCACCCTGATCATCGGCGGTTTCCTGCTGATGGCGCTGGACCGCTGGGCGCCCACGCCGAAGCAATCCGACGCGATGCAGCTGACGTGGAAGACCTCGGCCCTGATCGGCCTGTTCCAGTGTCTGGCGCTGGTGCCCGGCGTGTCGCGCTCGGGCTCGACCATCGCGGGCGGCCTGCTGCTGCGTCTGGACAAGCCGGCGGCGGCCGAGTTCTCCTTCTTTCTGGCCATTCCGACCATGGTGGGCGCCTTCACCTACGACCTGATCAAGAGCGGCGGCGCTCTGGACCTCAGCTTCGGCTGGGTCATCGCCGTGGGCTTCATCAGCGCCTTCGTCGCCGGCCTGCTGGTGATCCGCTTCCTGCTCAGCTTCGTGTCCAACTACGGCTTCACGCCCTTCGCCATCTGGCGGATCGTGGTCGGAACCGTCGGCCTGCTGGCCCTCTGGCTGGTCTGATTCACGGAGTTCGGGCAGTGGTTAGTGGCCAGCCACCAGCCACCAACCACTCCGCCGAAGGCTCTCAGGCCGCCGCGGCTTCCGTCGCGAACTGGCCGCCCTTGCGGTAGCGCCACAGATAACCGGCGGCGACGGCTTCCACGCCCGTCGGCTCGATGCCCAGCGCGGCCAGGCCCTGGGCGCCGTCGGACACCACATTGTCCGTCTGCAGCAGCGTCACCTGATCCTCGGTCAGCACCGGCTTGATGCCGAACGCCGCCGTGATCTGGGCCAGACCGCCGATCGCCCTGGCGATGGGGAAGGGCAGGGACACCAGACCCGGCTCGCGATAGGTCTCCCGGGCCACCAGCTTCAGCACCTCCTCGAAGGTCATCACGGCCGGGCCGCCCAGCTCATAGGTCTGACCGTCCGCGTCCGTCCGGCTGATGGCGCGGGCGATGGCCTCGCCCACATCGCCGACATAGACCGGCTGGAATTTCGTCTGGCCGCCGCCGATGAGCGGCAGCACCGGCGACACCTGCGCCATGGCGGCGAACTTGTTCAGGAAGTCGTCGCCCGGGCCGAACACGACCGAGGGGCGCACGATGATGGCGTCCGGCTTGACTTCGCGCACCGCCATCTCGGCCTCGGCCTTGGTGCGGGCGTAGAGCGAGTCGCTCTCCGGATTGGCGCCCAGCGCCGACATCTGCAGCAGGCGCACCTGCGCCACCGCGCAGGCTTCCGCGATGGTGCGGGCCAGGCCGACGTGAAGGTCATGGAATTTGCGGCCGCCGGTCTCGTACAGGATGCCGACCAGATTGATCGCGGCGTCCGCGCCGTGGATGGCTTCGGCCACCTGCGCCGGGTCCGTCGCGTCGCAGCGGATGGCCTTGATCTGGCCGACCGTGCCCGCCGTCTGCAGCTTCCAGGCCCGGTCCGGGCGGCGGCTCGCCACACGGATGCGCCAGCCGCGACGCGCCAGCGCTTGCACCACCTGGGCGCCGACGAATCCCGCTCCGCCGAAGACGGTGATCAGGCCGGGGGCGACTTCGCTCATGTCAGACTCCAATGCGGACGGCGCGCGGGAATACCCTTGCACGACGGCGGATTAGACGATGGCGTGGGGCCTCGCAACGCAAACGCAAAAAATGCTGGAAAAGGTTGTTGACCCGGTCCGGGCACTGCCTTAGAGGTCCGCGCCTTCCAGACGGAAACGCCGCTTGCGGCACGGACGTTTGGCCCAGATGGCGGAATTGGTAGACGCGCTGGCTTCAGGTGCCAGTGACTGAAAGGTCGTGGAGGTTCGAGTCCTCTTCTGGGCACCAATTATTGAAAAGGCGCTGCATCTTCCGATGCGGCGCCTTTTCTCTTTTGGGCTCGATGTCAGCCGGTGCGCGGGCGTCTGACGCCGGTGCGGCGAAGTGATTGGTGGTTAGTGGTTCGATGCCGCTACCGGCTGGTCCCATCCTGACGCGGGCCGTTCAGCGGCCACCCACTAATCCCTATCCACCAGCCACTTTCCGGGCTCCGTCGTTCGAGGCGGCCCCGCCCACCAATCACCAATCACCAATCACTATTCACCGCCCCGGCCCTCGCCTCCCGACCGCCAAGGCGCTACCTAGCTCCCCATGACTGTTTATCTGCACGAAGGCGACCTGCCCGACGACCTGGACCTCGGCCCGGTGGTGGCTGTCGATTCCGAGACCATGGGCCTGCGTTTCCGCCGCGACCCGCTCTGCGTCGTCCAGCTGTCGGCCGGCGACGGAAACGCCCATGTCGTGCGCCTGAACCGCCCGGCCTATGACTGTCCGAACCTGAAGCGCGTGCTGGCTGATCGGAACGTGCTCAAGCTGTTCCACTTCGGCCGCTTCGACATCGGCATGTTCCAGCTGCACCTCGGTCTGGACACCGCCCCGGTCTATTGCACCAAGATCGCCTCCAAGTTGGCCCGCACCTACACCGACCGTCACGGCCTCAAGGATGTCGTGCGCGAGTGCGCGGGCGTCGAGCTGTCCAAGGCCCAGCAGTCCAGCGACTGGGGCTCGCCCGTCCTGACGCAGGCCCAGCTCGACTACGCCGCCTCAGACGTCCTGTACCTGCACGCCGTCAAGGCGCGTCTGGACGAGATGCTGGAGCGCGAGGGCCGCACCGAACTGGCCCGAAAATGCTTTGAGTTCCTGCCCACCCGTTCCGCCCTGGATCTGGCCGGCTGGGACGAACAGGACATCTTCGCCCATGCGTAAACTGGACGTCTGATGAGCAACGAGCCGGTGGAGACCCGCAAGGCCGAGGACGAGGCTCGCGTCGCCGCGACCGCCTCGGCCTTCCGCGCGCGCTCGCGCCGGGTCCAGCTGCTGCGTCGTCTTCTGCCGATGATGATCCTCGTCCTCGCGGGCGGCACCATCAGCTGGATCGTCCTGCGCACCGTCATGTCCGACGTCGAGCGCAAGGCCGGGACCAGCCGCGAGGTCCGGCTCGACAATCCCATGTTCCACGGTCAGGACGCCCAGGGGCGCAGTTTCGTCATCGGCGCACAGGGCGCGGTGCGTGATCCGAACACTGGCCGCTTCCGTCTGGTCGGCCCGGCGCTGCGTCTTAATCTGGGCGGCCGCAAGGTCACCACACTCACAGCCGACGGCGGCGAGTATAACGAGGCGGCGAAGACCGTGACGATCGGTCCCAACGTGCGGATTTCCGACGGCGGATCGGGCTTTACGCTGGTGACGCCCGAGGCCGTGGTGAACACCGCGACCGGTGTCGTGACCGGTTCAAAGGGCGTTCAGGGCAACGGGCCTCTTGGAACGATCAACGCTTCGTCCTATGCGATTTATGATCAAGGCGAACGGGTCGTGTTCAGCGGCTCTGGCGATAACAAGGTGCGCGGGACCATCAACCCGTCGAGGTCGAACTGATGATCAACACCCGTCTCCTCACCGCCGCGGCGCTCGGCATCGGTCTTCTGGCCCTGCCGACCATCGGCGACGCCCAGAGCTTCCAGGGCAATCAGCCGATCATGTGGGGCGCCGATGAGAGCGCCTACAGCCCGACCGGCCTGTCCCTGCGCGGCCGCGCTGAACTGATTCAGGGCGAAAACCGTATCCGGGCCGACCGGGTCGAGGGCGCCATCACCAATGGTTCGCTTACGCGGGTCGAGGCGTCGGGCAGCGTCTATTTCGTCACCCCGGAACAGACGATCCGCGGCGACCGCGCCGTCTACACCCCGGCCAATGACACCATCGTCCTGACCGGCGACGTGATCCTGACCCAGGGCGAGAACGTCATCACCGGCTCGCGGCTGGTCTACAACACCCGCACCGAGTCCGCGCAGATGGAGGGCGGCTCCAACGGCCGTGTCCAGGGCGTCTTCTACCCCGAGCGGGGGAACTGAGCTTCGGCTCGGCGCGCTCGTGGCCCGCAAGGAACTCTCCGCCCTCAACGTCCATGACGCCGCCGCTCCGGCGCCGGTGGCGGCCGCGCGCCCCACGGGTTTGCGCGCCGAGAATCTGGCGCGCGCCTTCGGCCAGCGTCAGGTCGTCCGCGACGTCTCCCTGACGGTCCAGCGGGGCGAGGTCGCCGGCCTGCTCGGCCCCAACGGCGCGGGCAAGACCACCTGCTTCTACATGATCACCGGACTGATCCCGCCGGACACCGGCTCGATCTGGCTGGACGGCGAGGACATCACGGCCCAGCCGATGTACCAGCGCGCCCGCATGGGCATCGGCTATCTGGCGCAGGAAGCCTCCATCTTCCGCGGCATGACGGTCGAGCAGAACATCAAGGCGGTGGTCGAGCTGCACCACACCGGCCAGAAAGCCATCGCCGAGGAAACCAGCCGCCTGCTGGAAGAACTCCGCATCGACCACCTGCGGCAGGCCCCGGCCTCGGGCCTGTCAGGCGGCGAGCGTCGTCGCTGCGAAATCGCCCGCGCCCTCGCCGGCAAGCCCAGCTTCATGCTGTTGGACGAACCCTTCGCCGGCATCGACCCGCTGGCCATCGCCGATATCCGTCAGGTCATCCGCTATCTGGCGGGGCAGGGGATCGGCGTCCTGATCACCGACCACAATGTCCGCGAAACCCTCGAAATCATCGACCACGCCTCGATCATCTCGGGCGGCGCCGTCCTGTTCGAGGGCAAGGCCGAAGACGTCATCCGCGACCCCGAAGTCCGCCGGGTGTACCTGGGCGACATGTACGGCTGATGCCGGAAGGCTACGTCCTCGTCGAGCGCACGCCTGCCGTCGAGGACTATCTGCGTCTCCGCACCGTCGCGGGCATGGGGCGCAAGAGCGCGGAGGCCGCCGCCGCGGGCCTGCCGCACACCCTGTTTTCTGTCGTCATCGAGCATCAGGGCCGCGCCGTCGGCATGGGCCGCCTCGTCGGTGACGGCGCCCTCTTCCTTCAGGTCGTCGATATCGCGGTCGAGCCGGACCATCAGGGCCGGGGCCTCGGCAAGGCGATCATGGCCGCCCTCATGACCTGGACCGAGCGCCACGCCCTTCCGGGAACCTATGTCAGCCTGATCGCGGACGGCGAGGCCAAACGCCTCTACGCCCGGTACGGCTTCACCGAGACGGCTCCGAAGTCTGTCGGCATGGCCCGGCTGTTCCCGGTGGAGCGCGAGGCATGACCCACCGCATCTTCGCCATGCCCTTCGCCTCGGTCTATCCGGCCTATATCGCCAAGGCTGAAAGGAAGGGCCGCACCCGCGCCGAGGTCGACCAGGTCATCCTCTGGCTCACCGGCTACACCCAGCCGCAGCTCGACGCCCTGATCGCCGACAAGACCCCGTTCGAGGCCTTCTTCGGCGACGCCCCCGCCCTGAACCCGGCCCGTGAACTCATCACCGGAACCATCTGCGGCATCCGCGTCGAGGCCATGGAGCCCGGCCTGATGCAGGAAATCCGCTACCTCGACAAACTCATCGACGAACTGGCCCGGGGCAAGGCGATGGAGAAGGTGCTGCGCGCCTGACGACGGCGTGGTCGAAACCGTGACGTCCGGCGTCCGGCGCAGGAACTCTCCGCCGGATCAGAGGTTTACACGGCCCGTTGCGCTGTGAGGACCAGACCGATGACCCCCTATGCTGTCTTCATCCCGATTCAGCGCCGCACCCGCGACCATCGCGTCATCCAGTGGTGGGAGTGCGAGTTGACGGACGAACGGGGCTCGGTCCGTGATCCGCTGCACCCCTTCTTCTCGCTCGACGAGGCCCGCAACTGGGCCACGTCGCGGGGCTATGAGGTGCGTCAGGGATGAGCGTGACCGCGATGCATCGGGCCCCTGACAGCCTGACCCTCACCGCTCGCGATTTCGCCTGCCCGAGTATAATGCTGGCCGGTGCGGTCGACTATGCCATGTACGACCGCTTCCGCGACCGGTTGGCGGCCGCGCCGCCGACCGGTCTGGTCGTCACCGAACTGTCCACCTTGGGTGGCGATCCCGAGGTCGCCCGCATGATGGGCGAGGATATCCGCTTCCACAGCGAGGACCGCCCCGAGCGCCGCTTCGTCTTCCTCGGCAAGGCCGCCATCTACTCCGCCGGCGCCACCTTCATGAGTTTTTTCGCGCGCGAAAACCGCTATCTGACCCGCGGCACGCGGGTGATGATCCACGAGCGCAAGATGGACAAGACGCTTCAGGTGGCCGGCCCCCTGACCGCCTGCCTCGCCCCGGTGAAGGCCATGCTGCATGAGCTGGAACACTCCATCGCCATCCAGAACGAAGGCTTCGAAAATCTGATCCGCGGCTCCGACATCACCATGGAAGAAGTGCTGAAACGCGCATCCGACGACTGGTATCTCGAAGCTGGCGAGGCGCAGGCGCGCGGTCTGGTGCAGGCGGTGATCTGAGCGGAAGCCTTCCCGGCGTTTCTGCGCTAGGAACGCCGCCCACCGCCGGGAGCCGCCGCCATGAGTTCAGACACCGCCCCCACCGTCGGTATCGATTTCGGGACCACCAACACCGTCGTCGCCATCGCGAGCGCCGACGGCGAGGCGACGGTCCTGCGCTTCGACGCCCCCACCGGTCAGGTCACCGCCTTCCGCTCGACCCTCAGCTTCCAGATCCGGCAGTCGACCGGCGGCCAACCGCCCCAGCGCATCGTCGAGGCCGGGCCCTGGGCCATCGAGGCCTGGGTCGAGGACGCGCTCGACACCCGCTTCATCCAGTCGTTCAAGACCTTCGCCGCCAACGCCGCCTTCACCGACACGGTCATCGACAACCGGCGCTACAGGTTCGAGGACCTGCTCAGCGCCTTCCTGCTGCGTCTGCGCGCCCATGGCGGTGAGGGCATGGCCGATCTTCCGGCGCGGGTCATCGTCGGACGGCCCGTCACCTTCGCCGGGGGTTCGCCGAACGAACAGCTGGCGCTCAGCCGCTATGAGACCGCCTTCGCCCGGCTCGGCTTCACCGACATCCGCTACGCCTATGAGCCCATCGGCGCGGCCTTCTTCTTCGCCCGCACGCTTCAGGCCGACGCCAATGTTCTCGTCGCCGACTTCGGCGGCGGCACCAGCGACTTCTCCGTCGTCCGGTTCGAGCGCGGCCCCGACGGCCTGCGCTCCACCCCGCTCGCCCGGTCAGGCGTCGGCGTCGCGGGCGACGCCTTCGACTACCGGATCATCGACCATCTGGTGTCGCCCGAGCTGGGCAAGGGCGGCGAGTACCGCACCTTCGGCAAGACCCTGCCCATCCCCCAGCGCTACTACGCCGCCTTCGCCCGCTGGGATCAGCTGGCCCTGTTCCGCGCGTCAAAGGACATGCGCGATCTCCGTGATCTGGCCCGCACCGCGCTGGAGCCTGACAAGCTCGATCGCATGATCGAGGTTCTGGACGACAACCACGGCTACGCCCTGTACCGCGCCGTCGCCGACCTGAAGATGGCCCTGTCCAGTCAGGAGGAAGCCGACTTCAGCTTCATCGCGGGTTCCATCCGCATCGAGAAGCCGGTCACCCGCGCCCGGTTCGAAAGCTGGATCGCCCCCGACCTCGCCGCCATCGAGGCCGCCGTGGACGAGGCCGTGCAGCGCTCGGGCCTGCGCCCCGATCAGATCGACCGCGTCTTCCTGACCGGAGGCACCTCCTTCGTCCCCGCCGTCCGCGACATCTTCCACCGCCGCTTCGGCGCCGACCGCATCGAGACCGGCGGCGAGTTCGAGTCCATCGCCTCGGGCCTGGCCCTGATTGGCCGCGAGGCGGATCTGGATGTGTGGAGCGAGCGGCTCAACGGCGATCCGACGGCGTCCTGACCGACCTCAGCCCCCGCCTTTTCGAGGCAACCTGTGATTGCTACGCTCGACCGATTCCGGCGCGTTGCGCCGGTTCTCCGGGGGAGGGGCCATGTCAAAGTCGTTGGGCGTTCCCCGACCTGATCCGGCATCGGGCCTGGCTCCGCTGTGAGTCTTCTTGTGTCCGGCGCCCTCGTGGTCGCCCTGGCTCTCGCGTCGCCTCCGTCGCCCCAGACCGCGCCGCCCCGTCCTCCCGTCACCGAGCTTGAGGATGTCCTCGTCCTCGGCGCCCAGGGGCGGGCCGAGGTCGCGGCCGAGGTCGAGATCGGCCCCGCCGAGATCGATGCGCTCAATCTCTGGAGCATCGGCGAACTCGCGACGCGGCTTTCGGAATTCTACGCCGATCCGGAGCCGCCGGTCATCATCATCAACGGGCGGCGGGTGGCCGATCCCGGCCTCTATTTCAGCCTGCCGCCCGACGCCCTGCGGTCCGCCGAGGTTCTCCCTCCGGGATCAGCCGGCGCCTTCGGCGGTCCCGTCTCCGGGCGAGCGATAAATCTGGTCCTCGCCCAGCGGTTCGGCAGTCTCGACGGCGAACTCAGGGCGCATCGGCCGAGCGCCGGCGGTCTGACCGGCGTGGCCCTGTCCGGGCGCGCCAATCGCCTCGCGGGACTGGAGATCACCGCGCTGACGCTCGGGGCCACGCGCACGACGGCCCTCTTCGGCGACGAACGGCCCGGCGTCATGGACGGGCGGCCGGATGCGGGCGCCGCCACGCTGACGCCCGCCTCGCGGTCCTACACCGCCCAGTTCGCGCTCGGCCGCTCCCTCGGCGACTGGAACCTCAGCCTGAACGCGAACGCCAGACAGAACGAAAGCCGCTCCACCATCGTCGTGGAGGGCGGACCGGTGGATCAGGCCTCCACCAACCGGATCGTCGGCGCCGTCACGGGACTGTCGGGCCGCGCCCTTGACTGGGATGTCAGCGCGTCGCTCCGGGCCCAAACCACCGAGGCGCGTCGCGAGGGGCTGTCCAGCACCACCAGCGAGGGGCGGCTGTTTGATCTCAGCCTCAACGCCAGCCGAAGCTTCCCCCTGACGCCCGCCGGGCCGGCGACCGTCAGCCTGGAGGCTGGCGGCAATCACAGCACGTCCGAGACCCGCGGCGACGTCGTGCGCGATCTCGAGGCGGAGACCCGCTCCTGGTCGGCGCGGCTCTCGATCCCCCTGCTCGGGGGACCCGCGCCGGTGCTCGGCGGGCCGGTCGCGCCGCGCGGACGGCCCGGGGGGCTGGATCTCGCCCTCGCGGTTGGTCGCCAGACGGGCAGGGCTGGGCAGGGCGACAATCTTCATCTGGGTCTGACCGGTCGCTTCGGGCCTGGTGTGCGGGTGAACGCATCCTGGACCCGCACCACGGCGGCGCCGGGCGAAGCGGACCGCTTCGCCCCGGCCTACGACGGCCCCTCCACCCTCGTTTATGACTTCCGGAACGGCCGGACCGAGCAGGTCTTCACGATCGAGGGCGGCGCCCCCGATCTTCGAGCCAGCGTCACGGACGCCACGCTGCTCGGGGCGTCGATCGGGCCGATGACCGCCCTGCGGTTTTCCATGGGCGCCAGTCTGGGCGCGCGCCGTGGCCGCGACGGCATCGTGCGCGATCTCGCGGCGACGCCCGAGAACGAGGCCCTGTTCCCCGAGCGTTTCCTGCGGTCGGATGACGGGCGCCTGCTGGCGGTCGACCGCCGTCCCCTGAACCTCGCAGGCTTCCGGGACGCTTCGCTCGATCTGACCGCCGCCGTCACCCTTCCCGAGGGCCCGATTCTGCCGGCTCCGGTTCAACTCCGGCTGCGTCACAGTCAGCGGCTGGAGGACCGGTTCTCCATAATTCCCGGTTCGCCCGAGCTTGATCGTCTGGCCGGCGACAGCGGCGGCGCGCCCGGCGCATCGTCACAGCTTGAGCTCACCTCGGCCCGGGGGCGATGGACGATGAACCTCACCGGACGGCGGCAGGGCGCCTATCGGGTGCGTCGCATCGCCGGGCGCGATGGCGAAGGCGACATTCTCTATGCGCCATGGGCCTCGCTGGACCTCAGGCTCGGGTTCACCCTGTCCGGTCGCGGGGGCGGCGGCGACGGCGATGATCAGCGCCGACAGAGCCCCGGCGCCCGCATCGAGCTTCAGATCGACAATCTGTTGGATGGCCGCAGGCAGGCCCGGCTAGCTGACGGGTCACCGCCCTCCGGCTGGAATGCAGATCGGAATGATCCGGTTGGCCGGACCCTTCGCCTGCGTCTGTCCCAGCGTTTCTAGACGCCCCGGAAGGCGGCGCGCGCCTGCCTCTCTCTCTGGCTCCGGCGCCCCGATCCTGCTATTCAACGCTGGCGTGCGTCGATCATGCAACCCGAAGCTTGACTTCGGGTTGTTGCCTCATACTCTCGGTAGTGGTTTTTCATTGGGGGACTACCAGAATGATACTGACTGCCATGGCCATGACGGCCGCGCTTTGCTGCCAGGACTACCAACAGGAGGTGGGGCTCGAGGATGAGTCCCAGCAGCCCTACACCGAAGGCGGCGTCCTGCCTTTCGATGATCAGGCGACCTACGTCGTCGACCCGACGCCGGTCGAGCCGGATCCCCTGTTCACCATCCGCCCGGGCACGCCGGGCACCGGCCGGTCGGTCGGCGGTGGGCGTTCCACCTATACCCTGACGGGCTCGGCCCGGATCACCGTCCGTATTCCGTTTGTCGGTTCGCGCACCGCCATTCTCGGGCCGGGCACCTCTTTCACGGGTGTTGACCGCAACCGGAACAACATCCCTGATGAACTCGAACGCACCGAAATCGACATCGGCCCTCTTTAGGAATGATTCAAAATGAGCGCTTTGGGTAACCCTCGCAGCATGGGGTTGATCGGTCTCTCCCTTCTTCTGGGGGGAGCGCTCGCCTTCCTCGGCCTCCGAACCCTGTTCCTCGATCACTGGATCGCGGTCTTCATGTTCGGTGCGACCGGCTGGATCACAGCGGCCGTCTACGGCCTGATCGGGATCATTCTGGCGGGGGCGGCTCTGGTCCTCGCGTCCTTTTTCGTGAAGCGGCGCTCTCTATCCTGACGAAGAGGCGGGGCCCCGGCCCCGCCTCTTTCTGTTTTCGGCCCAGGGCGTTCGGCGCAGGGACTCCCATACGTCCGTTTTTGACGCACCGGCATGTCATCCTCCTCTCCGACAGGAGGATCGCCCGTGCTGACAGACGCCCCACACCCCAACCCCCACGCCCTTGAGGCCCCGCGCGGCTACGACCCGCGCTCGGACGACACATGGGCGCTCGCCCGTCGGGACTATATCAACGGGGATTCCGGTACGCAGGTCTGTGACCGCTATGGCCTGAGCCTGTCCACCTTCAATGATCGCGCCCGGCGCGAGGGCTGGCGCCGGTGCGATCAGCCGGAGCCGGCGCCTGTTCCCGATGACGACCCGGAGGCGGACGAACCCGTCGACTGCGCCGCGCTGGCCGAAGACGCGCTGGTCCGGGTGCGGCGGGCGCTGCGGCTGGGCCGGGCCGGTGAGGCGGCGTCGTGGATGCGGCTGCATGAGAAGCTGCAGGCCCGGCTTGAGGCCGGCGAGGCGCGTGAAAGGCGGCGTGAGCGGGTGGCGCGGGAGCAGGGAACGGAAGGGGCGATCGCGCGGACCCTGGCGTCCCTGCGGAACCAGCAAACCATCATCCGGGGCGCGGCCTCGACGCATCTCGGTCTGACGCGGGCGTTCAGGTCGGGCCGGCTGGTCCGGGAGGATTATCATGAGCTGTGCGAGCTGAATGACGAAGTGGTCGCCGGGGTGCGCGGGACCTTCCCGCCGTCTCCGGCTCCGGCCTCCGATCCGGCCCCCGATCCGGCCCCTGATCCGGCCTGTTCGCACCCGGATTTTTCCCCCGCGCCCGATCCCTGAAAACGTCGCCCTGCCGGACCCGGCAGAGCTTTCCATCGACGACGTTTCAGGGGCGTTCAAACCCTTCAAGGGTCGTTAACCGGTTCGGCGACATGGTCGCCGAAGCAAGTTCCGGGCCACTTCGGCCGGGGCAGGGGAAAATCGCGTGCTCGGACAAAGGCTCGAGATCAGACAGGGGCAGGGGCTGGTCATCACGCCCCAGCTGCAGCAGGCGATCAAGCTGCTGCAACTGTCGAACCTTGAGCTGGAGGCCTTCGTCGAGGCCGAGCTGGAAAAGAACCCCCTGCTGCAACGCGAGGACGGCGAGCCGGGCGAGGCGAACGACGCCACGCCCGAGCGGATCGAGGTCGCCGACCGCGCCGAGATGAGCTTCGAGGACGGCCGCGCCGCCGACGCGGGCGACGCCGTCGATGCGCGCGGGGGCGATGTCTATGGCGACGCCGCGCCGGGCGAGCGCGGGGCGGATCGCACCGATGACGGCCAGCCCGGTCTGACCGACTGGTCCCGCGCCGGGTCCGGCGGCGGCCTGCCGGACGGCGAGGGTCGTGAACAGCCCGACACCCGCGACGCCACGCTGTGGGAGCATCTGCAGGCCCAGGCCTCGCAGGCCGGCTTCTCGCCCGCCGACCACGGCATCGCCCTGACCCTGATCGACATGGTCGATGAGGGCGGCTACCTGCGCGGCGATCTGGCCGAGGTCTCCGAACGTCTGGGCGTCGACGCCGGCCGCATCGAGCGGGTGCTGGCGGTCTGTCAGGGGTTCGAGCCGACCGGCGTCATGGCCCGCTCGGTGCCCGAGTGCCTCAAGCTGCAACTGGTCGAACGCAATCGCTTCGATCCGGCCATGGAGTGCCTGCTCGACAACCTCGACCTGCTGGCGAAGCGGGACCTGACCGGCCTGCGCAAGCTGTGCGGCGTCGACGCCGAGGACATGGTCGAGATGATCGCCGAGCTGAAGGCCCTGACGCCGCGCCCCGGCGCGGGCTTCGGCGGTGAACCGGCCCAGACCGTCATCCCCGACGTCCACGTCCGCGCCGACCCGGCGGGCGGCTGGAAGGTGGAGCTGAACGCCGACACCTTGCCGCGCCTGATCATGGACAAGCGCTATCACGGGGTGGTGGCGGGCGCGGCGCGGACCGAGGTCGACAAGACCTTCGTCGCCGACTGCGCGGCCCAGGCGTCATGGCTGGTCAAGTCGCTGGACCAGCGGGCCAGGACCATCCTGAAGGTCGCGTCCGAAATCGTGCGCCAGCAGGACGCCTTCCTGGCCTTCGGCGTCGAGTTCCTGCGCCCCCTGAATCTGAAGACCGTCGCCGACGCCATCGGGATGCACGAGTCGACGGTCAGCCGCGTGACCTCGAACAAATACGTCTCGACGCCCCGGGGCGTGTTCGAGTTGAAGTTCTTCTTCACCGCCGCCATCCAGTCCTCCGACGGCGGCGCGCTCCATTCGGCTGAAGCCGTCCGTCACCGGATCAAGTCGATGATCGACGGCGAGGGCCGCGACGGCGACGTCCTGTCTGATGACCGCATCGTCGAACTGCTCAGCGAGGCCGGCATCGACATCGCCCGCCGCACGGTCGCGAAGTACCGCGAGGCGCTCCGCATCCCGTCCTCGGTCGAGCGCAAACGGATGCTCAAGGCGGGCTGAAATGCCCTGAACGCAAGGCTGTTCTTTCTTTGTTCTTGCGTTGCGCGCCAGGATCGGGCTATACTTCCTTTCGAAAATTGGCGGGCGCGAAGCGCAGGGTCGCGTCGGGTCGAGAAGGCGGAGCCTTCTGACCGCGACCCCCAAAAAAGAGATGCGTCAAATCGCGCAAGCGTGACTGTCGATTTCGTTGTTCTCCGTTGACACCAAAATGGATCGGTCGCGTTCTATCGGCATGCAAGTCCAGGTCAGCGGCAAGCACGTAGATGTCGGCGAAGCGTTAGGCTCGCGCATCTCCCAGGAACTCGAAGACGGGATCGGAAAATATTTCGAACGCGGTGCTCAGGATGCTGAGGTCGTGGTGTCGAAAGACGGTCACGGCTTCAAGGTGGACTGTTGGGTTCGCCTTGCGTCGGGACAGGCTATCGTCACCACCGGGCTCGGCGGCGACGCCCACGGCGCCTTCTCCGACTCGCTCGACAAGCTCGAGAAGCGGGTGCGCCGCTACAAGCGTCGCCTGAAGGATCACCACATCGGGCCCAAGCGTCTCTCCCCGGAGAAGACCGAGGACGCCGCCCGCGAGGTCGCTCGCAGCATCGTCCTGCGCAATCCGGACGAGGTCGAGGACGAAACCTTCGGCGACGCGGGCGAGGCGGACGGTCCGCCTCCGGTGGGCATGGTCATCGCGGAGAACGAGACCGAGATCCGCACCATCACCGTCGGCCGCGCGGTCGCCGAGCTCGACATGACCGGCTATCCGGTCGTCGTCTTCCGCAACGCGGCCCACGGCGGCATCTCGGTGGTCTATCGCCGCCCTGACGGCAACGTCGGCTGGATCGACCCGGACCGGAAAGGTGTTTCACTCGCCGCACACGGTTCGGTAAACGGTCATACGTCATAGTGCTTCCCACAAGGGGGCGGGTGTTCTAAAGGGCGCCCGCCCACCCGGGATGATCGAGTAGAGTCGGGGTTTCAATGGACATCGGTGATTTGCTGGCGGACGGCGGCGTCGTCCTGCGCAGCGGCGCGTCATCCAAGCGGCAGGCTCTCCACACGGTGGCGGACGCCGCCGCCCAGGCTCTCGGCCTGCCGGAGGGACGCGTGCTGGAAGCTCTGCTGGAGCGCGAGGCCTTGGGCTCGACCGGGCTGGGCTCGGGCGTGGCCGTGCCCCATGCCCGTCTGGAGGGCGTCCGCCGCGTGACGGGCGTTTTCGTGCGTCTGGATACGCCCGTGGCCTACGGCTCGGTGGACGACCGTCCGGTCGATCTGCTGTTCGCCCTGTTCGCTCCGCCCAGCGACGGCGCCGAGCACCTGCGGGCCCTGGCGGCGGTCTCGCGCGCCCTGCGCTCGTCCGGGATGCGGGAGCAACTGCGTCAGGCCCGAACCGCCGACGCCATCCACGCCCTCTTCGTCAGCGACCGCGCCCCCGCGACAGCCGCCTGACGGCGGCATCATCTCTCTTGAAGGGCGCTAACGCCACCCGCGCGGCGGGTGGCTGCTTGAGCGCTGGCCTGCCTTCAGCGTCGCGCCGATCTCGCGCTCAAGCAGGGAGCGCCCGCGGCGCGAGCGATAGCGCTCTTGGGATGCGTCAGTGAACCGAGACGGGCTCCAGCTCGTGCGCCACGGCGGTGGCGAAGGCGGTCTCGCGGTCAGTCATGATGGCCAGCCGCTCACCGTCGGCGCCGTGCACGGCATAGAGGGTGGCGTCGGGGTCGACAGAAAGGCCCTGCATGGCCGTCATCGGCGCATCGGCCAGCACGTCGGCGGCGCGGATCTGGCGCACATAGACCAGGTCCGGCGCCCCCAGATGGGCGAAGTCCTGTCGGGTCATCTTCTGTTCCGGCGTCATGTGACCGCCTCCTTACGCTCTACTAACGCCACGGGGGCGTATGGGTTCGGCCCCGAATTCGGCGGCCGGTGAATCGACGGCTCTCAGCCCGTCGTGATGGGGATGCGACGGATCGTCTGGACGTCATCCGGACGGCTCATGTCGACGTGCAGCAGGCCGTGTTCGAGGGTCGCCGCATCGACCTCCAGGCCGTCCGCCAGCACGAAGCTGCGGACGAAGCCGCGCCCGGCGATGCCGCGATGCAGAAAGGCCTGCGGGTCCTTGCCCGCGTCCTCGCGCTTGCCGGCGATAGTCAGTTGGCGGCCTTCAAGGGTGATGGCCAGGTCGTCGGGGCCGAAGCCGGCCACCGCGAGGGTGATCCGGACGGCCTGCTCGCCGCGCTGCTCGACGTTATAGGGCGGATAGCTGTCCGCCGCCGCCCGCTGCGCCCGGTCGATCAGGGCCCGGGTGTGGTCGAAGCCCAGCAGGAAGGGGCTGTCGAACAGGATGGTGCGTGTCGTCATATGGTCTCGAGCCCCCGAAGCAGGCGTTGAATCAGGCCTCCCGGAATGGCGAGACCTGAACACCGATTAGATGGGGCCTGCGCGCTCCGGCGACAAGTCACAGAAGTTTCGCGACCCCCGTTCGGAAACCGCTGACACGGGCCGCATCCTTGGGTAGCGTATGGTGACGCTCAAGCGTCGGGGGAGCTATCCATGCGTGCATTTATTCCGTTCGCGGCGGTCATCGCCGTGTCCGTTCCATACGCCGCCATGGCGCAGGAGGGCGTCGTCTCCGGAACGGGGACCGCGCCGGTCACCCGCGACGCCAACGCCACCCGCGCGAATGCCGAAGCGGCGGCCCGCCAGGATCTGGTGCGGAACATGGCCCGTCAGGTGCTGGGCGCCGAACGGCTGGGCGAGGTGACGCCCGAGATCACGGCCCGTCTGGCCAATCAGCTTCGACCCGAGATGTTTGAGCCCTGGTCCTATGAACGGGTGGGACAGGAGTACCGCGCGACGGCGTCGGCCCGCATCGACCGGGCGTGGTTCCAGGCGCGTCTGGATGACGAAGGCGTGGTCTCTTCCAGCACGCAGGCCGGGGGGCAGAATGCGCGGGTTCTGATCATGCTGGACGAGGCGGTCGGGCCGTCGCGCGACACCAACCAGCCGATCGAGGTGACGACCGAGTATGACCGGTTCCGGGGCGCGACCTTCAGCGATACCTCGAGCCTCAGCTACTCGGACCGCGAGGCGGCGGCGTCGACGTCGCAGCGGACCGGCGCCTATGCCAACTGGTACGGCGCCGGGGCCGCCCGCAGGACGGACGCCGACGCCTATGCGCGGTCGACCCGTCTGGAAGACCGCAACAATGTTCAGGCCGCCGCGGTCGACGCCACCCGGTATCGCCAGCGTGTCGTCTATCAGGCGACCGCGACCACGCGGGTGGGGCAGGCGGCGGTCGCGGCCCTCACCGGGGAGCTGCTGCGTCACGATGTGGCGACGGCGAACGGGATGAACGCCCTGGCTCAGTTCGCGCCGGGTGCGCCGCCCCTGTTCACCGAGCTGCGCGACAGTGGTCAGCTGACGGCCTTCCTCGCCGACGCCTACCGCACCAGCCGGGCGCCCTTCTTCATGGGCGGGCAACTGAGCATTCAGGACAACGGCCGCAGCCCGAACACCGGGCAGGCCACCTGCACCGGCCAACTGTATGCCCAGGCCTTCGCCACCAGCACCTCGCAGGACATCGCCGCGACCAGCAAGTCGGGCGAGGACGCCGCCTCAAGCTACGAGTTGTGCGCCGCCCGCCTGTCCGAGAACCTCGCCCGTCTGGCGGCGGAGGAGCTGGGCCCGCAGGTGCAGCGCTACTGGCGCAACCAATCCCGTGGTGTCGCCAACGCCGTCGCCGCCGCGCAGGGCCCGGTCGAGTACACGCTCGTCATTCGCGGCGCGGCGGACATGGGAACGCAGGCCGATGTGCTGGACGCTCTGCAGGGGCTGCCCGGGGTTCAGAGCCACGCCTTCCTCGGTCAGGAGGGCGGTCAGATGAACCTCCAGGTCCGCTATGAGGGGCCGATGCCGCTGAACCTCGCCCTGTATCAGCGGCTGCGGGGCAAACCGGCCTTCGCCAACGCCACCAGCGAGGTCGTGGGCCGTCAGGTCATCTTCTGCCTGCCCGGGGGTTGCTGAGCCTGTGACGGCCCGGACGATCGGTCTGGCGGCGCTGTCCGCCCTTCTGTGGCTGCTCGGGGGGGCGGCCGCGCAGGCGCAAACGCCATCCCTGCGGCTCTACCCTGTCGCGGGCCTCTTCGGCCTCGACGCGACCGCCTGCGGACGGCCTGCCGGCAGCGCGGCGTCGAATGACACGGCCTATGTCTCGCCCGAACTCTGCTTCGCAGTGACGCCCGAGCGGCGGATGGCGCTGGGCGAGCGGTTCCGGCAGCGGGTCGCGGCCCGCTTCCCGGGCGTGGTCAACGATCTGTCGGTCGGACCGGGCGCTGGCCTGACCCGCGAGGCCACGCTCACCGGGACGGCGGTGGTCTCCCTGCATATGACCCGGCTCGACCTCTGGCGTGTCCCCAACGGCCCCTCCATCGAGGTGCATGCGCCCATGGGGCTGACGCTGATGGTCTCCGACATGGCGACCGGGGAGGTGTTGTTCTCGGAGAGCCTGAACGGCAGGGTCTCGGGGATCATGTCGCGCGGCGGCGGCCTCCAGCAGATCCAGCGACAGATCGACGGCCAGCTGGAGACCGCGCTGGACGCCCTGGTGGATCAGGCCGCGACCCGCTTCCAGCCCCGCGCCCTGACCGCGCAGGTGCGGGGCCGGGCAGGGGATCGCTTCGTGGTCGATCAGGGTCGGTCCGGCGGCCTTCGCGAGGGCGACTTCCTGGGCGGCGACGTTCGGGTCGTGCACGCCGACGCGGCCTATTCGATCGTCGAGCCCCTGCTGGGGAGCCTCAGCGTCGGGCAAGCCCTGTCGCGGCAGGTCGCCCAGCCCACGACCGCGCTGGCGCGGCCGTCGATGCTGGTTGTCGTGGCCGACGCGCCGGCGCATGTCGGTCGGCGACATCTGGCGGCCATGGTCGAAACCGCAATGGGCGAGGCGACCGCCTTCTCGGCCGCGCCGGTCAATCCGAGCTTCGTGGAGATACGGAACCAGACGCTGGGGCAGTCAGGGGCGGACTATCGCCCGCGGGCCCTGCCTGACTACTTCCTGCGCGTGACCGCGCTGGTCCTGCCGTCGGCCGGCATGCCCACCGAGGTCCGGGGCGTCTCGATCCGGTCGCATCAGGCCCGGGTGCTGGTCGAGGTGATCGACCGCGCCGGTCGGGTGCTGTTTGCCGGGCAGGGCGTGGAAAGCTGGCGCGATGCCGAGATCGCGGACCTGAGCTTCTCCGCCGAGCAGCGGGACGATCTGGCCCTGATCGCGGCGGTACGACAGGCGGTGGAGGTCGTCGGTCGGGAGTTCCGGCCACAAACTCTGCGTCTTCCGGTCAGCGCCGCCGCAGGAGGCGTTCGGGTCGCTGATCCGGGCGGGGCCCTGACGCAGGGCGTGTCCGCCTCCATCCTGCGCCGGATCGGCCGCGTCCCCGGAATCGACGGCGATGTCTGGTCTCCCGTCACCAACGTCGAGGTCGTGTCCACCGATCAGGACGGCGCCACCGCGCGCTTCGCCGGGGTGGAGGCGGTGTCCGTAAGGTCCGGCGACCAGCTGGCCTGGGAGGCGCCGTCGCTGGCCACCGCGTCCCGGCGGTGGTTCATCCAGTGCGCGGATGCACTGGGGAACGGCAGCGTAAGCGCGCGCGGCTCCATCCCTCAGCCGACGTTTGGGCCGATCGCGGTCAACGCCTTCGCGGCCGCGTTCCGGGCTCCTGTCCGCATCCGCGACTTCGAGGATGAGCTGCGCCCGCTGTTGATCGGTCAGTTTGAAGGGCTGGAGCAGATGGGCGTGCTGTCGCCGCCGCCAGAGGACGTGTGCTTCGAACCGGTCCATCAGGTCGAGCCACGCGGCGCCCCTCGCCCCCGGCAGGGGATGGTGCTGTCGGACTATGACCTGACCGTCGGTTTCAGCCTTCGGCGCAACGGCCAGCGGGTCGAGGGCGGCGTCGGCAAACAGCAGGCCCTGACCGGCGTCGCGGTGTCTGCCGGCGCTGACGCCGGGTCGCGAGCCGGCGTGCTGCAACAGGCGCTCGCGGAGGCGACCTCCGTGATGGCGCGTCAGGCGGCGGCTGAAACCACGCCCCCGAGATAATCCTCAATCCATTTCGAAACCGGAGAAGACCTATGAAGGCATCCAAACCCGTCGCTGCGATCCTGGCCCTCGGCCTCGCGGTGCTCACGCCGGCGTCCGTCAGCGCCCAGCTTCCCAACCTGCGGGGGATGGGACAAAATCTGCCGCGCAGCGTCCCGGGCGTCCCCAACCCCTTCGGCGGCGGCGCGTCCGGTGCGACGGCTCACAACCCGGATGTGTTCCTTCGTGAGGGCGTGGAGGCGACCAAGCAGATGATGGTCGCGGCCGCCGTGCTGGCCCAGATGTCGCGCAACAAGAACGACATGGCGTCGATCCGTGAGCGGGTGAACGCCATCCAGGTCGTGCAGGACGCGGATGATCTGGGTTCGTACAACGCCGCCTTCGAGGAGGACATCGACGCCCTGAAGGCCAACGCCGGAAGCGAGGCCGAGCTTCAGGCGCTGTACGAGACCGCCAACCGCAACCAGCGCGGCCTGATGCTGGACGCCGGGGTGAACATGATCCGCGCGGGTCTGATCGACGCGCAGTTGGTCTCCGACTTCCCCGCCATGCTGACGGCGGCTTCGCGTAATCCGGCGAATGTCAGCAAGCTGGGCCATCTGCGCACCTTGGGCGGTCTGGCCGGGACGCAGCTGAATGCGATGCGGTCCATGATCGGTCCGGTGTCGGCTCTCCTGCGTTCGCAGAACGTCGACGTGCCCGACGAAGCCGATCTGGGCCGCGCCCGCACCATCAGCCTGTAGGGATCATCAGAACCGGAATTGGAGAAGGCCTCGCGGTGTCCCGCGAGGCCTTCATGGTGGAGCTTAGCGGAGTCGAACCGCTGACCTCTTGCATGCCATGCAAGCGCTCTACCAACTGAGCTAAAGCCCCGAACCGTTGCCGGTCTGGTCCGCCGAGGTATTGGTGTTGGCCCCCGGCGAGGCGGCGGAAACTATGTCAGGGCCGTTTGAGGATCAAGCCCGTTTTCGCCTTTTATTTTCACCTTTTTCGAACGCTGTTCGAAAGGCGATTTCCGGGCGGATCAGAGGGCTCTGATCCGCCCGGAAGTGCGTTAGTCCTCGTCCTTTTCGGGCTTGCCGATCTCGTCCTCGAACGAGTCGTCATCGTCTTCGTCCTCGATGAAGGGCACCGAGTCATCGTCGTCGTCGCCCAGGACGTCATCGTCATCTTCACCGGCCTCGCCCATGCCGGGCTCTTCGGTCGGGTCGGTCGGCGAGTCATCGTCGTCGTCCGGGGTCAGGATCGGCTCATGGCCTTCCTCGTCGATCTCGGGCGTGGAGACGGCTTCTTCCTCGTCGTCCTCGTCGCCGTCGACCTTCTTGTCCTTGACCTGATCTTCAGCCTCGTCGTCGGCCGGGTAGCCGGCCGGACGGCCGCGGCGGTTGCGCAGCTTCAGGGCTTCTTCGGGATCGAAGTCGGTGCCGCATTTGGGGCAGTGGGCCGGACGACGGTTGAGGTCGTAGAATTTGGCCTGGCAGTTCGGACAGACCTGCTTCTGGCCCAGTTCGGGATTAGCCACGGAGGCGCCTCTCACGTTCGGGGAATTCGGGCGCGTCCCTTGCCACCCCTTGGAGCCGCTGTCAAAAACGTTCTCTCCGGCGAAATCGGTTCAGGAGCGCTGCGCGCTCCCGAACTCAGATTTCGCCGAACTTTGGAGCTTGGGCCATTTTTTGGATTCAGGTCTCGTAGACCTGAAGCAAAAATGGCCGCCACCCGCGCCTGACACGCCCTTTCGGAGACCGCTGGGTGACGAACACCACACATCTGACCGCCCGTCGCAGCCGCGCGCTGACCGGTTCCGTGCGCGCACCGGGCGACAAGAGCATGTCGCATCGCTCGATGATCTTCGGGGCGATGGCCACCGGCGTGACCGAGGTTGAGGGGTTGCTTGAGGGCGACGACGTCCTGGCCACGGCCCGGGCGGCGGAGGCCTTCGGCGCGCAGGTTGAGCGGCTGGGGGACGGGCATTGGCGGATCACGGGGCAGGGGGGCTTCCGCACCCCGGACAGCGTCATCGACTGCGGCAACGCCGGGACGGGCGTGCGCCTGCTGATGGGCGCGGCGGCCGGCTATCCGATCACCGCGACCTTCGACGGGGACGCTTCATTGCGAAAACGTCCGATGAAGCGTGTCACTGGCCCATTGGCTGGAATGGGCGCGACCTTCGACTGGTTGACCGCCGAGGATCGGGTGCCGCTGCGTTTGACCGGCGGGACGCTGACCGGCATCGACTATGTGCAGACGGTCGCCTCGGCCCAGATCAAGTCGGCCATCCTGCTGGCCGGGCTGAACGCCGGGGGCGTGACCACTGTCACCGAGCCGGAGAAGAGCCGGGACCACACTGAACGGATGCTGCGCGCCTTCGGAGCGGAGGTCAGCGTTGTGGAAGACGGCGAGGGCTGGACGATTACGCTGAAGGGCGGGCAGTCCTTGACGGGGACCTTCGTGGCGGTGCCGGGCGATCCGTCGTCGGCGGCCTTCCCGCTGGCGGCAGGGCTCGTGGTTCCGGGCTCGGTCGTCACGGTCGAGGGCGTCATGCTGAACCCGCTGCGAACCGGTCTGTTCGAGACCTGGCGGGAGATGGGCGCGGACCTGACCATCACAAACCGCCGCATGGCCGGGGGTGAGGAGGTCGGCGACATCACCGCCCGCCATTCGGCGCTGAAGGGTGTCGTCGTGCCGGAAGATCGCGCGGCCTCGATGATCGACGAGTATCCGATCCTGGCCGCCACGGCCGCCTTCGCCCACGGTGTCACCGTCATGCGCGGCGTGGGCGAGATGCGGGTCAAAGAGAGCGACCGCATCAAGCTGATGGTCGACGGCTTGCGCGCCTGTGGTGTCGCCGTGGAGGAAGAGCCCGAGGGCTTCATTGTCACGGGTGGGCCCGTGCGGGGCGGCGGGACGGTGCACACCGCCCACGATCACCGCATCGCCATGAGCCATCTGGTGCTGGGCCTCGCCGCCGAACAGCCGGTCACCGTCGACGAGCCGGACATGATCGCCACCAGTTTCCCGGGTTTCGTGGAGTTGATGAACGGCCTTGGGGCGGATATCGCGGCAGACCAATGACCGCTTCCCTCATCATCGCCGTTGACGGCCCCGCTGCCTCGGGCAAGGGCACCATCGCCGCTCGGCTGGCCGCGACCTATGGGCTGGCGCATCTGGACACCGGCCTGCTGTACCGCGCCGTCGGCGTGGGTCTGCTGGACGCGGGCAAGTCTCTGGATGATGAAGCCGCCGCGGAGGCTGTCGCGCAGGCTCTGAACGCCGGCGATCTGACCGACACCGACCGGCTGACCAGCGGAGAGGCGGGCGAGGCCGCCAGCCGGATCGCCGGCTATCCGGGCGTGCGCGCGGCCCTGCTGGCCTTCCAGAAGGCCTTTGCGGCGCAGACGGGCGGCGCGGTGCTGGACGGGCGCGATATCGGCACGGTCATCGCGCCGGAGGCTCCGGCCAAGCTGTTCATCACGGCCACGCCCGAAGTGCGGGCGACCCGGCGCTGGAAGCAGCTGACCGCGCGCGGGCACGACATCGCCTTCGAGGCCATGCTGGCCGACATCATCAAGCGGGACGAGCGCGACGCCGGGCGCGGCGCGGCTCCCATGGTGCAGGCTGAAGACGCCGTCTTGCTGGATACGACCGATATGGATATAGAGACGGCCTTCGATGCGGCCCGCCGTATCGTCGAGGCGGCGCGCGCGAAACAGGGTCTCTAGGCCCGGTCCGCAAATCCAACGCTCCAAACCTCGGCTTCCGCGGGCGCTCTGGCTGAGTTTGAAGCCTCGCGTCAGACGACCTGATTTCCCCTTTTGAACCCCTTCGCGCGGGACCTTCCGGTCGCGCGCAGAGACCCTTTTCTCCAACTCCAGAGTTACATGACCGATACCCTCTCCCCCACCCGCGACGATTTCTCGGCGCTGCTTGATGAGACCCTGCAGGGTCGTGACCTCGGCGAAGGCCAGGTTGTCCACGGCCGCGTCGTCGGCATCGAAAAGGACATCCTGATCATCGACGTCGGTCTGAAGACCGAAGGCCGCATCCCGGCCCGCGAATTCGGCATCGGCGAAGGCGCCGTGATCCCGAAGGTCGGCGACAACGTTGAAGTCTATCTGGAGCGCGTCGAGAACGCCCTGGGTGAAGCGGTCATCAGCCGCGACAAGGCTCGCCGCGAGGAAGCCTGGACCCGTCTGGAAGTCGTCTTCGCCGACGGCCAACCCGTCAACGGCACCATCGTCGGTCGCGTCAAGGGCGGCTTCACCGTCGATCTGGGCGGCGCCTCGGCCTTCCTGCCGGGCTCGCAGGTCGACATCCGTCCGGTGCGCGACGTCGCTCCGCTGATGGGCAAGGAACAGCCCTTCGCCATCCTGAAAATGGACCGTCCGCGCGGCAACATCGTCGTCTCGCGTCGCGCCATCCTGGAAGAAGCCCGCGCCGAACAGCGCACCGAGCTGGTCGGCCAGCTGCAAGAGGGTGAAGTCCGCGAAGGCGTCGTCAAGAACATCACCGATTACGGTGCGTTCGTTGACCTGGGCGGCATCGACGGCCTGCTGCACGTCACCGACATGTCGTGGAAGCGCGTCTCGCACCCGTCGCAAGTCCTCGCCGTCGGCGACACCGTCAAGGTCCAGATCGTCAAGATCAACCCGGACACTCAACGTATCTCGCTGGGCATGAAGCAACTGCAGGCCGACCCGTGGGACGGCGTGGAAGCCAAGTACCCGGTCGGCGCCAAGATGTCGGGCCGCATCACCAACATCACCGACTACGGCGCTTTCGTGGAGCTGGAAGCCGGTGTCGAAGGTCTGGTGCACGTCTCGGAAATGTCGTGGACCAAGAAGAACGTCCACCCCGGCAAGATCGTCTCGACCTCGCAGGAAGTCGACGTGGTCGTGCTGGACGTCGACGCCTCCAAGCGCCGTATTTCGCTGGGCCTGAAGCAGGCCCAGGACAACCCGTGGGATGCCTTCGTGGCCGCCAACCCGATCGGCTCGACCGTCGAGGGTGAAGTCAAGAACGCCACCGAGTTCGGCCTGTTCATCGGCCTGGACAACGACATCGACGGCATGGTCCACCTGTCGGACCTGGACTGGAACGTGTCGGGCGAGGAAGCCATCCAGCGTTACCGCAAGGGCGAAACCGTCAAGGCCAAGGTCCTGGACGTCGACGTCGAGAAGGAACGCGTCTCGCTGGGCATCAAGCAGCTCGGCGGCGATCCGATGGAAGGCGACACGTTCAAGAAGGGCCAGCAGATCACCGTCACCGTGACGGCGATCGAGACCGGCGGCATCGAGGTCAAGTTCGGTGAAGACGACGCTCCGGCGACCGCCTTCATCCGCAAGTCGGACCTGTCGCGTGACCGCAACGAGCAGCGCACCGAGCGCTTCTCGGTCGGCGATCGCGTCGACGCCATGGTCACCGGCATCGACAAGGCCTCGCGCCGCGTCTCGGTGTCGATCAAGGCCCTGGAAATGAAGGACGAGGCCGAGGCCATTGAACAGTTCGGTTCGTCCGACTCGGGCGCCTCGCTGGGCGACATCCTGGGAGCCGCCCTGCGCGAAAAGGCCGGCTCGAAGGATTAAGCCCCTTCGTTACAGACTGAAGACGGATCAGGCGGTCGGAGAAATCCGGCCGCCTTTTTCGTGCCCGCATCCCTGCCAATCGGAATTTTGTGTGCGGTTGCCGACGGTTAACTCACAATTTGGTCCCTCAGCGCGGCTTTGGCCCTTTTTCCCTCGTCGCGCGAGCGTTAGGGTGGGCTTGCATCCGGCGTTCAGATGCACCCGTATGTGCCCGGGACGGGCTGAAAAGGGCGGGGGCCTGCATGATCAAATCAGAGCTGATCGAAAAGCTCGCGGCGGAAAACACGCATCTGACCCATGCCGAGGTCGAGCGTGTGGTCAATGTCGTGCTCGGCCGTATGGTCGATGCTCTGGGCGACGGGGGGCGCGTGGAACTTCGCGGCTTCGGAGCCTTTTCTGTTCGGGGCCGCCCGGCGCGCGCCGGTCGTAACCCGCGCACAGGCGAGTCGGTCGAGGTGCCCGCCAAGGCGGTGCCTTTCTTCAAGAGCGGCAAGGAGCTGCGCGAGCGGCTGAACGCTGACTGACCCACAGGAGCCCCATGGGACTGGTTACCGAGTTCAAGGAATTCATCGCCCGCGGCAACGTCATTGATCTGGCCGTCGGCGTGATCATCGGCGCCTCGTTCGGCAAGATCGTCACCAGTCTGGTCGAGCAGATCGTAATGCCGCCGGTCGGCCTGCTTCTGGGGCGGGTGGATTTCTCGAATCTGGAGTGGGTTCTGGTTCCCGAGAACCCTGCCACAGCTGACGTCGAGAAGGTGGCCATCCAGTACGGCGCCTTCATCAACACCGTCATCCAGTTCCTGATCGTCGCGGTGGTGATCTTCCTGATGGTCAAGCTGGTGAACAAGCTCCGTCGTGAGCAGGCGGCCGCGCCGGAAGCCCCTGCTGCCCCGACCGCGACCGAGGCTCTGCTGGCGGAAATCCGCGACGAACTGAAAGCGCGCCCTAAAGCCTAGATCGCGGCTCAGGCCTTGGATGCGGTCTGTGACGTTCGAAGGGGCCTGCGCGCCCCGTGGTGGATCGCATCTAAAGGAATGGGGCGCAGGCAGATGGCGTAGTCGCCGTCATAGGGCGTCGGCGACCAAAGGGCCGTATTCGGCGCATCCGTCGCGAACTGCACATGGCAGTGGCCCCAGCCACCCTCATTGCGAGCTGTTCGGGTGAAGTCCCTCAGCCGCGCCATGGCCTCCGGCGTGACGACTGAAAGCCTCAACTTGGCCGCGCCCATGATCCGGGCGGCGTCCTTCAGGGCCGTCATCAGAACCGGAATGGCGTCGGCGTGGCTGCGCAGGGCCTCCAGATCGAGGATTTCCAGAACCGGCGGCTCGAGGATGTTCGATTTGGCCATCATGGCCATGGCGTAGGCGACCATCACGCCGTCCCGCTCGAAGGCCAGGGTCAGCGGAGGTTCCGACAGATCAGGGTCCTGCAGCCGCCACCGCTGGATCTCCGGGCTGCGGTCGGCCAGCAGCCGACCATCCTGGGTCAGGGCGGACCAGAAGGCGGCATAGGGAGAGGCGTCGCTGAAGTCGTCCAGCAGACTGACACCCGGCGGCAGGGACAGGCGAGGCGTGCGACCCAGGCGGTCGTTCATCAATTGCTCGCCCAGACCCGAAATGGCTTTGGGCGCCAGGCCGTACAGCTTGCGCCAGACCTTGCTGATCGCGAGAGGCAGGGGTGAGACCACCCAGCTGAGTTTCACCGCATGGGTCTGTTCCGGCCAGGACCGCATGCCGTGCCGGACATACAGGGGCTGGGACTTCGAATTGGCGTTGAAGGTATAGCGGGCGAAGACGTTCGGCTGGGTGGTGAAGGTCTGCAGCATCCGGCGGCTGGTCCCGCGCACGGACGGCGTCACGATGATGTTGAAGCCGGTCGCGCCATGCAGGCGCCGCTCGCCCAAGCGGAAGCGCTGGATCAGGTTGCCCACATGGGCGGCGGGTTCTCCGTCGGGGCCGTCGGCGACCCAGCCGGCGGGCGCGCCGATGTCGAGGCGGGCAGGGTTGGCGTGAAGCCATCGCCAGCCGGCCAGTGACCGTTCGGGCCAGCCGACGCTGCGGTGCAGGGCCTGGATGGCCGGATAGTCGCTCTCGGTGATCTCTCTCAGCGCCATGACGATGCTGTCCCGTTTCGGGAACCATGACAGGTTCCGGTCCGGAAACGTGCATGGACCGGACCAGTTCTGCAATCAGGAGTAGATTTCAGCGGTGTCTTTCGACACGCGAAGCGATTCCGGTTTGACTCCGGGACGGGCGGAACAAATAATGAACATCTGTCGTTCCGAGCCCGTCATGTCCCCCCATTCCGCCCTGTCATTGGAGCCGTTTCCGGAGGCCGCCGAGTCCCTGGAGGAGGTGTGCGCGCCTATGCCCCGTGACCGGGCTGCGGCCTTCCTGTTCGCCCTGTCACGGCGATCAAAGGTCGACGAGCGGCCGGTGCTGATCGCCGCATCCCGGGCCTGGCTGGGGGAGAATGGCCGGCCTTATGGACCGGGACTGCCGGGACAGGCCCTGATCCTGACGCCGGTGTCGACGGCGGCCGAGGGGCTGTGGGTGCTGGAACAGGCCCTGCGGTCCGGCGCGGTGGCGCTGGCCATGGGCGCGGTGGACGGCGTCAGTCTGGCGCAGTCTCGGCGGCTGGAGTTCGCGGCGAAGGCGGGCGGCGCCACCGGGGTGATGCTGCCACGCACGCCGGAGGGTCTCAGCGCCGCGCGACGACGCTGGCGGGTCGTGACGAGCCTGTCCGCGGCGGACCTCGACGATCCCCGCGCGCCGGGGAGAGCCCGTCTGATGGCCGAACTGACGCGTGGCCGGGGCGAACGCACCGGCGTCTGGATGATGGAGCAGGATGATGAAACGCATCGTCTCCGTCTGGCTGATCGACTGGCCGGTTTCCGTCCGCCGCCGATCGCTGGAACGGGCGCGGCGACCGGCCTCGCCGCCTGATCCCGTCCTTGATCCACAAAACCCGTTCGCCCTGATCCTGAAGAACCGGCGAGGCGCGGCCGTTATCCATGCCCTGAACCCGGTGGCCCGGGCGGCGGGACTGCGTCGGGGGCAGACCCAGGCGGACGCGCTGGCCATGATCCCGCATCTGCTTTGTCGGCCCGCCGACGTCGCCGCCGACCATCGGGCGCTTGAGGCGCTGGCGATCTGGGCCGAGCGCTGGTCGCCCTCGGTTAGTCTCGATTTGTCTGGTGACGGACTGGAAGGCCTGTTCCTCGATGTGACCGGGGCGACCCATCTGTTCGGCGGGGAGGCGGCCCTTCTGGCGCTGATCCGCAACCGGCTGGCCGAGGCGGGGGCGACCGCGCGCGTCTCCATGGCGCCGACACCGGGGGCGGCCTGGGCCCTGGCGCGTTGGGGCGAGGAGCGAGACCCTGTCGCCACCGACGAGACCCTGTCGGACCTGCTGGCCGACTTGCCGGTGGAGGCCCTCCGGCTGGACGAACGGACGGTGTCGGGCGCCCGGCGGCTGGGGCTGAAGACCGTGGGCAGCCTATACGCCATGCCGCGAGCCGGGTTGGCGCGACGGTTTCGGGACGGAGACGTCATCGGTCTGGTGAAGCGGCTGGATCAGGCGCGGGGGCACTCGGGCGAGGCGCTGACCCCGGTGCGGCCGCCCCCGCGCTATCGTGTCTGGCAGGCCTTCGCCGAGCCGCTGGGGGATGTGGAGGGCGTGGAGATGCGGCTGCCGGAACTGGCGGATGACCTGTCCCGGGCGCTGGAACAGGACGGGCAGGGGGCGAAGGCCCTGACCCTGACCGGCTTCCGCACGGACGGCGAAACGACCTGCCTGTCGGTGAGGATGGGCCTGCCCGGACGGGACGGAACGATCTGGATGCGGTTGTTTCGCGAGGCCGGTTTCGGGCGGCTGGAGTTAGGCTTCGGCCTGGACGCCCTGATGCTGAGCGCGGATCTGACCGAGCCGATGACGGCGCGGCAGGATGCGCTGGAAAGCGAGGCGGAGGCGAGGCAGGCCGAGAGTCTGGCGGCGCTGATTGATCGGCTGACCGCGCGGCTGGGCGAGGATCGGGTGCTGACGCCCGAACCGGTGGACAGCTGGATTCCGGAACGGGCCGAGCGGCTGGTCCCCATGTTGGGGCGGACACCGACGGCGGACGGGGCCGAGGTGGGACGGCGGCCGATCCTTCTGCTGGAGCCGCCGGAACCGCTGGAGGACCCGGTGTTCGACCTGCCCGACGGGGCGCCCGCGCGCTTCACCTGGAGGCGGGTCAGCCGGCGCATCGTGCGGGCCGAGGGGCCGGAGCGCCTGTCGCCCGAATGGTGGCGGCCGCGTCCGGACGGACGTGAGATGCGAACCCGTGACTACTACCGCGTCGAGGACGGCGAGGGTGGGCGCTACTGGCTGTTCCGCGAGGGGCGGTACGGCTGGGACTATACCGGTGCGGGCGATGACCGTCGGGCGCCGAGCTGGTGGATGCACGGGGTGCTGGCATGAGCTGGGATGGCCGATACGCTGAACTGGGCGCGATCACCAACTTCAGCTTTCTGGAGGGGGCGTCCCATCCGGGCGAGATCATGCATCAGGCCAAGGCGTTGGGGCTGGCCGCCGTGGGGGTGGCGGACCGCAATACGCTGGCCGGGATGGTGCGCGCCCTGATGGGGGCCGAAGAGGTGGACCTCCCCCTGATCGTCGGGGCTCGGCTGGGTTTCACCGATGGGACAGACCTCATGGTCTTTCCGCGTGACCGCCCCGCCTATGGGCGGCTGTGCCGCCTGCTGACGCTGGGCAAGAGCGAGGCTGTTCCGCAACCGGGGGCGCAGGCCGGCTGCGAACGGATCGAAAAGGCCGAGACGCGACTGACGTTCGAACAGGCGGTTGGGCTGGGCGAAGGGATGATCGCCCTTGTCCCCGCTCCCGAAGCTGTGGATGCGGCGTTCGAGGCGCGGCTGGCGATGTGGCGAAAGGCCTGGCCGGATGAGCTGTATCTGGCGGCGGCGCCCCTGTGGCGGGGCGATGATCGGCGCAGGCTGGCCCGGTTGGCGGCGATGGCGAAACGCACCGGCGCGCCGATGATCGCCACCAATTCCGTGCTGTATCACCACCCCGACCGGCGGATGCTGCAGGACGTGCTGACCTGCATCCGCGAGGGAACGACCATCGACAAGGCGGGACGGCGGCTGCAGGCCAACGGCGAGCGTTTCCTGAAGCCTCCCGAACAGATGGCGCGTCTGTTCCGGGGTCATGAGGCGGCTCTGATGCGGACGATGGAGGTGGCGCGGGCGTGTACGTTCTCGTTGCGGGAACTGGAATATCAGTACCCGGACGAACCAGTTCCGGCCGGGTATTCACCGCAGGGCTGGCTGGCTCGACTGACTCTGAAGGGGGCGAGGATGCGCTGGCCCCAAGGCGTGCCACCGCATATCCGTGCGACGATCCTCAAGGAACTGCGGCTGGTTCAGGCCCTCGGTTACGCCTCCTACTTCCTGACGGTGCACGATGTGGTCGCTTGGGCCCGATCAAGACCCGATCCGATCCTGTGTCAGGGCCGGGGCTCGGCGGCGAATTCGGTGATCTGCTTCTGCCTTGGCATCACCAATGTCGATCCGACAAAGCAGGATGTGCTGATCGAGCGCTTCATTTCGTCCGAGCGATCCGAGCCGCCGGACATCGACGTCGACTTCGAGCACGAACGGCGCGAGCAGGTGATGCAGTACGTCTATGAGCGCTACGGCCGCGACCGGGCGGCCATCGTGGCGACCATCATCCACTACCGTCCGCGGTCGGCCATTCGTGATGTGGGCAAGGCGCTGGGTCTGACCGAGGATGTGACGGCGCGCATGGCCGATACGGTCTGGGGTTCGTGGGGCGATGCGGTGAAGGACGAACACGTCGATCGCACGGGGCTGAGCCGCGACGACGCGCGAATGAAACTGGCGCTGGAGCTGACGGCCGAGATCATCAAATTCCCGCGCCACCTGAGCCAGCACGTGGGCGGCTTCGTGCTGAGCCGGACGCCGCTGATCGAGATCGTGCCGGTGGGCAATGCGGCGATGGACGACCGCACCTTCATCGAGTGGGACAAGGACGACATCGATCATCTGAAGCTGATGAAGGTCGATGTGCTGGCGCTGGGCATGCTGACGGCGATGAAGCGCGCCTTCCGCATGATCGAGGACACCTACGGGCGGCCGTTGAAGGATACGGCGGCGGTGCCGTCCGAGCGGCGGGGCGTCTACCGGATGCTGTGCAAGGCGGACTCGCTGGGGGTCTTCCAGGTCGAGAGCCGGGCCCAGATGTCGATGCTGCCCCGGCTTCGACCGCGCGAGTTCTATGATCTGGTGGTGCAGGTCGCCATCGTCCGGCCCGGTCCGATCCAGGGCAAGATGGTGCATCCCTATCTGCAGCGGCGGTCAGACCGGCGTGCCGCCGAGGCGCGGCGGGAGCCCTATGTCTTCCAGATGCCGGGATCGACGGCGGACCCGCAGGAGCTGACGCGGGTGCTGCAGAAGACGCTGGGCGTTCCCTTGTTTCAGGAGCAGGCGATGAAGATCGCCATGGTGGCCGCCGAGTTCACCGGCGATGAGGCCAATGGCCTGCGCCGGGCCATGGCGACGTTTCGCCACAACGGCACCATCGGCAACTATGAGGAACTGATGGTCGGGCGGATGGTCGCGCGCGGCTATGACCCCGAGTTCGCGCAGAACTGCTTCAACCAGATCAAGGGGTTCGGGGAGTATGGCTTCCCCGAGAGCCACGCCTGTTCCTTCGCCCACCTCGTCTATGTGTCGGCCTGGGTGAAGTGGCTGTACCCGGATGTATTCGCCGCCTGCCTGCTGAACAGCCAGCCGATGGGCTTCTACGCCCCGGCCCAGATCGTGCGGGATGCGCGGGAGCATAAGGTCGAGGTGCGGCACCCGGATGTGAACCTGAGCGACTGGGACGCGACGCTGGAGCCGCGCCCCCGGCGGCGGCGCAGGGCGATGCGTCTCGGCCTGCGGGCCATTGACGGGTTCAAGAAGGGGTGGGCCGAGGCCATCATGGCGGCGCGGGCGGAAGGGCCGTTCACCGATCTGGACGACCTTCACCTGCGGGCGCGGCTGACGCCCGCCGCCATGGATCGATTGGCCGAGGCGGACGCCTATGGATCGCTGAAACTGAGCCGGCGGCAGGGGATGTGGGCCGCGCGCGGGGCGCCGCCGGCGGCCTCTGCGCCCCTGTTCGAGGCGATGGGCCTGCGCGAGGCGGACGGTCGCCCGCCCGAGGCTCTGCCGGAACTGGCCCCGTCCGAGGAGGTGGTCGGGGACTATCAGACGATCCGCCTGTCCCTGAAGGGGCACCCGGTCCGCTATCTGCGCGATCGGCTGGAGGCGGCGGGGGCGCGGACAGCGGAGGCTTATCCGGCGGAGGCCAACGGCAGGCGGGTGGCGGTCGGGGGCGTGGTGCTGGTCCGCCAGCGGCCCGGCACGGCCAAGGGCGTCTGCTTCATGACCGTGGAGGACGAGACCGGCGTGGCCAATCTTGTGCTGTGGCCCGACGTGTTCGAACGGCTGCGCCCGGTGGCCATGGGCGCGCGGATGGTGCTGGCCCGGGGTAAGGTGCAGACCGCCGAGGGGGTGACCCATCTGGTGGTCGAGGAGCTGGAGGACTGGACGCCCATGCTGGGCCATTTGTCGCCGGATGCCGCGCCGGGCTCAGCCCATGCCCCGGCGCGGGGACGGCATCCGAGGGACGTGCGGGTGTTGCCGGGATCGCGGGATTTTCACTGAGGGGAGGGCCGGCATGAGGCCGTCGTCACAGATTTCAGGTCGGGGCAGGGCCAACAAAAACGACGTGAATGCCCTGCTGGGCGAGATGGTACCGATACTCGAGGCTGTTCCGCCTAGCCGTGCGGAAGCCGTCCGGCTGGGATTGAAGGACTATTCCAGAGGCGCGCAACCAGCCTTCAACCGCCGCCCCGGCCTCATTCCTGACCGTGTCGCGCACCATTACGACGCAGGCTCCCCGACCCCGCATGACCTTCACATAGACCTCAGCGTCGCCCGAGGCGCGGAAGCCCCGGCCCCAGGCTTCGTCCGTTCCCGGGACCGTTATCCGCTCGAAGTCATGAAGCAAGCGCTGGTCCGCGATCGTTCCACCCGTGCGGATCACCCCCTCGCAAGAGGCAACGGCGCTACGCGTCAGGCCCGGCAATGTACTATCCTGCGCCAGAGCGGCTCCGGCGATTATCAGAGCGGGCGCCATCGCCAGAATTCCATAGCCAGACAGCCGCATGTCGTTCTCCCAAGATGCGCTGTGACTCTAGGGGAGTGGGTCATGCAGAAAACTGACAACTCGTGACGACGCGGCGAGACGTCCCGGAAATCACTTTCAACTTCGCCGGTGAAACCGCCACTTCCACACGCGGTACCCGACGATCGGCGCGAACCCGCACACCAACGCGGCGATCAGCACCGTCCAGAAGCCGCCGCCGAGGCCGTACTCACCGACCGCCGCCCCGACCCCGGCCGCGAGGACGGGGCCGAGCCAGGGCAGCCATGACGGCGGGCGCATCTGCATTCAGGCGTCGACCTTGATGACGCCGCGACGAATCTGGTCCAGCTCGATCGAGTCGAACAGGGCCTGGAAGTTGCCGTTACCGAAGCCTTCGTTGCCCTTGCGCTGGATGATCTCGAAGAAGATCGGGCCGAAGGTGTCCTGGGTGAAGATCTGCAGCAGCAGGCCCTCCTCGTCCGAACCGTCGATCAGGATGCGGTTCTTGCGCATCCGCTCCACGTCCTCGCCATGGTTCGGCAGGCGTTTGTCGATCAGCTCGAAATAGGTCTCGATGGTGTCCTGGAAGGCCACGCCGCGCGCCTTCATGGCCTCGACGGTCTCGAAGATGTTTTCGGTCGTCAGGGCGATGTGCTGGATGCCCTCACCGTTGTAACGACGCAGGAACTCCTCGATCTGCGAGTTGTCGTCCTGGCTTTCGTTCAGCGGGATACGGATTGCGCGGTCCGGCGCGATCATGGCCTGTGAGAACAGGCCGGTCGCCTTGCCCTTGATGTCGAAATACTTCTGCTCTTCGAAGTTGAAGATCGAGTTGTAGAAGCCGGACCAGGTCCGCATCTGGCCGCGACGGACGTTATGGGTCAGGTGGTCGAGGACCTCGAGACCCATCGAGTTCTTCGCCTCGGCGTCCTGCCAGCCCTCGATCTCGGTCCAGCCGTCGTAGAGCGAGCCCTGCGCGCCATACTGGTCGATGACGTAGAGCAGCGAGCCGCCGATACCCTGAAGGATGTAGGGGTAGTCATTGCCCAGAGCGCCGCCGGCGGCTTCGGTGGCGGCGACGGCGCCGCGGGCCAAGGCGCCGTCATAGGCGTCCTTGGCGTTGGCGACGCGGAAGGCCATGCCGTTGGCCGACGGACCGTGGTCCCTGGCGAAGTCAGCGGCCTGCCCCTTGGGCGACAGGTTCACCAGCATGGTGATGTCGCCCTGCTTCAGACGGACGGCGCCGGTGGCCGGGTTCACATGGGTGCGGGTGAAGCCCATCAGCTCCAGACGGGCGACCATGGCCTCGGGCTCGGGGCCGGTGAACTCGACGAACTCGAAGCCGTCGACGCCAAGCGGGTTTTCCTGATCGATGCGGGCAGCGTCAGTCATGGAGCGTCTCCTGAATGGGGTGGCGGCCCCGGTTGATCCCGGGGCCGCATTTATGGCGCGGAACCTAGTGGCGCGGGGCGGTCAAGCCAAGGCGCCGCCGGACACAGGTTTGGGAAGTCGCCGTCAGTTCGGTCGACCCACCACCTCATCCACCGAGCCGGTGGTCACCGGGTGGTAGCCCGGGCGGGCCTGCGCATAGACGCGGGTCGCGATCGGACGGCCCCAGTCACCTTCGGCCCACAGGCTGGTGAACAGCGGCAGGACGAACTTGCGGCGGCCCTGCGTCGTCAGGAAATGCTCCAGCGTCGGCACGGCGGGCTGATAGCGGTGCTTCACCGCGATCTGCAACCAAGCGAAGACGACCTCGGCATTGCCTTCGGCTTTCAGATTCAGGGTCGATTCCAGATCAGCCAGCTGGGCGTTGGTCAGCCAGCGGCCGTCGCTGGTCGCCACGGGCTGACGCCAGGCGAGGAAGCGCTGGCGCTCCTGCGTGGACCAGCCAGCCCATGGAATGGCCGAGGCCGGGCCGCCGGCGGCGAAGGCGCGCGCCGCCGCATCGACCGGAACGAAGGCGTTGGACACGGGCGGGACCCAGTTCGACGGCATGCCCGGCTGGTAGATCCAGGCGTCCATCATCAGCTGACGTTCAAGCGCCTGATCGCCCTTCACCAGATTCGCGCGAATGTCCTCAAGGAACAGCTCGGTGGTCATCGGGCGGAAGGCGTTGCGCTCGAAATAGCCCTTCAGCCAGGCATCGAAGCGCTCGCGCCCGACGATGCGTTCGATGGTGCGCAGGAAGGCGGCGCCCTTCTCATAGGCGATGTCGGTCAGGCCGTCGTCCGGGTCGCGACCGGCCAGATCAATCTTCAGGCGCGTGTCGGCGGGCGGCAGGTCGGCCAGCGTCGACTGCAGGTCGCCCCAGCCCAGCGATTGCAGCATCAGGGCGCGCTCCTCGCCGTAGAGGGCCTCCATGATCCGGTTCTCGAAATAGACAGTGAAGCCCTCGTTGAGCCAGAAGTCGGCCCAGGTGGCGTTGGTCACCAGATTGCCTGACCAGCTGTGCGCCAGCTCGTGCGCGACCAGCGAGACCAACGACTGATCGCCCGCGATGATCGTCGGGGTGGCGAAGGTCAGGCGCGGGTTCTCCATCCCGCCGAACGGGAAGGAGGGCGGCAGGACCAGAATGTCATACCGGCCCCAGCGATAGGGGCCATACAGCTCCTCGGCCACGTCGACCATGCGGGCGGTCGGAACCAGCTCGTCATGGGCGGCGTGCAGGCGCGAGGGCTCGGTCCAGACGCCGGTGCGGTGGTCGATGGCGGCGAAGTCCACGTCACCGACGCCGATGGCGATCAGATAGGGCGGGACCGGGTTGGTCATCCGGAAACGCCAGGCCTTACCGCCGTCGACGGCCTCGCCCGAGGTGGTCAGGGTCTCGGCGCTCATGACGACCTTGAGGTCGGACGGCGCGACGATGCGGGCGTCCCAGGTCTGGCGGATGCCGGGGCTGTCCTGCGTCGGCACCCAGGTACGGGTCAGGATCGCCTGACCCTGGCTGAACAGATAGGGTTGGCGGCCGCCGGCGGTCTGGGCCGGGGTCAGCCATTGCAGGGCGGCGGCGTCCGGACGGGTGGCGTAGGTGATGACCAGCTTCTGCGTTGCGCCGTCCGCGAGGGCCGGGAAGCGGACCGTCAGTGGCTGGCCGAGGATCGGGTCGGAGGCGCCGAGGGTGAACTGCAGCGGGGCGCCCGAGGCGTCGGCGATGCCGCGAATGTCGAGGTTGCGGGCGTCGAGGATGATTTCGGTCGCGCCGGGGACGCCCTGAACGTCGAGCGTCGCCGTGCCGGACAGGGTCTTGGCCGCGAAGTCCGTCTTCAGGTCCAGCGAGACGTGACGAACGTGGGCGATCTCGGGCCGGGCATAGGAGTGGATGTCGCGCACATACTGCACCGGGGCGGTGGCCGAGGCGGGCAAGGGCGGCATGTCGGAACCGGAGGCGGTCATCGTGGCGCACCCTCCCGTGGCGAGCATCAGGGCGAGGGCGGAGACCAGGCCGGCCGTGCGGATCATCGAACTACCTCTTCAATAACGTGACGGGACAACGCCCCGCCCGCCCGAAAAGATCAAGGGGCCTGCGTCGTCGGGGCTACATGATGCGACCGGAACAGCTTGCCGCGCTCAGCGAACAGGACGGCGACGAGGGCCAGCAGGCCCATGACCGTGAAGCCGATCAGCATGGGGGTGGCGGTCCCCGCGAACTGTTGCCCGATAAGGAAGCCGGCGATGGAGCCGAGAGTGGTGGACAGGAAGCCCTGGGCCGAGCTGGCCGTGCCGGCGATATGGCCCATCTTCTCCATGGCCATGGCCCCGAAATTTCCGGCGATGAAGCCGAAGCAGAACATTGTCAGGGCCTGAAGCACGGCGAAGGTCCACAGGGTCTCGTGACCGGTTGCGGAGACCGTCGCGTGTATCGCGGCCATGGCGATGAAACCCAGCAGGGCGGCGTGCGAGATCAGCCGGCTGCCGAAGCGCTCGACAAAAGTGGCGTTCAGCAGGCTGGCGGCCGCGATGCCGCCCGCTACGGCTGCGAAGATCAACGGGAACAGATCGGCGGCATGGAAAACATGCTCGAAGATCGACTGCGACGAGTTCAGGAAGCCGAAAAGGGCCCCGGTGATCGCCGTCATGGCCAGGGTATAGCCCAGCGACTGACGCTCGGTCAGCGCTTCCCTGAAGGCGGCGCCGATGCGGGCAGGCTGGATGGGCAGACGGTTCTCGACATGCAGGGTTTCAGGCAGGCGGATGGCGGCCCACGCCATGACCAGCACGCCCGCCGTCGCCAGAACGCCGAAAATCCAGTGCCACGGCGCGACATGCAGGATCGCCGCGCCCAGACTGGGGGCGATGATCGGCACGCCGAGGAAGACGAGGAAGCTGAGTGACATGACGCGCGCCATGGTGCGGCCCTCGTAGCGGTCGCGCACGATGGAGACCGCCAGCACCCGCAGGCCGGCGGCGCCGATCCCTGATCCGACGCGGGCGAGGATCAGCAGTTCGAAGGTCGGCGCCAAAGCGGCCAGCAGGCCGAACAGGGCATAGAGGCCCACACCGATCATCAGGACCGGCTTGCGTCCGTATCGGTCCGCCAGCGGCCCATAGAAGATCTGGGCCACGCCGAAGCCCAGCAGATAGGCGGTGATGATCCATTGCCGGTCGTTCTCGCGCGCCACGCCGAGAGCATTTCCGATGTCGGGCAGGGCGGGCAGCATGGAATCGATGGCCAGGGCGTTCAGGGCCATCAGGCAGGCGATCAGGCACACGAACTCTGGAAAACCCGGTCCCTTGACGATAGGCGGGGCGGCTTCTGACTGGGGGGAGGTCATCCGGGCCAGATGCGACCCTGTGTCCACAAGCGCAACCGCTAAAGGGTGAATAGTCTGACTTTGTGCGGCTGCGTTTCGTAAGGCTCGGCCTTCTCGACCCGACGCGGCCAATGGCTATAAAGCCGTCCATGACCATCACGATCTTCCACAATCCCAACTGCGGCACGTCCCGCAATGTGCTGCAGATGATCCGCGAAACGGGCGTCGAGCCCGAGGTGGTTCAGTATCTGAAGACCGGCTGGACGGCGAAGGCACTGAAGGCCCTGTTCGCTGAAGCGGGCCTCACGCCGCGCGAGGCGATGCGAACCAGGGGCGAGCTGGCCGAAGGGCTGGGGCTCCTGAACGCGGGCACGTCGGATGCGACGATCCTGGCGGCGATGGTCGAGCATCCGGTGCTGGTTGAACGTCCCTTCGTGCGCACGCCGAAGGGGACGGTGCTGGCGAGGCCCAGGGAAAAGGTGCTGGACGTTCTCTAAGAGGGAGCGCGGCCGGAACCAGACGTCGTCCGGGCGGCCGGTGACGCCCTGACCGGTCAGACCTGCAACCTGTACCCGACGCCCGGCTCCGTTGAAATCAGACGGGGCTGGGCGGGGTCGCCCTCCAGTTTCTGCCGCAGTTGGCCGACGACGACGCGCAGGTACTGGGTGTCCTCCGCGTGGGCGGCCCCCCAGACGGCCGTCAGCAGGTCCCTGTGTCCCAGCACCTTGCCCGCCGCGCGGGCCAGCCGGGTCAGCACCTCGTACTCCTTGGGCGTCAGGCGCACCACCTCGCCGGAGCGGGTCACCAGACGGCGCTCCAGATCAATAACCACATCACCGGTGATGATGGGGCCTTGCGGCGTCTCGGCGCCCGCCTTCTGACGCAGGGCGACGCGCAGCCGGGCCAGCAGCTCTCCGACCCCGAACGGCTTTTCAACATAGTCATTGGCCCCCAGATCGAGCGCCTCGATCTTCTCCGCCTCCCTGTCGCGGGCGGACAGGATGATGATGGGGCCCTCATAGAACTCGCGGGCGCGCGTCAGCACGTCCTTGCCGTCCATATCCGGCAGGCCGAGGTCCAGAACCACGGCGTCAGGATTCCACAGGGCGATGGCGCGCAGTCCTTCCTGACCACTGTCCGCGCGCTTGGGGTCGAAACCGGCGGCATCCAGCGCGGGCGACAGGAAGCGGTGGATTTGCGCCTCGTCGTCGATGACCAGAATAGTGGTTCTAGTGGCGGACATGGATCCTCATGGGGGACCTCACAGCAGGTCGCGATGGGTGGCGATGGACTTGGGCAGGCTGATCAGGACACGGGTGCCGTGGTCATCCACGATGGGGCTGGCGGCAGCGATGCGGCCGCCCATCGCCTCGATAAACCCCTTGCTGATCGCCAGCCCCAGACCGGCGCCCTGGGTCCGGTCAGAGGGCTCCTCCATCCGGCGGAACTTGTCGAACACCCGCTCCAGCTCGGTCGTGGGAATGCCCTTGCCCTCGTCCTCAATGGAGATGACGACCGAGCCCCGGTCCTCATAGGCCGCCAGTTCGATCCGTGAGCTGTTCGGGCTGTAGGCGATGGCGTTCTCGAGGATGTTGACCACGGCCTGTTCCAGCAGGCCCTCATCGACCATGACCATGCTCAGGTCGGCGGGAAAGTCGCGGGTCAGGCGGCGCGTTCCCAGACGCCGCCCCACCCGTTCGGCGGCGGCGTTCAGCACGTCGCGGACGTCGGTCCAGTCAGCCCGGATGTTCAGGCCCCCGCCCTCCAGCCGGGTCATGTCCAGCAGGTCGCCCACATAGCGGTTCAGCCGTTCAGCTTCCTCGCGGATGCTGAGCAGCAGATCCGCGCGCACCGCCGGCTTCAGGCTGTCGCCGTAGTCGATCAGGGTGGTCGCCGAGCCCAGCACCGTCGACAGCGGGGTGCGCAGGTCATGGCTGACCGAGTTCATCAGGGCGCCCCGGAAGCGGTCGGTCCGTCTCAGGGTTTCGGTTTCCAGCGCCTGTCCGGCCAGCTCGGCCCGCTCAATGGCGACCGCGCCCTGATCAAGGATGGCGAGCGCCAACCGCTCCTCATCCGAGCCGGGGACGACGCCTTCGGCTTCAATACCCGCCACGCCGGACCGCCCGCGCACGCCTTGCAGGGGGCGGAAGACCCAGCTGGTCTGGGGCAGGGTGCCTGTGCCGTGGCCGGCGGCTTCGCCCTTCTCCCAGGCCCAGCGCGCGGCGGCCATCGCGCCGGCGCCGAGCGGGACATGGCCTTCGGCGTCCGGAGCGGAGGCGGCGACAACGAGATCGTCTCCTTCAGGCAGGAGGACAACGGCGCGGGCGCCGGCTGCGGCGGCGGCCTGATCCGCGAGAACCCGCGCCGTGACCTTGGCATCCTGCGTCGCCGTCAGGGTCTGGCTGGCGGCCAGCAGGGCCGAGACGGCGGAAGCGCGGCGGCCCGCGCGGCGCATCTGTTCGCGCACCCGGCCGGCAAGGGCGCCGGTGCCGAGGGCCACGCCCCAGAACAGCACGAGGGTCAGCAGATCGGTCGGCGACCCGATGGCGAAGCTGTAGAGGGGCCTGAGGAACAGGAAGTTGTAGATCAGGAAGGCCGCCGTCGCTGCCGCCATCGCGGGGCGCAGGCCGTAAAGCACCCCGGCCGCGACCACCGCGGCCAGATAGATGACGCCCAGATCGGCGCGTTCGAAGCTGCGGTCCAGCAAAACCCCGACCGCTGTCGCGACCAGCACGAAACCGATACCGGCGGCATAGCCCGTCCAGTCGCCGAACCCTGCCGGTCGCCGGCGCCGCGCGGGCCTGGTCTCGACCTCGGGGGCGACTGTGTCGGTGATGATGTGGACCGCCGCCCCTTCCGACGCGCGCAGCAGTTCCGCCGCCAGCGAGCGGCCGAGGAAGGCGCTGAACCGGTTCTCCCGTCCGCGCGCCAGCACGATCTGGGTGATGTTGTTGCGACGGACGTGATCCATCACCGTCCGCACGACGTCGTCGCCGCTCAGCCGGATGCTGCGGCCGCCCAGCTGCTCGGCCAGCTTGGCGGCCTCGTTCAACCGGGCCGCGCCGACGGGATCGGCGATGCCGCCACTGGGACGCTCGACGTGGGCGATGGTCCAGGGGGCGTCCATCATCATGTCGGACATCCGCCGTCCGGTGCGCACCAGGGTCGAAGCCATGGCATCGCCGCCCACAAGCACCAAAATCCGTTCACCCGCCGCCCAAGGCCCCTGAACGCCCTTCTCGCGCAGTGCGGCGACCAACTGGTCATCGACGGTCTGCGCCGCCCGGCGCAGGGCCAGTTCGCGCAGGGCCGTCAGGTTCTCGACCTTGAAGAAATTCTCGGAGGCCAGACGGGCGGTCTCGGGCAGGTAGACCTTGCCCTCGGACAGGCGCTTGCGCAGCTCGTCCGGGGTGATGTCGATCACCTCAATGTCGTCGGCGCGGCTCAGGGCGCTGTCCGGCACGGCCTCGCGCTGGCGCACGCCGGTGATGCGCAGGACGACGTCCGACAGGCTTTCCAGATGCTGGACGTTTAGTGTGGTCCAGACGTCGATCCCGGCGTCGAGAATCTCCTCCACATCCTGCCATCGTTTGGGATGGCGCGAGCCCGGCGCGTTGGAGTGGGCGTACTCATCCACCAGCAGCAGATCGGGACGGCGGGCGATGGCCCCGTCGATGTCGAACTCCAGCAGGGTTCGACCGCGATGCTCCAGCGGCGCGCGAGCCATGACCTCCATGCCTCGCAGCAGGCTTTCGGTTTCCTTGCGGCCGTGGGTCTCTACGACCCCGACCACGACATCGCCCCCCTCGGCCTTCCGGCGGCGGGCCGCGCGCAGCATCTCGTAGGTCTTCCCGACGCCGGGGGACATGCCCAGAAACACCTTCAGCCGCCCGCGTTTCCGACGGACGGCTGACGATGCGGACGGGTCAGGTCCGGGCGCGGTCAAGATCGGGGCAGCTCCGAATCGAGGGCGCGGTTGGTCATCAGCACATTGACGTGCGGCTGGCCGATGAAGCCGAACAGGGGCTGTTCGACATGCTTCCCGATGATGCGCTGGACCTGATCCACGGAGACGCCCCGGGCCGTCGCGATGCGCTGGGCCTGAAGGCGAGCGTAGGCCGGAGAAATGTCCGGGTCGAGGCCCGAGCCGGAGGCGGTGACGGCATCGGCGGGGATGGCCCCCACGCCGTCTTCGGTCCGGATGGCGGCGGCGCGCTCGGCCACCGCGGTTCTCAGGTCCGGGTTCAGCGGCCCGAGGTTGGAGCCGGAAGAGGCGGAGGCGTCATAGCCGTCGCCCGCCGCAGAGGGACGGGGGTGCAGGTAATGGGCTTCGGCGAACGTCTGGCCGATCAGGGCCGAGCCGCGCACCGTGCCGTCCCGGTCCCGGATCAGGCTGCCGTTGGCCTGACCCGGAAAGGCGGCCTGCGCCACACCGGTGACCGCCAGTGGATAGGCGGCGCCGAGCAGGAGGGTGAACAGCCCCGTCATCACAAGGGCCGGACGCAGTTGGGAGATCATGGCTCCACTCCTCAGAAGGTGGCCTTCAGCGAGGCCACGGCGCGCGCGCCATAGGCTTCACCGAAGTCGTGCTGGTCGGTGTCGTGGTAGCGGACGTCCAGCGCCAGATGGTCGGTCAGGGCGTAGGCCACGCCCGCGTTCCAGGTCGTGTAGTCGAGATCGGACGACACCCATTGGCGGCCTACCGCGCCGGACAGGGTCCAGCCGTCAGCCGGGACGAAGGCGGCGTTGGCTTCCAGATAGGTCGCCTCGTCCTCCGAGGCGCCGAAGAAATCCGGCGACCAGTACGTCACGACGCCGAGGGTGGCCGGGCCGACGGCGCGCGAGGCGGCGGCCTTCAGCTCGACGTAGTCATAGTCCGCCCCGTCCGGTTGCCCGGTGTAGAGATAGGCCACGCCGCCCAGATCGACGGTCCAGCCCGACAGTTCCGAACGCCAGCCGCCATAGACATCGACCTCGGCGTCCGTGTCGTCCCCGAAGTCGACGTTCGAGGCCCAGCCCCCGGCATAGAAGTCGCCGAAGGTCGCATCGACGCCTGCCGAGATCGCCGGGTTCTCCGAGGTCTGGCTGACGCCCCGGAAGACATAGTCCGAGGTCAGGGCGCCGTTCCAGGAGACGGAAGGTCCGGTGACGTCCTGGGCCTTGGCCTGACTGCAGAAACCGACGCCGGCGAGGACGGCCAGACAGGCGGCGGCGAACAGGGCGTCGTTGCGGCCAGAGGCCTTGAGACGTGGGGTCTTGAGAGAGGGTTTGCGGGTCATTTCAGGTGTCCTTTCAGGATCACGCCAGCCCTAGGCCGGTGATCACGATGTCGATGAGTTTGATGCCGATGAAGGGCGCGACGAGACCGCCGAGGCCGTAGATCAGCAGGTTGCGGCCGAGCAGCTTCCCGGCGCCGACGGCGCGGTATTTCACGCCGCGCAGGGCCAGCGGGATCAGGGCCACGATGACCAGGGCGTTGAAGATCACCGCCGACAGGATGGCGCTTTCCGGCGAACCCAGTCGCATGATGTTCAGCGCGCCGAGCGAGGGCAGGGCGACCACGAACATCGCCGGGATGATGGCGAAATACTTGGCCACGTCGTTGGCGATGGAGAAGGTGGTCAGGGCGCCCCGGGTGATCAGCAGTTGCTTGCCCACCTCGACAATCTCGATGACTTTTGTCGGGTCACTGTCGAGATCGACCATGTTTCCGGCTTCCCGCGCCGCCTGGGCGCCGGTCTGCATGGCCACGCCGACATCGGCCTGGGCGAGGGCGGGCGCGTCGTTGGCGCCGTCGCCGCACATGGCGACCAGACGGCCCTTGGCCTGCTCCGCCTTGATCAGGCGCATCTTGTCCTCGGGCGTGGCCTCCGCGAGGTAATCATCGACCCCCGCCTCCGAGGCGATGGCCGCCGCGGTGACCGGGTTGTCCCCGGTGATCATGACGGTGCGCAGACCCATGGCGCGCAGTTCCGCGAACCGCGCCTTCACGCCGGGCTTCACCACATCCTTCAGGTGGATGACGCCGACCAGACGGCCGTTCTCCGTGACGGCCAGAGGCGTGCCGCCCGAGCGGGCGATGCGGTCCACGGCGGAGCGGAACTCGGTCGGAGCCGAGGTCTCGTCCAGATCCAGAGACCGCAGGACGGCGTCGACCGCCCCCTTGCGCCAGCTGTCCTTGCCCGCATCCAGACCCGACTGGCGGGTGACGGCGGTGAACGGGATGGCTTTGGACCCTTCCGGCTGCTCGACCACGATCCCGGCGTTGCGGCCCAGTTCGATGATGGAGCGACCTTCCGGCGTCTCGTCCGCCAGCGAGGCGGTGACGGCGGCGCGCAGGGCGGCTTCCGGACGGACGCCCGGCACAGGGATCACTTCGGTGGCCATGCGGTTGCCGAAGGTGATGGTGCCGGTCTTGTCGAGCAGCAGGGTATCGACGTCGCCGGCGGCCTCGACCGCACGACCCGAGGTGGCGAGCACATTGACCTTCAGCAGGCGGTCCATGCCCGCGATGCCGACTGCCGAAAGGAGACCGCCAATCGTTGTCGGAATGAGCGTTATGAACAGGGCGCCCAGAACGATGGGGTCCAGCTTCACGCCCGAATAGGCGCCGAGGCCGAGCAGGGTCACGACCGCGATCAGGAAGACCAGGGTCAGGCCCGCCAGCAGAACCGACAGGGCCAGTTCGTTCGGCGTCTTGCGACGGTTGGCGCCTTCGACCATGGCGATCATGCGGTCGAGGAAGGTCGAACCCGGGGCCGAGGTGATGCGCACCTTGATCCAGTCGGAGACGACGGTGGTGCCACCGGTGACGGCCGAACGGTCGCCGCCGCTTTCACGGATCACCGGGGCGCTTTCACCGGTGATGGCGGCCTCGTTGACCGAGGCGACGCCTTCGATGATCTCGCCGTCCGAGGCGATAACGTCGCCCGCCTCGACCAGGATCACTGAGCCGACCACCAGTTCATGCGCCGGGGTCGGGACAATGGTTCCGGTGTTCGGGTCGCCGATCAGCTTGGCCTTCGTCGTCACCCGGGTGGCGCGCAGGCTATCCGCGGCCGCCTTGCCCCGCCCTTCGGCGACGCTTTCGGCCATGTTGGCGAACAGGACCGTCGCCCAGAGCCAGAGGGCGAGCTGGATCGCGAAGCCGGCCGACTGGCCGGTCGCCAACGCCGCGACCGCCGAAACGGTCGCCAGGAGGGCCACGATCCAGGTGGTGAAGATGACCGGGTTACGCAGCAGCTTGCGTGGGTCCAGCTTGATGAAGGCGTCGCCGAGCGCGCGGCCCAGCATGGCGCCGTTGAGCCCCCCCGTGAGGGGCGCCGGACGGGTCTTGCCGCCCGGCAGTTCAGGATTTGCGAATGTCATGAGGGATGTCCGTCAGAACGCCCCGCCGAGCATCTGGAAATGCTCGACGATGGGTCCGAGAGCGAGGGCGGGGAAGAACTGCAGCCCGCCTAGGATGAGGATCACGCCGATCAGCAGGCCGATGAACAGGCCGCCGTGCGTCGGCAGGGTGCCGGTGCTGGGCGCCAGTTTCGGCTTGGCGACCAGGCTGCCCGCGATGGCCAGCACCGCGACCGCCGGGACGAAGCGCCCGGCCAGCATGGCAAGGCCCAGGGTCGTGTTCCACCAGGGGGCATTGGCGGTCAGGCCCGCGAAGGCCGAGCCGTTGTTCGCCGCCGCCGAGGTGTAGGCGTACAGAATCTCCGACAGCCCGTGCGGCCCATGGTTCAGCAGCCCTTCCAGAGCGGTGGGGAAGACGGCGGAGACGGCGGTGAAGCCGAGGATGGCCAGCGGCAGGACCAGCACGGCGATCATGGCGAACTGGATCTCGCGCGCCTCGATCTTCTTGCCGAGATACTCCGGCGTGCGACCGACCATCAGGCCGGCCACGAAGACAGCGAGCATGGCCATGACGACCATGATGGCGATGCCCGAGCCGATGCCGCCCGGCAGGATTTCGCCCAGTTGCATCAGGAACATCGCGATGCCGCCTGACAGGGGCATGTAGCTGCCGTGCATCGAGTTGACCGAGCCATTCGAGGCGCCGGTGGTCTGACCGGCCCACGCGGCGGAGGCGGGGATGCCGAAGCGGGTCTCCTTGCCCTCCATATTCACCGGCTGCTCGATCCCGGCGGCGACGAGGGCGGGCGCGGGCTGGCTTTCGGCGACATAGATGCCCGAGGTGCAGACGCCCAGAATGACCAGGGCGGCGACGGCCAGGGCCTTCATCTCACGCCTGGCCAGCACGCTTCGCCCGAAGGCGAAGAAGGCGGCCCAACCCATGACGTTGATGGCCACGGCGGTGATCAGATTGGTCAGGGCCGAGGGGTTCTCGAACGGGTGGGCGGCATTGACGTTGAACACGCCACCGCCGTTGATGCCGAGCTGTTTGATGGCCACCTGACTCGCGGTCTGGAACAGGCTGAGGGTCTGCTGGCCGCCTTCCAGGGTGGTGGCGACGGCGTTGGCCGACAGGGTCTGGGGCAGGCCCAGGGCGACCAGCACAATGGCCAGCAGGAAGGAGAGGGGCAGCAGGACGTAGAGGGTGGTCCGGGTCAGATCGGCCCAGAAGTTCCCGACGCCTTCACCCCGGCTGGCGACGAAGGCCCGCGCGAGGGCGGCGGCGATGGTCGCGCCGGTGGCGGCGGAGACGAAATTCTGGGTGGTCAGACCGACCATCTGGCTGAAGGCCGACAGGGTCGTCTCGCCGCCGTAGGACTGCCAGTTGGTATTGGTCACGAAGCTGACGGCGGTGTTGAACGCCAGATGCGGCGACAGGCCGTCAAACCCCTGCGGGTTCATCGGCAGTATGCCCTGCAGGCGCAGGATGGCGAACAGCAACAGGAAGCCGGTCAGGTTGAACGCCAGCAGGGCGCCGGCGTAGCCCGGCCAGCCCTGGCTGCGGGCCGGGTCCACGCCAGCGGCCTTGTAGAAGACGGCTTCGATCGGCTTCAGAACCGGATCGAGCCAGGTCCGCTCGCCGTTCCAGACGCGCGACATATAGATCCCGATCGGCCAGCCCAGCAGGCAGGCGAGACCGAGGGTGAGGGCGATTTCCGCCCAGCCTTGAAGGGTCATGACGGCGGCTCTCCTAGAACCGCTCGGGGCGCACAAGCGCCGCAACCATGTAACCGGCGACGACGACCGCGCCGACGCCCCAGAGGATGGAGACGATCATCGTCACATCCTCTTCAATGCAGCGGCGAGGGCGGCGAAGAGCAGAAATGCTCCGCCGCCCAACGCCAGAAAGATCAGATCGGACATCGCCGACAGCCTCCGACTAAAGAAGGCGTGACAAGGCTCCCGAACCGCGTAAGGGCGCCATTCAGGTTCGGGCGCGGCGCATAAGGAAAACATAAGGGTGGGCCGACGGGCTTATGCGGCGCTTATGCGGGCGGGCGGTTTTCGAATGGCGCGCTGAGGCCCGTCGGGTGTCGATTACGGGCCTCTTCAACGGAGGTCGAAATGACCCGCAACGCCCTGCTGACCCAAAGCCTGAAGTCTCGCCCCGCGGCGCCGCCCAGCGTCTGGCGGATGGCGATGGATGTGATCGGTCAGGCCTTCGGCGCCGCTTCGACGCGGGAGCGCGGCCGATGATGTCGGGCTATGTTGATGACCTAAGGCCGGGGCGCCGTGGTCCCGGCGGCTACGAAGTCCTGCAAAGGGATGGGGGTTGGTGTGTCGCGGTCAACGGCTGCCGCACCCGCGCCCTGCCGGTCCGCGAACTGGCCGAGCAACTGGCCCGCAGCCTGCAGGCTGAAGCGGATGGACTCCACCATCGCCGGGAGGCCCGCCAATGATCGCGCTTCCCGCCCCGCCCGTGCCCATCGAGATCACCGTTGATCACGGGCTGTGGTGCTTCCGCTCGCTGGACGGCCGCCTGAGCGGCGCTTTCATGGACCGCCGGGCGGCCGTCCGCGCCGCCCGCGATGAGGCGGAAGGGCACGAAGGCTATGTGGTGGTCGAGCGCGACCGGCCCTGAACGAGGAACGGAGCCTGACGACCGTCAGGCTCCGTTCGTGTATCGGGCTACAGGAGGCTTCAGCCGCCCTGCGGCATGCCCTGCGGCACGATAGTCTTGATGATCGAGGCGTCCAGTTCCTCGAAGGCGTGCAGGCCGATGGTGTCGTACAGCTCCTGACGGGTCTGCATGCGGTCGATGTATTTGTGGGTGCCGCCGTGCTCGGCGATCGAGGCGTACAGCTCTTCCTGGGCCTTGTTGGCGGCGCGCAGCGAGGACACCGGCCAGATCACCATCTTGTAGCCCATCTCCTCGAATTCCTTCGCGGTGAAGAAGGGCGTCTTGCCGAACTCGGTCATGTTGGCCAGCAGCGGCACGCCCGGCATGGCGGCGGCGAATTTTTCGAACATCTCGCGGCTGGTCAGGCCCTCGGGGAAGATGGCGTCGGCGCCGGCCTCGACATAGAGCTTCGCGCGATCAACGGCGGCGTCGAAGCCTTCGACGCCGACGGCGTCGGTGCGGGCCATGATGACCAGATCACGACGGGCCTTGGCGGCGGCGGCGACCTTGGCGGCCATGTCCATGGCGGGCACCAGCGACTTGCCGTTCAGGTGGCCGCACTTCTTGGGCAGGATCTGGTCTTCAAGGTGCACGGCGCCGGCGCCCGCTTCCTCGAAGGTCCGCACCATGTGCATGACGTTCAGCGCCTCGCCATAGCCCGTGTCGCCGTCCACCAGCAGCGGCAGGCCCGAGGCGCGCGCGATCTGGCGGATGAAGAAAGCGACCTCGTCCACGGTGATGATGCCGAGGTCCGGCAGGCCCATCGAGGCGGTCATGGCCGCGCCCGACAGATAGACGCCGTCGAAGCCCGCGTTCCGCGCCTGGATCGAGGCCTGACCGTTGTGGGCACCCGGCAGCTGCCAGATGCCGTCACGGGCGAGGGCCGCGCGGAAGCGCTTGCCGGCGGATTCGGTGGGGAGGTCGGAGGCGAGGAGGTAGGGCATGGCGCGCCTTCTAAAGGTTATTGCTCCGCACGCCACACGCGACGTGCGATACTTTTGAACTGACTGATGCCGAGCGAGCGGCGCTCATTCCGTGACTTCGAGCCGGGAGCATCAAGGCGGGCGACAATAGCATCTTCGTCAGCCTCCCAAATTTCGATCGGCTGAAGAGTCGTTTTGTCGAGAAGCACCAGGAGGCATAGGTCGAACTTGTCGCCACATTTTATGGCTGGGCAGCGGCCAATGTAGAGGCGCTCGCGCGTGACCGCTCTTCCCTTGACCTGCACCCTTAGTCGCACACCGTCTCGCACCAGCCAGCCGTCGAAGCCGGGCTGGCGGGCGTCCGCGAGTTCCACGCCCAAGGTTTCCCAAGAGGCCAACTCGGCGACTTCGCCCGTCACGCCGAGCGGCTTCCCGGTGGTGCGGTAATATTCCACCGCAAGGCGACGGGCTTCATCAAGCAGCCGGACCGTTGCCTGATGGAGAGTCTCCGGGGCGATGGACTGGGCTGACAACTGGTCGCCTACCCCCGCTTCTTCAGCTCCACCCACTCCAGGTTCTCCGGACCCGTGTAGTTCGCGGTCGGGCGGATGATCTTGCCGTCCTGGCGCTGTTCGATGACGTGGGCCGACCAGCCGGTGACCCGCGAGATGACGAACAGGGGGGTGAACATGGCCGTGGGCACGCCCATCATGTGGTAGCTGACGGCCGAGAACCAATCGAGGTTCGGGAACATCTTCTTGGCGTCCATCATGACGCTCTCGATGCGTTCGGCGATGTCGTACATCTTGGTCGAGCCGGCCTCGTCGGACAGCTGTTTGGCGACGCGCTTGATGACGACGTTGCGCGGGTCCGAGATCGTATAGACCGGGTGGCCGAAGCCGATGATGACTTCCTTGGCGTCCATGCGGCGACGGATGTCGGCCTCGGCCTCGTCCGGGTTGGCGTAGCGCTTCTGGATTTCGAAGGCGACCTCATTGGCGCCGCCGTGCTTGGGCCCGCGCAGGGCGCCGATGGCGCCGGCGACGGCCGAGAACATGTCCGACCCGGTGCCGGCGATGACGCGCGCGGTGAAGGTCGAGGCGTTGAACTCGTGCTCGGCGTACAGGATCAGCGAGGTGTGCATGGCCCGCACCCAGCTCTCGGACGGCTCCTTGCCGTGCAGCAGGTGCAGGAAGTGGCCGCCGATGGTCTCGTCGTCGGTCTCGACCTCGATGCGGCGGCCGTTCTGGCTGAAGTGGTGCCAGTAGAGCAGCATCGAGCCCAGCGAGGCCATCAGGCGGTCGGCGATGTCGCGGGCGCCGGGGTGGTTGTGGTCATGGGCTTCCGGCAGGACGCAGCCCAGGGCCGAGACGCCGGTGCGCATCACATCCATCGGATGGGCGGCGGCGGGAAGGCATTCCAGCGCGTCCATGACGGCGGCGGGCAGGCCGCGCAGGGCCTTCAGCTTGGCCTTGTAGGCCTTCAGCTCGGCCGCGTTCGGCAGCGTGCCGTGGATCAGCAGGTGGGCGATTTCCTCGAACTCGGCGCCTTCCGCGAAATCCAGAATGTCATAGCCGCGGTAGTGCAGGTCATTGCCGGTCTTGCCGACGGTGCACAGGGCGGTGTTGCCCGCGGTGACGCCGGACAGGGCGACGGACTTCTTGGGCTTGAACGCGGGGGCGGCGGCGTCGGTCATCGATTTCCTCACTGGTCCAGTACAGCGCGTCGCGGCGTTCTGGCGTCCCGGAGGGGAGCGCGGGCCGAGCCTGCACGCGGCGGCGCCCGTTGATCGCGCGTCCGCCCTGATTGATGGGCACGAAATAGCGGAATTCCGCGCCGGGTGAAGGGTGAATCTGCTTCGGGCGCGACTTGCGTGGTCGGGGCGTGCTACCACTTGGCAAAACAGAGCCAAATGGCCACGGGAACGCAAAACGGCAGGGACGAACGCGCTTCGGCGCTGCCGGTCGGTATGATCGTGGCCAGACGACGGGACGAGAGTGCTGCCATGAATACCGCCTTCCGCAAGCCGCTGCCGGGTACGGCGCTGGACTATTTCGACACCCGCGCGGCGGTCGAGGCGATCCGGCCCGGGAGCTATGACGGCCTGCCGTATGTTTCGCGCATTCTGGCCGAGCAACTGGTGCGTCGCTGCAACCCCGCTTCGCTGACCGCCGCCCTGACGCAGATCGTCGAGCGCAAGCGAGATCTGGACTTTCCCTGGTATCCCGCCCGCGTGGTCTGCCACGACATTCTGGGCCAGACGGCGCTGGTCGATCTGGCCGGTCTGCGTGACGCCATCGCCGATCAGGGCGGTGACCCCGCCAAAATCAATCCGGTGGTGCCGACCCAGTTGATCGTCGACCACTCGCTGGCCGTCGAGGCGCCCGGCTTCGATCCCGAGGCCTTCGCCAAGAACCGCGCCATCGAGGATCGCCGCAACGAGGACCGCTTCCACTTCATCGAATGGACCAAGCGCGCCTTCGAGAACGTGGACGTCATCCCGGCCGGCAACGGCATCATGCACCAGATCAATCTGGAGAAGATGAGCCCGGTCATTCAGGCGCGTGACGGCGTGGCCTTCCCCGACACCTGTGTCGGCACCGACAGCCACACACCGCACGTGGATGCGCTGGGCGTCATCGCCATCGGCGTCGGCGGGCTGGAGGCCGAGACCGTCATGCTGGGCCGTCCGTCGATGATGCGTCTGCCCGATATCGTGGGCGTGAAGCTTACGGGGCGTCGTCCTGAAGGCATCACCGCCACTGACATTGTGCTGGCCCTGACCGAGTTCCTGCGCAAGGAGAGGGTCGTCGGCGCCTGGCTGGAGTTCTTCGGCCAGGGCGCGGACAGCCTGACCATCGGCGACCGCGCGACCATCTCCAACATGTGCCCGGAATACGGGGCGACGGCGGCGATGTTCTACATCGATCAACAGACCATTGATTACCTGCGCCTGACCGGCCGGGAGCCCGAACAGATCGCTCTCGTCGAGACCTATGCGAAGACGACCGGCCTGTGGGCTGATGCCCTGAAGAGCGCCGAATACGAGCGGGTGCTGGAGTTCGACCTGTCGACGGTCGAGCGCAATCTGGCCGGGCCGTCGAACCCCCATCGCCGCCTGCCGACCTCGGCCCTGCACGAGCGTGGCGTGGCCGTCGATCTGGAAGGCGCGCGCGCCGAGGAGCGCGAGGGCCTGATCCCGGACGGCGGCGTGATCATCGCCGCCATCACCAGCTGCACCAACACCTCCAACCCGCGCAACGTCGTGGCCGCCGGTCTGGTGGCGAAGAAGGCGCGGGCTTTGGGCCTGGATCGGAAGCCGTGGGTGAAGACGTCGTTCGCCCCCGGCTCCAAGGTCGCGAAGCTGTATCTCGAAGAGGCGGGCCTGCTGTCCGAGCTGGAAGCGCTGGGCTTCGGCATCGTCGGCTTCGCCTGCACCACCTGCAACGGCATGAGCGGCGCGCTGGACCCGGTGATCCAGAAGGAGATCGTGGATCGCGATCTCTACACAACCGCCGTCCTGTCCGGGAACCGCAACTTCGATGGCCGCATCCATCCCTATGCGAAACAGGCCTTCCTCGCTTCGCCGCCGCTGGTGGTCGCCTACGCCATCGCCGGGACCGTGCGTTTCGATATCGAGCGGGACGTGCTGGGCGTCGCGCCGGACGGTTCGGAAATCCGCCTGAAGGACCTTTGGCCAACGGATGCCGAGATCGACGCCATCGTCGGCGAACACGTGAAGCCGGAGCAGTTCCGCAACGTCTATGAGCCGATGTTCGCCCGCCGGACCCACGGCGGCGCGCCGGTCAGCCCCCTGTACGACTGGCGTCCGCAATCGACCTACATCCGCCGTCCGCCCTACTGGGATACGGAGGGTCTCGGCGCCTTGGCCGCCAGCCCGCGCACGCTGAAGGGCATGCGTCCTCTGGCCATCCTGCCGGACAACATCACGACCGATCACCTGTCGCCGTCGAACGCCATCCTGCCGACTTCGGCGGCGGGCGAGTACCTGACTTCGATGGGCGTGCCGGAGGAGGACTACAACTCCTACGCCACCCACCGGGGCGACCACCTGACCGCCATGCGCGCGACCTTCGCCAACCCCCAGCTGGTCAACGAAATGGCCGTGGTCGACGGGGCTGTGAAGAAGGGTTCGCTGGCCCGGCTGGAACCCGATGGCGAAGTCGTCCGCATGTGGGAAGCGATCGAGACCTATCTGGGGCGCCGCCAGCCGCTGATCATCATCGCCGGCGCGGACTATGGGCAGGGCTCGTCGCGCGACTGGGCCGCCAAGGGCGTGCGTCTGGCGGGGGTCGAGGCCATCGTCGCCGAGGGCTTCGAGCGCATCCACCGCACCAATCTGATCGGCATGGGCGTGATGCCGCTGGAGTTCATCAACGGTGTGACCCGTCTGGGGCTGAAGCTGGATGGGACCGAGACCTATGACGTCATCGGGACGCCCGCGCCGGGCGCCGAACTGACGCTGGTCATCCACCGCGCCGACGGTTCGGAAGAGACCGTGCCGGTGAAATGCCGCCTCGACACTGCCGAGGAGGTCTCGATCTACGAGGCCGGCGGGGTGCTTCAACGCTTCGCCCAGGACTTCCTCGACTCGGAGGCCGCCGCCTGATGTCGCACGGTCCGCAAGTTCGCATCCCCGCCACCTACATGCGCGGCGGGACGTCCAAGGGTGTCTTCTTCCGTCTGGAAGACCTGCCCGAGCCCTGCCGGATCCCCGGTCCTGCACGGGACCGGCTGTTCCAGCGCGTGATCGGCAGTCCGGACCCCTATGCCAAGCAGATCGACGGCATGGGCGGGGCGACGTCGAGCACCAGCAAGTGCGTGATCATCTCGCCGAGTGACCGGCCCGGTCACGACGTCGATTATCTGTACGGACAGGTCTCGATCGACACGGACTTCGTCGACTGGTCGGGCAACTGCGGGAACCTGTCGACCGCGGCAGGCGCCTTCGCCATCCATGCCGGCTATGTCGATGCCGGACAGGATGGTGTGCGCGAGGTGCGCATCTGGCAGGCCAATATCGGCAAGACCATTATCGCCCACGTTCCGGTCAGCGGCGGCGCGGTTCAGGAGACCGGCGACTTCGAACTGGACGGCGTGACCTTCCCCGCCGCTGAGATCGTCCTGGAGTTCCTCGATCCCGCCGACGAGGGCGAGGCCAGTGACGGTGGGGGCGGCGCCATGTTCCCGACCGGCAATCTGGTCGATGAATTGGATGTGCCCGAGGCGCTGGTCGCGGGCGGCAAGCTGACCGTGACCCTGATCAACGCGGGTATCCCGACCATCTTCGTCAACGCCGCAGACCTGGGCTTCGCCGGGACCGAGTTGCAGGACGCGATCAACGGCGATCCGGCGATCCTCGCGCGGTTCGAGGCGCTGCGGGCCATCGGCGCCCTGCGCATGGGGCTGATCGAGACGCTGGAAGGCGCGGCGAAGCGCCAGCACACCCCGAAGATCGCCTTCGTCTCCCCGCCGAAGGGCTATGTTTCCTCGAGCGGCAAGACGATCGCGGCGGGCGAGGTGGACCTGCTGGTCCGCGCCCTGTCGATGGGCAAGCTGCACCATGCCATGATGGGCACGGCGGCGGTGGCCATCGGCGCGGCGGCGGCTGTGCCCGGCACTCTCGTCAATCTGGCGGCGGGCGGCGGTGGGCGGAAGGCTGTGCGCTTCGGCCACCCGTCCGGAACCCTGCGCGTCGGCGCCGAGGCGGTGCAGCGGGACGGCGAATGGACCGTCACCCGCGCCATCATGAGCCGCAGCGCGCGCCGCCTGATGGAAGGCTGGGTCTATGTGCCCGGCGAAACCATCGCCTGAAAAGCAAAAGCCCGGCCGAAGCCGGGCTTGCGCTGATGGTGCGGGCGGTCGGGCTCGAACCGACACTCCTTGCGGAACCGGATTTTGAGTCCGGCGCGTCTACCAGTTTCACCACGCCCGCACGGACAAGGGTGCAGTGCTCCTAGCGCGCGCCGGGGCGCATTTCAACGACCGCGCCAGAGAGTGTCTTGGGTTTGTGGTCAGGTCGGCGCGCTGAAGCGCGGCAAGCGTCCGCGGCGCGCGGTTCCATCGGCGGACGGAGCCAGGCGTCGCGATGGCCAGGGCGATTGCGGCGGCGGCGAAACGGCGCATGGGATCAGGCCTCGACCTCGACGTGGGCGTCCGTGCCGCCGTGCTGGATGTTGCGGGCGCGGATGAACATCTCGATGCGCTGGGTCACGACCATGGCTGCGGCGAACAGCATGAAGGCCTCGATGATCGCCAGCGGGTTGACGTGCCATTCCGCGGCATGGGCTTCCAGCCAGGGCTCCAGCGCCTTTCGGGCGACCATGACGGCGATAATGATGATCAGGCCGATGGGCGAAGCCTGGGCCTTCAGGGCGCCGTCCGGCTCCTTGTGGATGGTGGTCATCCTGCCGCGCTGCCAACCGAAGGCGGCGCCCAGGCCGATGCCGATGGCGATGATCAGCAGCGAGATCGGGTCCACCGGCAGGGCGTGCCCGCCGCTGGCGCTGATGCCCCACAGACCGGCGCCGATGGCGAGGACGACGATCAGTGGCGAAACCCAGAGGAACTGCGGGCGCAGCGTCCTCGGTCGGCGGTTACGCAGCAGGACAACCGGGATAACAGCCGCGATCACGATCAGCGGGATGAGTTGTTCTGGCGTCACTGAAATGTCCCCCGCCCATCGCCGTCGATCAGCGTGGGCGGGCGGAGATTACGCCGAACGACGCATCGGTAAAGCGGCTAGCCGGCGACCGGGCCGACCGTCTGTTCGATAGCGCCGAAGATGGAGTGATGCTTCTCGTCCAGCATCTCGATGCGGACGGTGTCGCCGTGCTTCAGGAACCCGGTTTCCGGCTTGCCGCGCAGGATCGTCTCCACCGTTCGGACCTCGGCGATGCAGCTGTAGCCTAGACCGCCCTCGGCTACCGGCTTGCCGGGACCGCCGTCTGCGTCACGGTTCGACACGGTGCCCGAGCCGATGACGGTGCCGGCGCAAAGGGCGCGGGTCCTGGCCAGGTGGGCGATCAGGGTCCCGAAGTCGAAGGTCATGTCGACCCCGGCGTCGGCCTTGCCGAAGTCCTCGCCGTTCAACTGGACCGACAGGGTTCCGTGCAGCTTGCCGTCCCGCCAGCGGTCGCCCAGCGCCTCGGGCGTCACGAAAACGGGCGACAGGGCGCTGGCGGGTTTGGACTGGACGAAGCCGAAGCCCTTGCCGAGTTCGGCGGGGATCAGGTTGCGCAGGCTGACATCGTTCACGAGGCCGACCAGACGGATGTGCGTCAGGGCCTCTTCGCGGGTCACGCCCTGCGGCACATCGCCGGTCACGACGACGATTTCGGCTTCAAGATCACAGCCCCAGCTTTCGTCGGCCAGCGGGATCGGATCGCGCGGGTTCAGGAAGCCGTCCGAGCCGCCCTGGTACATCAGGGGATCGGTCCAGAAGCTCTCGGGCATCTCGGCGCCGCGCGCCTTACGGACCAGTTCGACGTGGTTCACATAGGCCGAGCCGTCAGCCCACTGATAGGCACGGGGCAGGGGGCTGGCGGCGTCGCGCTCGTGGAAGCGGCCGCGCGGCACGCCGCCGTGCTCAAGGCTTTCGGCCAGGGCGCGCAGGTCGGGCTCGACCCGGTCCCAGTCATCCAGCGCGGCTTGCAGCGTGGGGGCGATCAGGAAGGCGTCGGTGAACCAGGCGAGATCGCTGGAGACGACGACGAGGCGGCCGTCACGGCCATGCTTGAGCGAGGCGAGTTTCATGCCGCAGGCCTAGCCGGTTTCCTCGCGGGGGGAAACCGGGCGCCGTGTCAGTGGCGGATCAGTCGTGGCTGAGACGCGGGCCGTGGCTGTCGCCGGACAGTTCGGCCAGAGCTTGCCGCAGCTCGCCCTTGCGGGCGCTCGCGTCCCTCCAGTGCTCATTGAAGGCCGCGACGGCCAGACGCAGGGCGTCGGTCTGTTCGCGGCCGGTCATGTCCTTGGGAGGAGCGGGCGGATGGGGCGGGTGTCCGCCGTGGTCGGGTTTCTCGGGTTTGCCCGGAGCCGAGGGCGCGACGTTGATGACGATGTTGGCCGCGGCGGCGGTGGTTGTCGCGCCGGTGGTGTGATCATGGCCGTGGCCTTCAGCCTTGTGGTCGTGATCTGAGGCCTTTTCGTCGTGACCTTTGCCATGGTCGTCGTGGGCGGGCTTGTGGGGTTCTTCCTTTTTCTCCGGATGTTTGCCCGCGATCGCCTTGTCGAGCGCGCCCAGTCCCGCGACGAGCCCGCCCCTGCCGCCTGCGATCGCCAGAACCCCGCCGAGACGGCTCCGGATCACCTTTGCGAGGTGTTCGGCCTTGCCCTTCAGGGCGTTGTCGTCAGCCGTCATGGCGTCCTTGGCGGCGCCGTTGACGGCCTTCCAGATCGCTTCGGAGGCGTCGCCGGTCCTGGGCATCGACTGTCCGCGCAGGAACCAGCCCAGCAATCCCGCGGCCAGCAACAGCAAAATCAACGCGCCCCATAGCACCGGGTCGGCGCCGATCAGGATTGGCGCGTCCAGCGGGGCGCCGGCCGGATCAGCCGCCGGGAAGTCTGCACCGTAGGACATGAAGGCTCCCGCAGAATGATCGAACATCATTCTGCGCGCCCGGCTCCGCTTGGCAACGGGAAAAGGTTAACGGCTTTGTGGATACCGCGCAGGCTCAGCCCGGCGGGTGGATCAGGGCCTTGGCCTCGGCCCCCTCGCGACCGCCGATCAGGCGCACCTCGACCTCGACGGCGATGGCGCCTTCGGGCTGATGGGCCCACAGGTATCGGCGCTCGACCTCGACGTCGCGGCCCGACGGCGCGACGCCCTCATAGGTGTCGCCCCACGGGGTGACGGCCTTCATGTCCGGCCAGGGCAGGGCGCAGGCGGCGTCCAGCTCCTCGATGGCCATCTCGGACAGTTCGTCGTCTTTTACAGCCACCGGCGCACCTTTGATCGATAGGCGTCCCAGGCGGCGCCGAATTTGGCGGACAAATAGGCCTCCTCGCGCAGGACCACAAAGCGGTCGATCACGACCATGCAGGGCAGGATCATCGCCAGTGCGACCCAGCTGTCCATTGCGGCGGCGAAGCCGAGGTAGATCAGGGCGAAGCCCAGATAGATCGGGTTGCGGCTGAAGGCGTACAGGCCGTCGGTGGCGAGGGCGGTCGTGGCCTTCCACGGCTCGGGCGGCGTGCCCAGACGGCGGAACCGGCTCAGGGCGGCCATCTCGATCAGCAGGCCGACTATGATCAGGGCGAAGGCGCCGCCTCGCCGAATCTCGGTGCTCAGGCCCAACGCCGGTTCATCGACCAGCGCGCCCAGTCCCCAGCCCGCGAACAGGAAGGCGACATAGATCAGCGGCGGCGGAAATCGGACGGGGCCGGTGGTGTCGGAAGTCATACGGTCTGTCCGGAAGGCGCGGTGAACTCGGATGGCGGGGCGTCGCCGGTGTTGATGACCTCGGACGGTTCGAAGATGATCACCTCGGCCTCCTCATCGGCGGCTGTGCGATGCTCGATCCCGCGCGGGACGACGATGAACTGGCCGGGATCGAGGCTTACGATCCGGTCGCGAAATTCGACCCGGAACCGGCCCTTCCAGACGAGGAACATCTCGTCGGCGTCGGCATGGCTGTGCCAAGGGAAGACGCCCTGCACCTTCACCAGCCGCACGTCCTGCCCGTTCAACTGCGCCGCGATGCGGGGGCGCCAGTGGTCGGAGAAGGCGGCGAACTTTTCAGTCAGGTCGACGGCGGCGGTCACCGGCGGAGCTCTTCGTCGCCGTAGATGGCGACCTGAGCGCGCGTACCGCTGGAGACGGAGCCCCGATACATGCCCGAGGTGTTCATGGCGAACACAGGTTCGCCACCGGCGCCGAGCACAATGACCCCGCCTTCCCCGCCAAGCGCGCCGACTTCGGCGATCTCGGCGTTAGCGGCAGAGTACAACTGCGGAATAAAGCCGAGGTCGGTGCATGCTTCGGAGTTGCAGGTCGAAAGCGCGATCAGAGCCCTGTCACGGTCGGTGTGTTGTTCCTCGGTCATGCGGAACTCAAGCCCGACCCGCGCACAGATATCCCGCGCCACCGTCGCCCGGATGAAATACTCGCCCGAGCCCGTCGCCGAGACGGCGCAGCCGTCGGCGTTGGAGGCATAGGTGCCGGCGCCGATGACCGGCACGTCGCCGACGCGCCCCCACTGTTTGGCGGTCATGCCGCCGGTGGAGGTGCCCGCCGCCAGACGGCCTTCCTGATCCAGCGCGACCGCGCCTACGGTGCCGAATTTGCGCTCGTTCAACGGGGGGGCAGGCAGGTCGGCCATGGCACCCGGCGCGGCGCCCGCGGGACGCGGCGGGATGGGCAGGTTCAGTCGGCGCAGCTCGCGCTCCAGCCCCTGCCAGCGGCGCTCGGTGAAGAAGAAGCCGGGATCCACCTGCTCCAGCCCGACCGAGGCGGCGAAGCTGTCTGCGCCGGGTCCGATCAGCATGACGTGCGGTGACTGCTCCATCACAGCTCGCGCGGCGGCGATGGGATGGCGGGTGGTGGTCAGGCCCGCGACCGAACCGGCGCTCAGGGTGGAGCCGTCCATGATCGCCGCGTCCAGCTCGTTGCGGCCCTCGGCGGTGAAGACGGCGCCGCGTCCGGCGTTGAACAGCGGGTCGTCCTCCATGATCTGGATCGCGGCCTGCACCGCGTCCATGGCCGAGCCGCCGCTGGACAGGATGGCCTGCCCGACCTCCAGCGCACGGTGCAGGGCGGCGCGATAGGCGGCGTCCTGTTCGGGCGTCAGGCTGTCTCGCTCGATCACACCGGCGCCGCCGTGAATGGCGAAAGACCAGCGGGGCGGCTCCTGGGCAAAGGCGGGCGCGGCGATCAGGGCGAAGGCGGTCGCGAGGGCGATACGGAGACGGTTCATGGCCGCAACCTCGACCAGCGGAGCCGTGAACTCAAGCGCGCGCCTCGCCGCGCGTCAGATCAGCCACTTCGGCATCAGGATTTCCGCCGGGGCCATGCCATAGAGGCGGCGGCTCAGCATCGCCAGCCGGGTTGAGGCGCGGTCGCTCGGCTGGGCCATCCAGGCGCAGCCCAGCAGGCGGTTCACCGACGGCGGGCGGTCGATCCAGCCGAAGGGCCGATCCGGCATCAGCAGCAGGCGGCGACGGCTTCCATCCCGGCGGCGACGCCAATGGGGATCGTTGCGGACGGCCCGCGCGAAGTCGGCGCTCAGGGTGACCAGCACCTCGGGGTCCCAGTCCATCACCTGTTCATAGGCCACCCGGCCCACGCCATCGCCGCTGCTTCCGACGGCGACATTGGTCCAGCCGGCGCCTTCGAGGACCTCCGTGGCCAATGCGCCGCGGAATCCGGTCTGCAGTCCGTCTGCGCCCCGGGCGTAGTAGAAGCTCGGCCCGGCCGTGTGACGACGCCAGTCCGCGATGATCCGCTCTGCGTCCTCGGCCAGCGACTGGCCGCGCTCGTGATCGTCCAGCAGTCGCCCGGCCTGACGGAAGGCGGCGGGAATCAGGTGCAGGGCGCCGTCTATCATCGCCCAAGGCACGCCCAAGGCCTCGCTCGCTGCCCGTCCGTTCGCCACGACATCGGGATCGGTGTCGCCATAGTCGAGGATCAGACGGGGGCGCAGCGCTGACAGGGACGAGGTCGTGGCCATCAGGCCCGGCCCTGACAGCCCGCCCAGTTCCGGCAGGTCAGCCGCGCCGGCGGCCAGTCCTGTCAGGCAGTCAGGGTCGAGCCTTCGTGGCCACCCGGCCAGTCGCCCCCGCGCCACGGCCCAGATCAGCACGGCCGCCGGCTGACCGGCCGCGATGACGTTCCGCTGCTCCGTGGGCGCGCGGGAGCAGGCGGCGACGGTGAATGTCGCTCCCATTCCGATCAGGGTCATGCGCCGCGTGGTCATTCAGGTCTCGCCTGCCTTCAGAGGTTTCGCGCCTATCCTGCACCGACGGCGCAGCACAAGCCGCTTTCGACCAATTTACCCTTAACCCTTGTGGCCAGTTGCTCCGCGTGCTGCTTATGCGCCCATCGCGTCAGGTGGGGCGCAAGCATTATGGGAGTTGGCCGTTGAGTACGACGGACGCCGGGGGCGAGCTTAGCGCTTCGCCCCGCAAGACGTTTCTGGGACATCCGCGCGGGCTGGTGGTTCTGTTCTTCACCGAGATGTGGGAGCGCTTCTCCTACTACGGTATGCGGGCCCTGCTGGTCCTCTATCTGACGCAGCACTTCCTGTTCGGCCCGGCAGAAGCCCAAGGCATCTACGCGGCCTACGCGGCCATGGTTTACCTGATGCCGGTTATCGGCGGCATGATCGCCGACCGGTATCTCGGATCGCGCAAGGCGGTCATCATCGGCGCCGTGCTTCTGGTGGCCGGCCACTTCACGATGGCGTTCGAAGGCTCCGGCGGCAAGGAACGCCTGACCATCGGCTCCACTGTCTATGAACTGCAGGTCGAAGGCCGTGACCAGAACCGCAAGATCTTCGCGGTCAATGGCGCCGAACGGACGCAGGTCACCATCGCGCCGGAAGGCGTGACGGCGGTCGGAACGCCCGCGGGCGATCTGCCGGCCTTCACTCCGGCCGGAAGCTACTCGACCGAAAAGACCCGCGACCTGAAAGTCGGCGAGCCTCTGCTCTTCCTGGCCCTGTCGCTGATCATCGTCGGCGTGGGCTTCCTGAAGGCCAATATCTCGACCGTCGTCGGCGCCCTGTATGAGCAGAACGATCCGCGTCGCGACGGTGGCTTCACCATCTTTTACGTCGGCATCAACCTGGGTTCGTTCCTCGCCACCGCGGCGTGTTCCTACCTCGGTTTCACCTATGGCTGGGCCTATGGCTTCGGCCTCGCGGGCATCGGCATGCTGCTCGGGCTGCTGACTTTCATCTTCGGCCAGTCGTGGCTGGAAGGTCGCGGTGGACCACCGGTTCCGGTTCAGGGACGTTCGATCCTGGGCGTGCCGCTGGTGCCCTTCTTCTGGATCGCCGGCATCGTCGCCGTCTTCCCGACCTGGCTGCTGATGCAGCGCCACGAGATCATCCAGGCGATCCTGCTGCCGATCGCCGGCCTGACCTTCCTCGGCGTCGTCGGCTTCACGGTCTTCGGCCTGAAGGGCGCAGAGCGTTCGCGCATGCTGGTCGCCCAGGTCCTGATCTTCTTCTCGGTCCTGTTCTGGGCTCTGTTCGAGCAGGCGGGCTCCTCGCTGACCCTGTTCGCTGACCAATCGACCCAGATGCCGTCGTGGTTCAACGCCGGTTACACCCAGATGTTCAACCCGGGCATCATCGTTATCGGCGGCCCGATCGTCGCCGCCTTGTGGGTCTGGCTCGGCAAGCGTAACCGTGAACCGTCGACCCCGGTGAAGTTCGCGGCGGCCCTTGCCTTCGTCGGCGCCGGCTTCCTGCTGTTGGCCTGGGCTTCGGGCAATGCGGCCAACGTGGACTTCCGCGTTCCGCTGCTCTTCCTGTTCCTGACCTACTTCCTGCACACTGTCGGCGAGCTCTGCCTTTCGCCGGTGGGCCTGTCGATGATCACCAAACTGTCGGTGGCGCGCGTGGTTGGTCTGATGATGGGCGTGTGGTTCCTGTCCAGCTCCGTGGCGCACATCGTCGCCGGCTGGATCGCCGCCGCCACCGCCACCGACACCGTCGCGGGCGTTGTCACCAACCCGGCTCTGGCGCTGCAGACCTATGGCTCGATTTTCAGCACCATCGGCTGGACCGGCGTCGGCGTGGGGGTCTTCCTGCTGCTCATCTCGCCGCTGCTCAAGAAGGGCATGGCGGGCATTCACTGATCGCCTGAACAGGACGGAAACGGAAAGGGCGGAGCGTCGCGGCTCCGCCCTTTCTTTTTTGGCGCTATCGCTCGCGACGCGGTCGCTCGCTGCTTGAGCGCGCTTCCTTTGCGAAATCGCTCGTGACGCGGGCGTTCGCTGCTTGAGCGCATTTCGGGCCGTGCCCCCCACCCGCGCTCAAGCAGCGAGCCGCCGCGCGGCGAGCGATAGCGCCCTAAAATGTCTTACGGACCTGCAGATACAGCCAGGGACTGGCTTCGGTCTGACGGACCTCACGCCCGCTGATCGGGGCGACGTCGCGGGGGCCGCTGTAGAGCAGGCGGTCATAGCCCTGCTTCTGATCCGTGGCGTTACCCAGATCGACACGCAGGGTCAGGTCGTCGCGCGGTTTCCACTGGCCATAAATCAGCACAAACGGGTCCTCACGCGAGGCGCGGATTTCCCGAACCCGGAAGGTGCGGCCCTTGTCCGTATTGCAGCCATGCTCGAAGCCGTAAGACCAGCGTCCGCCGTTCAGATCGTGATTGAAGTTCACCTCGCAACCGAAGGCCTGACTGCCCTGGAAGCGGCGGTTTTCGCCGGTGACCGGGTCGGTGACCTCACTCCACGCCCAGGTCGTGCGGACGTGCAGGCGTGCGTTGGGAACCCCCAGTTTGTCGAACGGCAGTGTGACCCGCAGGCGGAAGAAGCCGGAGGTTCCGTCGCCGATATTGCCGACGCCGTCGAAGCCGCCGGCCAGCAGAATGACATCGACCACATCCTCGATCTCGGCGTGCTGGAGGGTCGCGTCGAACACGCCGTCATTCCAGAACCGGCGCTCGTACAGCGCCTCGAACACCGTTTCCTGCTGGGGCGCCAGGTCCGGGTTGCCGGCTTCCACTTCGCCGATGTCTATGTCCGCCGAGGCGACGAAGTCGTCGAAGTCCAGTTGGCCCACATCCCGCTCGACCCGGAAGCGGAACTGGTGACCCGCGCCGGGCGTCCAGGTCGCCTGCAGACGGGGCTTGGCGTAGGTGAAGGTCTTGTTGGTGTTGCTGTCGCCGGTCTGGCTGATCTCCGACGCCTCGATGCGCAGCCCGGCCTCCACGGTGAACTCCGGCGACGGTCGCCAGGTCGCCTGACCGAACACCTCGCCGCGCAGCTCCTCGACCCGTACCGAGGCCGAGGGCAGGGGAATGGGCACGCTGTTCTCGGCATAGGTCGTGGCGCTGTCGAGGACGTTCCACGCCGCCTCGCCGCCGCCTTCGAACGCCCACTGATCCGTCGGACGGAAGCGCAGGGCGCCGCGCAGGATGCTTTCGCCCGCCGTGGCGTCCGAGGTGAAGGTCTCGTTGTCGCCGCCCCCGGTCGAAACGCCGACGTACTCCTCTGTCTCGTACCGCTGCAGTCCGGTCAGTTCGAGCGCCGAACGCGGGCCCAGATCGCGAACCCAGTTCACACCGAGCTCGCCGTCCAGCGACTGTTCGCTCTCCTCGTTCCGGCTGTCGGCGCCGACGCCTGAAAGGATGCGAACGGCTTGTCGATCATCGTTGTCGCTCAGGCCCAGCAGCGCGTTGACCCGAAGCCGTCCACCACCCAGTCGCCGCTGCAAGGCGCCCGTCGCGCGCAGGTTCCTGTACCGGTCCCAGCGGTCCAGTTCGGCGTCCTGCGTCAGGTTTCCGGCCGAGTCATAGCGGCGGCGGAAGCCGGGGCCTGTACCATCGGTGCGGTCGCTGGCGGCGCTGATCTCGGCCTCGATCTGCTCATCACCCTCGCGGCGGGACCAGCCGAACAGCAGGGTCGGACCAAGGTAGCCGTCAGGATAGGTGTAGGCGTTGGTCTCCAGCACCCGCCCGGTCGTCACGGCGCGCACCAGAACCACATTGGCGACGACCGGATGGCCGCGCATGTCGACGCCCGGCGCGCCGCCGCGGATCAGTTCGATCCGCGCCACCGAGGCGGCGGAGATACGGCCCAGAACGCTGCCCAGTCCGTCTGTCTTGCTGGAGGGAAGCTGTCCGTCGATCAGCACATTGCCGGAGGCGCCCGCCAGGCCGCGAGTGTCGCTGTCGCCGCCGCTGAACGAGAAGCCCGGCAGGCGGGTGATCATGTCCCAGGCGGTGTTGGGTCGGCTGGCGGCGAAGAAGGCCGGTTCAAAGATCAACACCCCGCGCTGGGCGGCATCCACTTCGGGCGCTTCGCCGGCAGGTCCGGCGGGGCGCGGCGCCTCGGCCACGCTCGCAGGCGCGACCTGAGCCATGGCCGGAACTGCAAGAACGGACGCCGCGACGCCCGCAAGCCAGATGGCCTTGCGCATGTGAATCCCCCCGTTTTGAGGGACCTATGCCCGGACCGTCGGACCTTCGCCAGTTACAAGCGGGAAAGTCAGGCGCGATCACCGAAAAGGGGCGGCGGAGGGTAAGGGAACCTCCGCCGCCGTCCAGCTCCGGCCATTCAGGGGCGCGGCCGGAGCCGATGTCAGAACGTCTTGCGCAGACGGATCTGGTAGAAGGTGCGGGGGTCGATCTCGCGCGTTTCGATGTAGGAGACCGGCCGGCTGACCCGATCACCGTAAGCGATGCGCTCCTGGTCGAAATTGTCCCAGATGTTGATCTGGGCCCGGATCGACAGGGTCGGGGTCGGCTTGTACTCGGCCCAGGCCTCGAAATAGTCCCGCCCGCGCCAGCTGAACCGCTGGTCCGGGTCGAAGCTGGTCTGACCCAGCAGGGGGATCCAGGCGCCGCCCCACTGCAGTTTCCACGACGTGATGTCCTGGGCGATAGTGAAGGTCGCCTGCGTGCTGCGGACGTTCGAGATCGGCCGGGCTTCGCCGGTGGTCGGGTCGGTGACTTCGGTCTGGTTCCAGGTGTTGCGGAAACCCAGACGTCCGCCGGTGAAACCGGCCCAGTCCATCGGCACCAGAACGTTCACGGCCAGTTGGTCCAGCGTGCCGTCGCCGATGTTGCCGACCGCCGACAGGCCGTCGTCCAGCGGGATGACGTCGATGGCGTCGACGATCTCGTCATGGCGCAGGCCGATGCTGACGATGCCGTCGCCCAGGAAGCGACGCTCATAGATCAGTTCGCTGATCCAGCGTTGCTCGGGCTCCAGGTCGATGTTGCCGCCGAAGACGTTCTCATCCTCCAGATCGGCCGAGGCGGCGAAGTCGCCGAAGTCCAGCTGACCCACTTCACGCTCGAAGCGCAGGCGGAACTGGTTGTTTGGCATCGGCGTCCAGGTCGCCAGCAAACGGGGTTTGGGGAAGAAGAAGCTCTTCTCCTGATCGGCGTCGCCGGATTGGGTGATTGTCGAGGCCTCCATCCGCAGGCCGCCTTCGATCATCAGATCTTCACGCACGCGCCAGGTGCCCTTGCCGAACACTTCGCCCCGCGTCTCCTCGACCTTGACCGAGGCCGAGGGCAGGGGGACCGGCGCGCCGCCGATGCTGAAGGCCTGCTCGGTCTCCAGCATGTTGTAGGCGACCTCGCCGCCGAACTCCCACGTCAGCTTCGCCGACTGCTCGAAGCGGATCAGGCCGCGCAGGATGGTCTCGGACGCATTGCCGTCAGACTCGAAGCGCTGCTCGGGGCTGTCCACGCCCGACAGACGGGTCCGGTTGGTCGAGACGGCGTCGAAGTCGCTGAACTCGTGGATGAAGCGGGTTTCCAGATTGAACCGGCTGCTCAGCGGGCGGGTGTAGACCGCGCCGAACTCACCGCTGGAGCCGTCCTCGGCGTACAGGCTCTCGCGCCGGACCGTCGGCGAGGTCTGCAGGTTGATGCCTTCGTAGTCGTTGAGGCCGTAGCGCGCCGTCAGGTCGATCTTCCCGCCCAGGAACGGGCTGGCGTAGTTGACCCGGACCGACTGGCCGCCGCCCTTCTGGTCGTTGAAATAGTCCTCGTCGCGGATGATCGTCCCCGCGCCGTTGCGGCGGATGACCGGACCCGTGCCGTTGGAGTCGCTCATCGACAGGCCGTCGCTCAGGGTGAAGCCCCACGTCCGGTCGCCGTCGCGGGCGGTGAACTGGACCGAGCCGCCATAGACGTCTTGACCGCCTTCAAACAGGACGGCGTTTCCGGTGACGATGGTCTGCTGGCTGGCCTGGCTGCGGGTGACGACATTCACCACGACCGAGAAGCCCTGCATATCTATGCCGGGCGCGCCGCCGCGGATCAGTTCGATCCGCTCGACATTGCTTGCCAGTGTCCGGCCCAGAACGTTCGAGCCCGAGTCGTTCTTCGAGGCGGGCCGTGAGCCGTTGATCAGGACGTTGCCGACCGAGCCCTCGAAGCCCCGGCTGCCGTCACCGTCAGAGACGCTGAAGCCCGGCACCCGGTTGACCATGTCCAGGGCGGTGGTCGGGCGCTGGTCGGCGAAGAAGTCCGGGGTGAACACCAGCACGCCCTGCTGTCCGGCTTCGGCCTGGACGGATTGCGGTGCGGGGGGCGGCGTCTGCGCGGCGGCCGCGCCGGCGCCCAGAACCAGCGCCGTGGTCGCCATCAAAATGGTCTTGGTCATTGCGGAACTCCCCTCGTCATGTGACGAGAGGTGTGGCCGCATGAGCCGCCTGTCTCCAGTTACAACACGGACAGGTGGATTAAATCGGAGACAGCATTACAGGGCTGTCATTTTGGTGTTCTGATCTTGTCTGCGCAATACTGTCTTTCATCAAGTCTAACGGGTGGCATCATGAAGTCCGTCGCGGTTGTTGCATCGATCCTTCTGACCCTCGCTCCGGTCGCTTCGCCGGCCATCGCCCAGACGGCGCCCCCGGTCACGCAGGACGATGCCGTCGAACTCGACGAGGTCGTGGTGCTGGCCCGCCGCTCGGGCGCGCCGATGTGGACGGTGACGCGGGGCGACACGACCCTGATCCTCGTCGGTTCCATCCGCAGCATTCCGCGCGACGTGACCTGGCATCCGGATGCGCTGGAGGAAGCCGCCGCGAAGGCGGATTTGATCCTGCTGCCGCAGGAAGGGCGGGCCTCTTTCAGCGATCTGCTGCGGGTCATCTGGCGCATGCGCACCATCAGCCAATTGCCCGGCGACACGACGACCGCCGACTATCTGTCGCCGGAGTATCAGGCGCGGCTGGAAGCCCTGATGGCGGGCGACCGCGATCAGGACTGGCGGCGCAAGAGCCTGCTCATGCTCGGTCTCGACCTGATGCAGGACAAGGCCGGCTTCCGCGCGGGCCGGGAAGGGCAGGACGCTATCGACGTGGTTCGGCGGGCGGGCCGCCGCGCGCGTACAGACATGCGGCCGGTCGGCATCGTGCGCGGGGATGAGATGGTCGAGAGCCTGATCTCGGCGCCCCAGACCGTGCACGTTCCCTGCGTCGAGCGCGCCATCGCCGCCGCCGAGGCCGGGCCGGAGTCCTCGCGGGATCGCGCCATCGACTGGCGCGCCTTCCGGGTGCCGGAGGTGGTCAACTCGCCCATTGAGCAGGCTCTGAACGTCTGCTGGCCGTGGGGCGATCCGGAGATCGCGCCGCAACTGCACCAACAATGGGCGGCCGCCGTCGAGACGGCGATGATCTCGCCCGGCACCACCATGGGCGTCGCCCCGGTCCGTCTGCTGGCCGAGGAGGGCGGCGTTCTGGACAGCCTGAAGGCGCGCGGGTTCGAGATCGTCGGGCCGGAGTGGAAGTGAAGCCGGGGATTAGGGACTAGGGATTGGGGATTAGGTCTCGGTTCAGACCTGTTGGTCGCCCGTTTGGCGCCGACAATCCCTAATCCCTAATCCCTAGACCGCTGTCCCGCCCACCGTTAGTCCGCCGATCTTCAGCGAAGGTTGGCCGATGCCTACCGGTACGCCCTGACCGGCCTTGCCGCACACACCGACACCCGGATCGAACGCGAAGTCGTCGCCGATCATCTGAACCTGCGTCAGGGCCGTGGCGCCGTCGCCGATCAGGGTCGCGCCGCGCACCGGGGCGGTGATCTTCCCGTCCTCGATCAGATAGGCCTCCGTGCACTGGAACACGAACTTGCCGTTCGTGATGTCCACCTGCCCGCCGCCGAAGTTCGCGGCGTAGAGGCCGCGCTTCGTGTTGGCGATCATGTCGGCCTTCGAATCCTTGCCGCCTTCCATGAAGGTGTTGGTCATGCGCGGCATGGGCATGTGGGCGAACGACTGGCGGCGGCCGTTGCCGGTGGCCTTGGTGTTCAGCTGGCGCGCCGAAAGGCGGTCGTGCATCAGCCCGACCATGATGCCGTCCTCGATCAGGACGGTGCGGTTGGTCGGCGTGCCCTCGTCGTCGATGGTCAGGGAGCCCCGGCGACCGGCGATGGATCCGTCGTCCACCACGGTCACGCCCGGGGCCGCCACGCGCTTGCCCATCATGCCGGTGAAGACCGACGAACCCTTGCGGTGAAAATCCCCTTCGAAGCCGTGGCCGATGGCTTCGTGTAGCAGGACGCCGGGCCAGCCGGCGCCCAGAACCACATCCATCTCGCCCGCCGGGCAGTCGATGGCCTCCAGGTTGACCAGGGCCTGACGCAGAGCCTCATCGACCTGCGCCTGCCAGCGGTCCGGAGCCACCCAGGCCTCGAAGCCCGCGCGACCGCCCGCGCCGGACGAGGCGCTCTCGCGCTTGCCGTCCTTCTCGACGGTGACGGAGACGTTCAGGCGCACCAGCGGGCGCATGTCGCGCATCAGGCGGCCATCGCCGCGCAGGATCTCGATCTGGCGATGCTCGCCGACCAGTGAAGCCGAGACCTGTACGACGCGCGGATCGCGGGCGCGGGCCCAGGCGTCGATCTCAGCCAAAAGGGCGATCTTGTCGGAGAAGGCGGGGGAGGCGAGGGGATCGACCTCGTCATAGAGTTTGCGATTGGTCGCCTGCGGGGCCCCGGCGGCGATCCCGGCGTGGCCCGACTTGGCCAGGGCCGCGCTGTCGGCGGCGCGGCGCAGGGCCGGGGCGCTGATCTCGTTGGCGTGGGCGTAACCGGCGGTCTCGCCGGCGACGACGCGCAGGCCGAAGCCTTCGGTCGCGTCATAGGCCGCGGACTTCAGACGGCCGTCGTCGAAAACGAGCGACTCCGACTCGGATCGCTCCAGAAACAGTTCGCCGTCATCGGCTCCGGTCAGGGCGTCCTGAAGGATCGAGAGGGCTTCGTCTGCGCCGACCTCGGCGCTGTCGAGGATGGCGGGCGGGGAAACGAGGACGGTCATGCTCCCTAATTAGGGGCTGACCGTCCCCGCGTCACCATGGCTACTCGAACTCGACTTCACCCCAGCCGGTGATGGTCTGGTTCACCTGGGAGGGATTGCGCGTCAGGGTGACGTCGCCATGCCCCGAGATGTCGATGTCGGCGCGGGCGGTCGGTCCGACGCTGACGTCGCCCCTGCCGGTCACCGTAACCGCCGCCTCGTCCAGCAGCAGGCGGGACAGGTTGATGTCCCCGTCGCCGTTCACGGCTACCGTCGCCTTGTCCGTCCGGCCCTCGACATTGATCCGGCCTTCGCCCTGGGTCGTGACCATGAGCGTCGGCTGGTCATAGCCGCGCACCCGCAGGACGCCGTTGTCGCCCGTCTCGAAAGTGGTCACCGAGGGGGCGGTGACGACGATCCGCAGGTTCTCGGACTCGCTCCACACCCGGATGCTGCTTCCCGACCAGCGGATGTAGCCACGGTCTTGGCGGTCATCGCTGATCATGGTCAGGCGACCGTCTGCGAAGCGGATGCTGTCGACGATGTCCTTCGGGCCGGTGATCTGGATGCCGGCCTGATCGCCCTGCACGTAGGAGACCTCGCCGGGGACGTCGATCGACAGGCTGTCGCCGCCGGACCAGGCGATGGTCTTGCTGATGTCGGGCTGAACCTGCCCCCGTTCGAAGCGGAAGCTGGAGTCGCCGGGACCGTCGTCGGTGACGACCCATGTCCAGTCGTGCTTGCGGACGTCATTGCCCACCAGGGCGGCGGCGCCGCCGAGACCGAGCAGCGACAGCAGAAAGCCGATGCCGGTGATGACCAGTAGATTGCGCATCATGTCAGGTCCTCCCTCAGGCCTGGTTGTCGGATTGGGCGCCGAGCGCCGGTTTCAGCACGCGGTAGTGCAGGCGGGCGTACCAGACGGTCAGGTCGATCAGCAGCTTGACCACCATGACCATCAGGCCGGTCATGAACACACCCAGCCCCATCAGGCCGACTCCGCCCAGAACGGCCGCCGCGACGCCGCCGGGTCCGTCGAAGAACGGCGCGACGACGGCGAAGACGCCGCCCGAGATGAATATCCCGACACCGCCGATCAGCATGGCGATGACGGAACCGAACAGCGGGGTCACGAGGAAGGTCAGGATGATGATGTCCAGCGCGCCCAGACCGATCAGGCCGAGGACCGCACCGACCGCGCTCGAAGGGTTCTGCTCCTGCGTCCAGCGACGGGCGCCGGCTTCTGCACGCAGTTCGCGGGACAGACGGGCCGGGTCGCCCAGCGCCTCGGCCACCTCTGCTTCACTGCGCCCGGCGGCGAGGCCGTCGGTGAAGTGCAGGTCGTAGTCGGCGGCGATCTCTGCGGCCGTGGCCATCGGCAGGCCGACGAGGCCCTGTCTCAGCCGGGCCATGAATTCGGCGCGGGTCATTGTTCATCTCCCTCTTCGCTGGTGACGACGGCGGGAGCCGCCGTGTCGTCCAGAATGGTTTCGACCGCTTGGGCGAAGACGCGCCATTCGGAGCGTTGGGCCTCCAGGGCCGCGCGTCCGGCGTCGGTCAGGCGATAGTATTTGCGCGAAGGTCCCGAGGGCGATTCGACCAGATAGGTCTCTACCTGCCCGTCGGCCTGCATCCGCCGCATCAGCGGATAGATGGTTCCTTCACCCATTCCGATCGCGTCCGACAGGGTCGATGCGATCTCGTAGGCGTAACTTTCGCGCCGGTTCAGAACGGCCAGAACGCACAGCGTCAGGGCCCCCTTCTTTAGCTGGATGTCTATGGTTTCAGGCACATCAAGGTCTCCTGTGATGGCCAAAGGGGTATCGCAAGGTATCTTGCGCTGCAAGGTAGCTGTCAAAACATGGATGCGATTTAATCCGGCGCCCGAACGTCGCGGATGGGTCGGAACGCTTGGCAAGTGAGGGAGGGGGCGATATGGACCGCCCGAAGTGTCGTCGCGGGCCTGAGGCTCGGGGCGACTGTTTGCGATTGACTCGCAAATGATTGCGACGAAACGGTTTTATGAGGATGTCTCGCATGGGGATGGGCACGCGGGCCCGGGCGCTGATCGGTGGTGGTATCGCCGCCCTGAGCCTGGCCGTTTTCGCCGCTACGCCGGCCTTGGCTTCGGAAGGCGACCGCATGGGTCAGCCGACCCCGGGCGGTATCACGCTGCAACCGGCGGCCTCGCCGCTGAAGGTTGAGGCGCACTTCTTCCATGACTGGATCCTGATGCCGATCATCACCCTGATCGTGCTGCTGGTGCTTGCGCTGCTGATCTGGATCGTCGTTCGCTACAACAAGAAGTCGAACCCGGTTCCCGCCAAGTGGAGCCACAACACCCTGATCGAGGTGATCTGGACGGTTCTGCCGGTCCTGATCCTCGTCGGTATCTCGCTGTTCTCGTTCCGCCTGCTGTTCGCCTACAACAACATGCCGGAGCCGTACCTGACCGTTAAGGCCACCGGCAACCAGTGGAACTGGGGCTACGAGTACCCGGATCAGGGCATCACCGAATACGTCTCGAACATGCTGTCCGAGGAAGAGATCAAGGAACGCGGCATGCCGCACGATCTCTACCGTCTGGCCGCGGACGAACCGATCGTCGTGCCGGTCGGCAAGACCATCCGCGTTCAGGTCACCGCCGCCGACGTGATCCACGCCTTCGCCCTTCCGGCGTTCGGTCTGAAGATCGACGCCGTCCCGGGCCGTCTGAACGAAACCTGGTTCCGCGCCGACCGCGTCGGCACCTTCTACGGCCAGTGCTCGGAGCTGTGCGGCGTCGACCACGCCTTCATGCCGATCGAGATCCGTGTCGTCAGCCAGGCCGAGTTTGAAGCGTGGGTCGCCTCCAAGGGCGGTTCGATGACCCCGAAGGCGCCGGAAGGCGCCGCGGCTCCCGCCGCTGCCCCCGCCGTTGACGCCGCCGCTCCCGCGGACGCCGCCACCACCCCCGCGCCTGCCGCGGCCACGCCTGCCCCGGCCGCGGCTCCCGCCGCTGCCCCGGCCGCCCAGTAACGATCCGCGAGAGCCCCAAAGACATGGCCACCGCAGCCGAAACCATCGCCCACGATCACGACGGTCATCACGACCACAAGCCGGGCTTCTTCACCCGCTGGTTCCTGTCGACGAACCACAAGGACATCGGGACCCTGTACCTGATCTTCGCCATCATGGCGGGGATCGTGGGCGGCGCCCTGTCCGGCCTGATCCGTCTCGAACTGGCCGCCCCGGGCATCCAGTATTTCGTCCCGGGCGGCATCATCGAGCAGCTCGGCCTCGTGGAGGCGTCCAAGCACGGCTACAACGTCACCGTCACGGCGCACGCCCTGATCATGATCTTCTTCATGGTCATGCCCGCCATGATCGGCGGTTTCGGCAACTGGTTCGTTCCAATCATGATCGGCGCGCCGGACATGGCCTTCCCGCGCATGAACAACATCTCGTTCTGGCTGCTGGTTTCGGCCTGGGTGCTGCTGTGCGCCTCGATGTTCGTCGACGGCGGTCCGGGCAAGGGATTCGGCGGCGGCTGGACGATCTATCCGCCGCTCTCGACCTCGGGCCACACCGGGCCGGCGATGGATCTGGCGATCTTCTCGCTGCACGTCGCGGGCGCCTCGTCGATCCTCGGCGCGATCAACTTCATCACCACGATCTTCAACATGCGCGCCCCGGGCATGACCCTGCACCGCATGCCGCTGTTCGCCTGGGCCGTGCTGATCACCGCCTTCCTGCTGCTGCTGTCGCTGCCGGTCCTCGCCGGCGCCATCACCATGCTGCTGTCGGACCGCAACTTCGGCACCTCGTTCTTCAACCCGGCCGGCGGCGGCGACCCCGTCATGTTCCAGCACCTGTTCTGGTTCTTCGGCCACCCCGAGGTGTACATTCTGATCCTGCCGGGCTTCGGCATCGTCTCGCACATTGTCTCGACCTTCTCGAAGAAGCCGGTCTTCGGCTATCTCGCCATGGCCTACGCCATGGTCGCCATCGGCTTCATCGGCTTCATCGTGTGGGCGCACCACATGTACACGGTCGGCATGTCGGTGAACCTGCGCGCCTACTTCGTGGCCGCGACCATGATCATCGCGGTGCCCACGGGCGTTAAGATCTTCTCGTGGATCGCGACGATGTGGGGCGGGTCGATCACCTTCAAGACCCCCATGCTGTGGGCTATCGGCTTCATCTTCCTGTTCACCGTCGGCGGCGTGACCGGCGTGGTCCTGTCGAACGCCGGCATCGACTACAGCCTGCACGACACCTACTACGTCGTGGCGCACTTCCACTACGTGCTGTCGCTGGGCGCAGTCTTCGCCATCTTCGCCGGATTCTACTACTGGTTCGAGAAGATGTTCGGCGTGAAGTACAACGAGTTCCTCGGCTGCCTGCACTTCTGGATCATGTTCGTGGGCGTGAACCTCGTGTTCTTCCCGCAGCACTTCCTCGGCCTGCAGGGCATGCCGCGCCGCTACATCGACTATCCGGACGCGTTCACCCTGTGGAACCACGTCTCGTCGGTCGGCTATGTGATCACGATCATCGGCGTCGCCGTCTTCCTGATCATGCTGCTGGAAGCCGCGATCCGTCGTCGCCCGGGCGTCGCCAATCCGTGGGGCGAAGGCGCCACGACTCTGGAGTGGACGCTCAGCTCGCCTCCGCCGCACCACCAGTTCAACGTGCTGCCGGTGGTCAAGAGCGACGAGCATTAAGACCGGCCTGGCCGGACAGTAACCGGGGGCCGCTCCTGCACAGGAGCGGCCCTCAACCGTTAAGAAGCCTGAATGACCGAACCCGCCGCCCACCCCGCGATCTCCACGGCCCAGCCGGAAGACTTCTTCCAGCTGCTGAAGCCGCGCGTGATGTCGGTCGTGATCTTCACCGCGGTCGTCGGTCTGGTCGTGGCTGATGGCGCGCTGGACTGGATTTCGTCCGCCATCGCGGTGCTGTGCATCGCCGTGGGCGCCGGAGCCGCGGGCGCGTTGAACATGGCTCTGGAAGGCGAGACGGACGCCCTGATGCGGCGGACGCGCGGCCGTCCGGTCGCCGCCGGACGGGTGAAGAAGAACGACGCCATGGCCTTCGGCGTCATCCTGTCGGTCTTCTCGGTCATGCTGCTGGGCATGACGACCAACTGGCTGGCGGGCGGCCTGCTGCTGCTGACCATCCTGTATTACGCCGTCTTCTACACCCTGCTGCTGAAGCGCCGGACGCCCCAGAACATCGTCATCGGCGGCGCCGCCGGCGCCTTCCCGCCGGTCATCGGCTGGGCTGCGGCCACAGGCCAGGCGCCCTGGCAGGCCTGGGTGCTGTTCCTGATCATCTTCCTGTGGACGCCGCCGCACAGCTGGGCCCTGGCCCTGTATTCGGCGGGCGACTACGCCAAGGCGGGCATTCCGATGATGCCGGTGGCGCGCGGCGCGAAAAGCACCCGTCTGCAGATCGTCCTGTACACCCTGGTGTTCCTCGTCGCGGCGGTCGCGCCCGGCTTCACCGGCATGGGCGGGATCATCTATCAGGTGGTCTCCATCGTCGGCGGCGCGGGCTTCCTGTTCCTGACGCTGCGGCTGTGGCGGTCACGCGCGGGCGACCAGCCGGACAAGGCGGAGGCCGTGGGGCGAGAGGCCGCATTGTATGACGTCCGCGCCGAGGCCAAACCGGCGCGCAACCTGTTCGCTTTCTCGATCCTGTACCTGATGGCCCTGTTCGCCGCTCTGCTGGTCGAGAGCTTCACTCCGGGACTGTAAGACCCATGCGCCAGCTCACCCCCGAAGAACTCACCGCCCGCAAGAAGCGGAACCTCGCCATCGCCGGCGCCCTGGTCGCCTTCATGGTGATCGTCTTCGGCGTGACGATCCTGAACCTGAAGCGCAATATCGACGCCCGCACCGCGGCCATCGCCGCCGGCGAGCCTGTCGGATACGCCCGATGAAGATGTCCCGGAACGCCGTCGCCATCGCCTGCGTGCTGGGCGTGATGGGGATGACCGGCGCCTCGTTCGCCGCCGTGCCGCTGTATCGCATGTTCTGTCAGGTGACCGGTTTCGACGGCACTGTCAGCCGCGCGGACAAGGCGCCGGACGTCCAGCTGGATCAGACGGTTCTGGTTCGCTTCGACACCAATGTCCGTGAGCTGCCGATGCAGTTCCGCGCCGAGCAGGTCAGCCAGCGCGTCCGAATCGGCGAAACCGGCATGGCCTTCTTTGACGTGACCAACACCTCGAACGAGCCGATCAGCGCCAAGGCGGCCTACAACGTGGTCCCGGAGCGCGCCGGTCCCTACTTCCAGAAGCTGCAATGCTTCTGCTTCGACGAGCAGATCATCCAGCCCGGCCAGACCATCAAATTCCCGGTTCAGTACTTCGTCGCGCCTGAAATGGCGACCGATGCGGAGAGCCGGGGTGTGACCGAAATCACCCTCAGCTACACCTTCTATCCGACGTCGCGGTTCCAACAGGCCGCAAACGGCGCCCAAACAGTGGCGCAAGCCACTGGCGCGGCTGGATAGCGGGCGCTATAGCCTGCCCCAATACGACTCTCGACCGTTCCAAGAGACACCGATGGCCGACGCTCACGCGACACCGCACCACGACTACCACCTCGTCAATCCGAGCCCCTGGCCGCTGGCCTCCTCGTTCGCCGTCACGGTCATGATGATCGGCGCCGTCGTCTGGATGAAGGGTCTGGTTCCCGCCGAGACCGCCGGCACGGTTATGGGCGCCCTGTTCGCCAAGGGTGACAAGGCGCTGTTCTTCGCCGGTCTGGCCGGTGTCCTGATCTCGGCCGCCTGCTGGTGGGCGGACGTGGTCAAGGAAAGCCGCGCGGGTGACCACACCCCGGTCGTCCAACTGGGTCTGCGATACGGCATGATCCTGTTCATCGCTTCGGAAGTGATGTTCTTCGTCGGCTTCTTCTGGATGTTCTTCGAGATGACGCTCTTCAATGAAGCGCGCGCTCACATCCCGGAAGTCGGCGCGTGGGCCGACACCGCCAAGGCCTGGTCGACCTGGCCGCCCAAGGGCATCGAAACCTTGGACGCCTGGCAACTGCCGCTGCTGAACACCCTGATCCTGCTGCTGTCGGGCACCACCGTGACCTGGGCGCACCACGCCCTGGCGCAAGGCGACCGCAAGGCCACCAAGATCGGTCTGGCCATCACCGTCGCCCTCGGCCTGCTGTTCACCGCCGTTCAGGCCTACGAGTACCACCACATCATCCACGAGAACCTCTTCTTCAACGAAGAGGCCATCAACTCGGGCCTGTATGGTTCGATCTTCTTCATGGCGACCGGCTTCCACGGTTTCCACGTCCTGATCGGCACCCTGTTCCTGATCGTCTGCCTGCTGCGTCTGCTGGCCGGCCAGTTCACCCCGCAGAAGCATTTCGGCTTCGAGGCGGCGGCCTGGTACTGGCACTTCGTGGACGTGGTCTGGCTGTTCCTGTTCGCCTTCGTCTACGTCGTCTTCGGGTGACGGAAGGCCCTGCAGGGCAACCACTTAAGCCGGCGCGGATCGACCCGATCCGCGCCGGTCTGCTTTGCCGCTGCCCCAACTGCGGGCAGGGACCGCTCTACGCGGGGTTCCTGAAGGTCGTGGACCGCTGCGAGGCTTGCGGCTTCGACTACAGTCGCCTCAACACGGGTGACGGCGCGGCCATCTTCATCATGCAGATCGCCGGGGGACTGGTGGTGTTCAGCGCCCTGTTCGCCATGATCGCCTGGAACCCGCCCATCTGGCTTCTGCTGGTGATCGCCCTGCCGCTGGTGGCGGGGCTGTCCATCGGACTGATGCGACCCGGCAAGGGTGTCATGATCGCCTTGCAGATGCGCAACAAGGCCGGACAACACGACCATGTCTGAACCCCGCGCCCGGTTCCCGTGGGGCCTGACGCTGGCCACCGGTGTTGCCCTGGCCCTGCTCTGCGGTCTGGGCAGCTGGCAGGTCCAGCGCCTGCACTGGAAGGAAGGTCTGATCGCCGAGGCTGAAGCCGCCGCCGCCCAGCCGCCGCAACCGCTGGCGGCCGTGCTCGCCGCACAGGCGCCGGAATTCCGTTCCGCGACCCTGACCTGCGCCGGACTGGCCTCGGCCCCCTTTGTGGAGCTCCAGACCGTTCAGGAGGGGCAGATCGGCGTGCGCCTCGTTTCGGCCTGTCGGCCTGACCTTGCCGGTCCGACGTTCCTGATCGATCGCGGCTTCGTCCCCGACACCGTTTCCGCCCGTCCGCCGGTGACCGCGTCCGATACGCCTGTCACCCTGACCGTCGAGGTCCGGCATACGCCGCCGCCCGGCCCGATGGCGGCCCCGTCCAGCGGCCGGCAGTTCTATGCCCGCGACACGCCGGCCATGGCGCGCGCCCTGAACGTCGCCGGTCCGGTCGCGGCCGAGACGCTCTACGCCCTGACATCGACCAATCCCGACTGGCCCGCCCTCCAGCCCTCGGCCCCGCCCGCGGCCTTCTCCAACAATCATTTCGGCTATGCCCTGACCTGGTTCGGGCTGGCGATCGCCCTGCTGGGCACCTACGTGGCGCTGCTTCGGCGCCGGATGAGCGTCCCGACGACTGAAGAGATCTCCACCTGACCACCCTCCACACCCTGTCCAACGGCGTCCGCGTCGTCTGCGATCCGATGCCGGGTCTGCGCACCCTCGCCCTGACCGTCGCCGTAAGGGGCGGGGCCAAGTGGGAAAGCGAGGCGACCTCCGGCTGGTCGCATTGTCTCGAGCATCTTGTGTTCAAGGGCGCCGGCGATATGGGCGCGCGCGAGATCGTGGAGCGGGTCGAGGCCGAGGGCGGCTCCATCAACGCCGCCACTGGCTATGAGCGCACCAGCTTCGAGATCCGGGCGCTCAAGGGCTCGCTGCCGCTGGCCATGCAGGTGCTGTCGGACCTTGTCTTTCGCCCGACCCTCGATCCCGCCGAGATCATCCGCGAGAAGGATGTCGTGGCGCAGGAGATCGCCGAGGCCTTCGACACCCCGGACGACCACGTCTTCGAAATGGCCCAGACGCGGGCTTTCGCGAATCAGCCGCTCGGTCGCCCCATCCTGGGTTCGGTCGCCAGCCTAAAGCCCATCGACAGGTCGACCATCGCCGCGTGGCGCGCGCGCCTGTACTCGCCGGACCGCATGGTGGTTTCGGCCTCGGGCGCCGTGGATGAGGCCGAGCTGCTGGCCCTTGCCGAGCTGTGGTTCGGAGATCAGGTCGCGACCCCGGCCGAGGCGCCCGCCGTGCCCGTGTTCACCGGCGGCGACGCGGCCCTGACCCGCCGGATCGAACAGGCCAACATCGTCTTTGAACTGCCCGCGCCGTCGGCTTTGGACCCGCTCTATCCGGCGAGCCGCCTGATGACCGAAATCCTTGGCGGCGGGATGGCGTCGCGCCTGTTCCAGAGCGCTCGGGAGGAGCGGGGGCTCGCCTACGCAGTCGACGCCTGGCACGAGCCCTATGAGGACGCCGGCGTGCTCGGCATCTACTCCGGCGCCTCGGCCGACCGGGCGGTCGAACTGGCGCAGGTCTGCGCGGCCGAACTGAAGGCGCTGGCCAAGGACGGCCCCACCGCCGCTGAACTTGCGCGCGCCAAGGCCGTGCTGAACGCCGGCCTTTGGATGTCGGACGAAAGCCCGGCGTCGCGCGCCAACCGGGCGGCGGCGCAGGTGCTGATCTATGGCGCGCCGCTGGCTTCTCAGACAATGGCCGATCGGGTGCTGCTCCAGAGCGCCGCTGATGTCCGCGCCGCCGCGCTGGCCTGTCTGGCGCCTGGTCTCGCCGCCACGGCGGTGCTGGGCCCGAAGGCGGCGGCTCCGGCGGGCGCGGCCTTCCGCGACGCCCTGTTCGGCTGATCCTCGCAGGACTATTCTGGCCCCATGGCGCTTCTGGACTGGATCAGTGACGCGGGCGGACCGGTCGTGGAGGGCCAGGGCGTCATCCTGCGCACGCCCCGGGCCTCCGACCACGAAGCCTGGGCGGCGCTGCGTCAGGAATCCTATGCATACCTCCAGCCGTGGGAGCCGACCTGGCCCGAGGACGATCTGACCCGCGCGGCCTACCGTCGGCGGCTGTCGATCTACCAGCGCGAACTCGACGCCGGGAACGCCTGGCCCTTCTTCATCTTCGTCGATCACGGGCGGACGCTCGTGGGCGCGATCACCTTGTCGAACGTCCGGCGCGGCGTCGCCGAGACCGGCACCATCGGCTACTGGATCGCCAGCCGGTTCGCGGGCCAGGGACTCGCGACGGCGGCTGTGCGGGCGATCAGTGACTACGCCTTCACCGAGTTGAAGCTGCACCGGGTCGAGGCGTCCTGCGTTCCGCACAACGCCGCTTCCCGCCGCGTGCTGGAAAAGGCGGGTTTCGAGCTTGAAGGCCGGGCGCGGGCTTATCTCAAAATTAACGGCGCTTGGGCAGATCATCTCCTGTTCGGCCGTGTGAATGACGGGACTGGACGCGCCGGCTGACGCCGTGCATCGGAGAACCGCGGCGCGTGAATACTCGCTCCAGAAGTCTGGCCTGGGATGCGACGACGGCCATTGAGGCGTTGGCGGCGGCGGACACCGCCCTGTGGATCTGGACCCCCGCCGATGATCAGATGCGGTTCACCGGCGCCACCCGCGCCCTCGGACTTGGCCCGCTGGCCCCCGAATGCTCGGGCGCGGCCTTCACCGCGGTGGCCATTCCGCAGGATCGCGCCCTTGCCGAAAAGATTCTGAAGCCGCAGGAGGAGGGGACCGAGGTCGCCGTTCGCCTGCGCATGCGTGACGCCGAAACCTGTATCTGGCGTGGCGTCTGGCTCGAGGACGGCCTGCGCGCCGCCGGTGTCGTGGCGCTGGAGACCAAGTTCGCCGCCTCCCACCGGGACAATCTGACCGGCCTTCTGGACCGCCGCACCTTCCTTGTCCGGGCGGGCGAGGCCCTGACCCAATCCGGCGAGTTCGAACTGGTGGTGGCCGACGTCGACCGCCTGCGTCGCCTGAACGAGGCCCTGGGCCACGAGCGGGCTGATCTGGTGCTGGCCGCGCTGGGCTCGCGCCTGAACGCCGCCTTCCCGCATGGCTCGAACGCCGCCCGCATCGGCGAGGACGAGTTCGCCATCCTCGTTCCGCGTGAGACCTCGGTGGCCTCCGAGCGCCTGCGCGAGGCGCTGGAGCAGCCCCTGCGTGTAGCGGGCTTCGACATTTATCCGACCGTCTCCATCGGGGCCGTGACGGTCGAGGGCGGGCCGGACGCCGCTGATCCCGCCGAACTGCTGCGCCGGGTCGAACTGGCGGTGGAGCAGGCCAAGACCGCCGGTCGCGGCGGCATCGCCGCCTATGGCCGTGCGCTGGAGAGCGACAGCCTGTCCCGCCTCGCGCTTGAGGCGGACCTGCGCAACGCCTTCGTGCGCGGCGAGATCGAGCCCTTCTACCAGCCCATCGTGAACCTCAACACCGGCGCGGTGGCTGGGTTCGAGGCCCTGGCCCGCTGGCGTCACCCCAAGCGCGGGATGGTCCCACCGGACGAGTTTCTGGGTCTGGCCGACGAGATGGGCCTGATGAACGATCTGGGCCTGCTGATGATGCGCGCCTCGGCCCGTCAGCTGGCCGAATGGCTGGCCCGGCACCCGTCGGCGGGCAAGCTGTTCTGCAGCGTCAACCTGTCGGTCGGCGAGATCGAGCGGGCCAATCTGGTCGAGGATGTCGAACGCATCATTTCCGAAGCCGGGCTGCCCAAGGGCGCGCTGAAGCTGGAAGTGACCGAAGGCGACATCATGCGCGACACCACCCGCGCCGCCGAGACCCTGAAGAAGCTCCGCGACGTCGGCGCCTCGCTGGCGCTGGACGACTTCGGCACCGGCTTCTCCTCGCTCAGCTATCTGGCCCGGCTGCCGTTCGATACGCTGAAAATCGACCGCTACTTCGTTCTGACGATGGACAAGGACGAGGGGTCGGCCAAGATCGTCAAATCGGTCGTCAACCTGGGCCGTGATCTTTCGCTGGAAGTCGTCGCCGAGGGCGTCGAGAACGCGAGCCTCGCCAAGCTCCTGCTCGACGCCCAGTGCCACTACGGACAGGGCTTCGGCTACGCCCAGGCCCTGCCCGCGCAGGAGGCCGAGGTCTATCTGAACGAGTCCCTCGCCGACGGCACGGCGCCGATCAAGGCGCGCTCCGCGTGAGCCCTGAAGACTACTGGCGTGAGCGTCCGGTCGGACGAGCGGTGATGTACGTGATGATCGTAGTCGCGTTGTTGGGGCCCCCGGTTCTGCTGTGGATCTATCAAGGCGGCAACCGGGTGGAGGCCGTGCTCCGGGAACGGGCACATCTCTCCGCCGAGGATCAGCTCGAACTGGTCAACACCGGCGCCTTTCTGCGGGACGATGGTCGGGCTGACAGGGGAAGCCGACTGTGGTGCGGCCGGGTGAATGGTGATCCCACGCGTGGCGTGGCGGCTCTCGAAAGCCGGGGCCGGGCGGGCCGCATCGATTTCACGGGATCGGCGCTGGCCTGGGCGCCGCGTTCAGATCGTGAGCGCCGGATGATCGTCCAGTGCCGGGAGCGGCTCTAGGCTCGCCCGCCGTGTCCTGACAGTTGCCCGGGATCGACGCCCAGCGTCGCCACCGCCCGGCTCCATTTGCTGTCATAATCGGTGTCGAAGATCAGGGCCGGATCGGCGTCGGCGGTCAACCAGACATTCTCGACCAGTTCGTCCTCCAACTGGCCGTCGCCCCATCCGGCGTAGCCCAGCATCAGCACCGACTTCCGCGGCCCTTCGAAGGGATCGACCATGGCCGCCAGCGCCTCGCGCGTGCCGGTCATCGCCAGTCCTTCACCGAAGGGCATGGAAGCGTCCTCGATCAGCCAGTCGTCGGTGTGCAGCACGAAACCGCGCTCCCGCTCCACCGGGCCGCCCACCAGAACCTTCCGGCTCGAGGCCGAGTCAGGGGCGGGGGTGTCCAGCTTCTCCAGCACCGCCTTCAGGTCCACGCCCGGCGCGGGGCGGTCCAGCCGCAGGCCCATCGCATGGTCCGGGCCGTGGGCGCAGACCAGGATCACCGCATGTTCGAACCGGTCGTCATTGATGCCCGGCATGGCCACCAGCAGCCGTCCGACGAGGGATTGGAAGTCGTCCATGCCCTTATCATCGGTACGCGGGCCGGGTGACGCAAGGATGCGCCGCGACGCAGGTGTTGGCGGGACCTTCGGCAACGCCTATCTGGTCCGGGAGTTTGATCCTCACATTCCTTTTTCGGAGCCTGCCATGACCGTTCAGATCGGTGACCGCATCCCCTCGGCCAACCTGACCCGCGCCACCGACGACGGCCCCAAGCCGGTTTCGACGGACGACATCTTCGCCGGCAAGACCGTGGCCCTGTTCGCCGTGCCCGGCGCCTTCACCCCGACCTGCTCGGCCCGCCACCTGCCGGGCTTCAAGGACAATCGCGAAGCTCTGGCTGAGAAGGGCGTGGACACCATCGCCTGCGTCTCCGTGAACGACGCCTTCGTCATGGGCGCCTGGGCTGACAGCCAGGGCATCGGCAAGGACGACATCCTGATGCTGGCCGACGGCAACGGCGACTTCACCCGCCAGATCGGCCTCTCGCTCGACGCGAAGGGCTTCGGCATGGGCGAGCGCTCGCAGCGCTATTCGATGCTGGTCAAGGACGGCGTCGTCGAGCAGCTGAACATCGAGCAGGGCGGCGAGTTCAAGGTCTCGTCGGCCGAGCACCTGCTGGCGCAGCTCTAAGCCGGCGCTATCGCTCGTGACGCGGTCACTCGCTGCATGAGCGCGGTCCAGCTGTGACCGACGTCTTCACTCCGGAAAAGCGCAGCGCCGTTATGCGGCGCGTGAAGGGGAAGGACACCTCGCCCGAACTGGCCGTGCGCCGCATTTTGCGCACGGCCGGGATCGGTTACCGGCTGGGCGGCGCGGGACTGCCCGGACGACCGGATATCGTAATGAAGGGGCGGCGCACCGTCGTCCTGGTCCACGGCTGTTTCTGGCACGGCCACGACTGCCCGCGCGGGGCGCGACAACCAAAGGCGAACGCGAACTACTGGGTCGCCAAGATCGACCGCAATCGCGCCCGCGACCTGACCAATGCACAGGCGCTTCAGGCCGCAGGATGGCGCGTGGTCACGGTCTGGGAGTGCGCGATGAAGGCGTCGGACTTTCCCGACCGCCTCCTGACGGCGGTGCGCGGTCAGGCGACCGCCGTCTCCATGTCTTCCACGCCCGTCTGATCCTCGGCCATGGTCATCACATGGGTGATGGCGCCCAGCAGCATCGGCGGGGTGATCGGCTTGGGCACGAAATAGGTCATGCCCGCCGCGGTGCAGGCGGCGATGTCTTCCGGCGCCGTGTCGGCGGTGACGGCGATAACGGGGACATGAGCGTTCGGGCCGCTCCCGGCGCGAATGCGTCGGGTCGTCTCGCGACCGTCCAGTTCGGGCATCCGCACGTCCATGAAGATCAGATCGAAGGCGGTCTGCTCGCAAATCTTCAGCGCCGCCATGCCGTCCGCGGCGGTGGCGATGTCACAGCCCAGCGGCTGCAGGATCAACTGGATGGCGCGGCGGTTGATGTCGTGGTCATCGACCACCAGCACCCGCATCGGGCGGCCCTCGTCCTCGTCTTCGACGGCGTCCTCGACGACGGCGGGCGCGGGCCCTGCGGCTTCCATCACCGGGGCAGGCGTCGGGGCAGGCCGGGGCGCGGGCGTCAGTGCGACAGGCCCCGCGCCGGCAGCCCGATCAGACAGAACGCGGGCGACGGCGTCGCGGCTTTCCTGATCCAGTCCGGGCGTGACGGCCTGGGTCATCTCGCCGGGTTGCAGGCGCAGGGCCAGGGTGAAGTGGGCGCCTTCGCCGGGACGGCTGCGCGCGGTCAGGCGGCCGCCCATCAGGTCGGCCAGTTGCTTGCTGATCGACAGCCCCAGACCCGTGCCGCCGTGACGGGCGCTGACGCCGTCCTGGGTCTGGTCGAACGGCGTGAACAGGCGCGCTACCTGGGCGGCGTTCATGCCCGGGCCGGTGTCAGATATTTCGATCAGGATGGCGTGGCCGACCGGCTCGTCCAGCCAGCTTTGCAGCCGCACCGTGATGGCGCCGGTCGAGGTGAACTTCACGGCGTTGGAGATCAGATTGTTGAGAACCTGGCGTAGGCGCATCGGGTCGCCGCGCACCGCGGCCGGAATGGTCGCCGCGCCTTCGACGCGGAACTTCACGCCCTTGGCGCGCACGGGGGCGCGCCACAGGCGAACGGTCTGGTTCAGCAGTTCGCGCAGGTCGAAGTCCACGGCGTCCACCGTCATATGCCCGGCTTCGAGCTTGGCGTGGTCCAGCAGATCGTCCAGCAGGGCCTTCATCATCGCGCCCGCGTCGTTGATCAGTCGGGCCTGACTGCGGGCGGCGCCGTCGGCGGCGCCGCGCTCCAGCTCGGCCGCGCCGGTCAGGATGGCGCTGATCGGGGTGCGCAGGTCATGGCCGACCGTGGCCAGGAAGGCGCTGCGGCCCTCCATGATGCGAACGGCGTCGACCCGCTTCTGTTCGGCTTCGATCCGGGCGGCGCTCTCGGCCGTGCGGGCGTCGTTCATGCGCTTCCAGGTCGACAGGCAGTAGGTGATGAAGACGCCTACCGCGATCGCCGCGGCCGAAACAAAGCCCGTCGAGCCCCCGAACAGGGCCATGTAGAAGGGGATGGAGGTCAGATAGAGGAACTGTGGCGTGACGGTCAGGAGCAGCACCCGCATCGAGCGCGGCGCATTGATCATCGAATAGATGGCGCCGGCCGACAGCAGCATGGCCGCGCTGATGCCGCCCATCGGACCGCCGACCAGCCACAGCGGAACTGAAAGACTGCCGAAATAGCTTGCGTTCAGGACCAGCATGACGTCGCCCAGCAGGGCGCGAAGCCCCGTCAGCTTCTGCGCGCGACCGGCCAGAACGGGGGAAAAGGTCCACAGGTCGACGCCCTGGATCACGAAATAGCCTATCACCCACAGGACGCTCAGCTCCCAGCCGATCAGGGGGCTGAAGACCAGGGCGCTGGCCGCGGCCATGCCGAGCCGCTGCAGCAGCGCCTTGCGGCGCTGGTGAATGGCGACGACCCACGGATCGGTCATCGGCGTGATGGCGGCACTGGCGTTCGCCATGCGTCTCCCCGGAAATGGCGTCTTCGCCGTTCGGGGATCATGCCGCGTTGGCCCTAACGCTCCGTCAACGGGCGGTTCCGACCGCTTCGGACACAGTGGAGAACCCTTCGGCGCGCAGCCGTTCGGCCAGTTCGCGCTTGATGCGGGAAACCAGTCCGGGGCCCTCGTAAATCAGCGCCGAATAGATCTGGATCGCAGACGCGCCCGCCCGGATACGCGCCCAGGCTTCCTCGCCGCTGTCGATGCCCCCGACCGCGATCAGCGGCAGGCGTCCCGCCGAGGCGTCGGCGGCGGCGCGCAAGGCATCCCGCGCGCGAGCCTTCAGCGGTGCGCCCGACAGGCCGCCGGCCTCGCCGCGATCCGGCGCGCGCAGGCTCTCCGGGCGGTCCAGCGTTGTGTTGGACACGATCAGGGCGTCCAGTCCGTGATCCAGACTGGCCTCGACGATCATACGGATCTCGTCGGCGGTCAGGTCCGGCGCGATCTTCAGGAAAACGGGCGTCGGGTCGTCGCCTCGCGCCTCCGCCAGACGGCCCAGAAGGTCGTCCAGCGCCGCGCGGCCCTGCAAGGCCCGCAGGCCCGGGGTGTTCGGCGAGGAGACATTGACGGTGACGTAATCGGCCAGTCCCTTCAGGCGGATCAGGCCTTTCACATAGTCCGCCGCCTTGTCCTCGGTGTCCTTGTTGGAGCCGAGATTGGCCCCGATCACCGCCGTCGTCGGACGTCCCGACAGACGGCCGGCGAAGGCGTCCAGCCCGGCGTTGTTGAACCCCATCCGGTTGATGATCGCCCGGTCTTCATACAGGCGGAAGAGACGCGGCTTCGGATTGCCCGGCTGCGCCAGCGGGGTGACAGAGCCACACTCCACGAAGCCGAAACCCAGCCGGGCGAGGCCGTGCAGGGCCTCGCCGTTCTTGTCCAGACCAGCGGCAAGCCCCACCGGGTTCGGCAGGTCCAGTCGGCCCACGCGCGCGCGCAGAACCGGATCGTCCGTAGGCGGAGCGGGCAGGGGGGTGACCTGCAAGGCCTTGATCGCCAGTTGGTGCGCCGTCTCCGGATCGAGGGTCCGCAGCAGGGCCGCGCCGATGTCGGTCAGGCCCATCCGATGGCTCCATCGTCGAAATGCATGACGCCGTCCGCATCGACCGAAAGGGAGCGCTCCTCGCGCGCCGCGCTCACGGGCAGGGGGGCGAACAGATGCGGGAACAGGTCGCCACCACGTGACGCTTCCCATTTCAGCGATTCGCCCAGCACCGTCAGGTCCACCGCCACCAGCAGCAGGTCGCCGCGCCCCGCATAGTGGCGGCGCGCCGTTTCGGCCAACTGGGCGCCGCTCGACATGTGGATGTAGCCGTCCTTCAGATCGACGGCGGAACCGGCATAGGCGCCATCCAGGCGGGCCAATTCCCACTCGTCGCGGTCCACCAGCTTGTAGGCGATGTCGCTCATCCGGCGAGGTCCCGCGGCTGGAGGTAGCCCTCGAAGGTGCAGCGTCCGGCCACATCGACCGTGAACAGCGCGGCGGAGCCCGGCGGGAAGCCGCCGCTCATCCGATCCAGTATCGACGGCGAGGCGGCGCTCTCGACCAGATACTCGACGGCCAGCAGGTGAACGCCCGGATTGTGCGCCAGCACCAGCAGCGTTCCGGCCTCGTCCTCCACCGCCTCGATGGCCCGGCGCAGGGTGTCGGCGGAGCCGTTGTACAGGGGCTCGTCGCCCCGCACCTCGACATCACCCATGGCGTCATGGACCAGATCCCAGGTCTGCTGCGTGCGGCTGGCGGGCGAGACCAGCGCCAGATCAGGACGCACGCCCTTCGCGGCCAGCGCCCGGCCCATGGCGGCGGCGTCGGCGCGTCCGCGCGCCGACAGGTCGCGGTCGCGGTCACGGCCGGAACCGCTCGCCCGCTCGGCCTCCGCGTGGCGCATCAGGATCAGTCTTTGCATGGCCCGCCTTTAGGGGTGTTTGGCCCGTTCGACCAGATCACGACGGGCGCGCGAGGCCGGTTGAGGCTGCAAGGCGGGCGTCAGTACCTGCGCCGTCGCCACCGCTCCGCCCGGACGGGCGCGGGCGTAGGCTTGCCGCGTCGCTTCCAGCAGGATCAAACCGGCCGCGCCGGGCATCAGATGCTTGCCGATCTGTTCCAGCCCGTCGGCCATCGGCAGCAGCGGCCCCCACGGCGGCACATACAGGGTCTGGGACCAGGCGGTCGGCTCCAGTCCGGCCTCGCGCACCAGCCGCTCCAGCTGGCGACGGGTGAAGGGTCTGCCATGGCCGAAGGGCGTGTTCTCGGCGCGCGCCCACAGTCCGCCTCGCGCCGCCGCCACCAGAATGATCCGCCCGGTCGGCGCCAGCGCCCGCACGGCCTCCAGCATCAGGGCCTGGGCGTCATCCGCTTCTTCCAGCGCATGCACCATAAGGATGCGGTCAAAGGAGCCGGCGGCGAAGGGCAGGCGGCGGTCGTCCACCAGCACCGTGCGGTTCTTGCCCGCCTGCGGCCATAGCTCGACGCCCTGTCCGCCGGGCATGGCCGCCACCGTCCGGCGCGCGCCGACGAAGGCGTCCAGCCACGGGGTCGCATAGCCGATGCCCAGAACATCCGCGTTCGGCGCCTCGCCCCAGGCGTCCTCAAGCCGTCGCGCCAGCAGACGACGCGCCAGCCGTCCGGCAGGCTCGCCGTAGAAGAGTCTCAGATCCTCGATGCTGCACCGCATGGCTCCAGCATAGACCCGTGGACGGGCGGCTGCCAGAATGGTCGCATGTCTCTCGAAGTTCGCCTCTTCCCCTGCCTGAGCGACAATTACGGCTTTCTGGTCCGCGACGGCGCGACCGGGATGGTCGCCGCTGTCGATACGCCCGACGCCGACGTCATTCTGGCCGAGCTGGAACGCTCCGGCTGGGGGCGGCTGGACCTCATCCTGAACACCCACTGGCACCCGGATCACACCCAGGGCAACGCCGCGCTCAAGGCCGCGACCGGCTGCGAAATCGTCGGTCCGGAAGAGGTGCGCAAGGCCGCCCCGCTGGATCGGGTGATCAGGGGCGGCGACATCGTCTTGCTGGGCGAGACGGCCTTTGAGGTCTCGGACGCGCCGGGCCACACGCTGGGCCACATCGTCTATCACGCGCCTTCGGACAGCCTGGCCTTCGTCGGCGACGTGCTGTTCACCCTGGGCTGCGGCCGCCTGTTCGAAGGCACGCCCGAGCAGATGTGGGACAGCCTCCAGACCCTCGCCGCCTGGCCCGATGAGACCATCATCTGGTGCGCCCACGAATACACGGCCTCCAACGCCCGTTTCGCCCTCAGCCTCGATGATCGGCCTGAAATGCAGGCTCGCGCGGCGGAAATCTTCGCGGCGCGGGAAAGGGGACAGCCGACCGTCCCCACGACCCTCGGCGCCGAAAAGGCCTTCAATCCCTTCCTGCGCGCGACCGACGCGGCGGACTTCGCCATTCGCCGGGCGGCGAAGGACGGGTTCGCCGGCTAGTTCTGCGTCGGCGGGGCTATTGCGGCCTGGAAGGCGCGGTCATCAGAGCGTGCATCACGCGGGCCGACGACGGGCGCCCGGCCATTCCCTGATCCGGGTCGAGCTCGACCGTCAGCACGCCTCCGGCGAAGGTGACGCTTGATCGGCGGCCTTCGGTGATCACGATGGTGCGCAGGCGGCTGAGGTGGGGCCGGGTCGATGGCGAACGGGCCATGCGGATGACGGCGTCGGTGGTCACGATAAGAGCCTCGACGCAGAGCGCCTCGGAGCGTTCCCCATCAAGATTGATCGAGATCAGCCGTCCCGTGGCCTCGCTGATCATGGCGCTTCGCCGCGCCATAAGTTGCCAAAGCTGCGCCGGCCCGAGCAGGGGCAGGGAAAGGTTCTCGGCCGGTCCGACGAGCGAGGCGGGCGATCCGCCCGGCGCGCGGGACGTATAGACCGTCACTCCGCCGCCGGGGCTCATGCGCAGGACCTGCTGGCCGGCGTCGTTGCGATAGATGACGTCGCCGCGCACCGCGACGGTGGGACGCAGCACCCAGGTCTCGTCGCGCCGGTCGAACCGCAGCAGCGGACGCTGGCCGGAACGGTCAAGGGTGAACCCCTCGCCCGATTCCGAGACGTAACGGCCGACGGGCGGTAGCGAGTGGCTGCCGCTGCCGCGCGCCCTCAGGGACTGGCTCTGCTCGGACTGGGCGTTGCCGCGTTCCTGCGCTTTGCAAACGGTCGGAAGCGCCGACAGCATGGCGGTCACCGCGACGGCGAAAGCCATCGCGATCTGAAGCGGCATTCGCGCCGTTCTGACCTTCCCCGTCAACTTCATGGGCAACTTGGTGGAATCGTCGCGCGGCGGATTTTGGGCAGGCGCCTCTCAGCCGACCAGATACTGACCGCCGTTCAACGACAGGGTGCAGCCTGTGACATATCCGGCACGCTCGCCGGCCAGCCAGGAGACCATGTCGGCGATTTCCTCGCCTTTTCCGAGCCTTCCTACCGGGATCTGGGCCACGATTCCGGCCAGCACCTTCTCGTCCATGGCGCCGACCATCTCGGTGTCGATGTAGCCGGGGGCGATGCAGTTCACCGTCACGCCCTTGCGTGCGTTCTCCAGCGCCAGCGCCTTGGTGAAGCCGATCATGCCCGCCTTGGCGGCCGAATAGTTGGTCTGGCCGATCTGGCCCTTCTGCCCGTTGATCGAGGAGATGTTGATGATCCGGCCGTGGCCGCGGTCGCGCATGCCGTTGATCACCTGACGCGTCATGTTGAAGACGCTGTCCATGTTCACGCGGATGACGTCCGACCACTGGTCGGCGCTCATCTTGTGGAAGAAGCCGTCGCGGGTGATGCCGGCGTTGTTCACCAGCACATCGATGGGCCCCAGTTCAGCCTCGACATCGGCGACGGCGCGGGCGCAGTCGTCATAGGAGCCGACGTTCCCCTTCACCACCATCACGCCCAGCTCGCGGGCAGTCGCCTCGGCGGCTTCGGTATTGCCGGAATAGCCGGCCGCGACCAGCAATCCGTCTTCCTTCAGGCGCTGAACGATCGCCTTGCCGATACCGCGGGTTCCACCCGTCACCAGTGCGACGCGAGCCATGGGCGCTTCCTTGTGTTTTCCTGAAGCGGCGACCTCTGCCGGGCCGCCTGCTGTTCTATGCTTTAACCTGCGTGTCGTTGCACGCAAAGCCACCGTTCCGTGGCGTTACGCTTTCAGCTTTTCGATCAGGGCCATCGCCGCCGCCGGATTGCGCACCTTCGCCCCGGCGATGAAGTAGGCGAACACATCGCCGCGCTTGGCCCAGTCCTGCGTCTGTTTCGCGATGCCGTCCAACTCGGCGGAAGTCATGCCGGTCGGCTCGTCCGGCTTGCTCGACATCATCCGGGCATAGGTAAAGTCGGCGGTCGGCTGGTCGATCCTCGGCCACTCCGGCGCCTCGTCGTCCTCGGCATAGACGATGGCGCAGCCGTATTTCGCGGCCAGATCATGGAACTGCGGAACATCAAAGGTCGGGCTGCGGACCTCCAGCGCGTGGCGCAGGCGGACCCCGTCCTTCTCCTTCGGCAACAGCTTCAGGAAGCCCTCGAAGTCGACCGGATCGAACTTCTTGGTCGCCATGAACTGCCAGTTGATCGGCCCCAGCTTGTCGCCCAGCGCCGTCAGTCCCTGATCGAGGAACCGCTCAAGGCTCTCATTGCCCTCCGACAGCACCTTGCGGTTGGTGCAGAACCGGCTGGCCTTCACCGCGAAGACGAAGTCATCCGGCGTCTCGTCGCGCCACTTCATCCAGGTGTCGATCTTGAAGCCGGAATAGTAGGTCCCGTTGATCTCGATCGAGGTCAGCTTGCCGGAGGCGTACTCAAGTTCCTTCTTCTGGCTCAGCTTGTCCGGATAGAAGGTCCCGCGCCAGGGCTCGAAGGTCCAGCCGCCGATGCCGACGCGAATGGTTCCGGTCATGTGATCCTCCCTGTCAGACCTGAGGTAGGCGTCGACAGTGGAGCGGGCAAGCGGAAGCCGGACGCCTCAATCGGCCGCGTCCGACGTTGTCGCGACCGTCTTCGCCTCCGGCGCATTGAGTTGCACCATCGCGCCGGGGTTCATCGCGCTCAGCACCGCGATGACGATGTACAGGGCGATGTGCAGGCCGATGGTGGTGGCGAACACCCAGGCGCGTCGGGAGAAGGCCGCGGGGATCACCAGCACCAGATAGAGCATGTAGTTGAAGGCGTAGATCCAGGCCGCGAGGGCGAAGCCGGGCTTGTTCGCGACCATCGCCAGGCAAAGGGCCACCATCAGGATGTTGGCCAGCGAGAGCAGCAGCAGGACCGGTTTCTTGTTGGTCTCAAAATGCTGGTCGAGGCTGGTCGCGTCATCTTCCGGCTCGGGGAAGATCAGGCTTGCGGCGATGAAATAGACGATGGCCACCCCCAGTCCGGCCAGTAGCATGCCGTAGCTGTAGGGCGCCTGCCCCAGATTGGTCCAGGCCGCGTCCCAGAAGGTGGCGATATCAAAGGCGGCGAAGATGGCCAGCAGCGGCGTTTTCCAGCCGACCCTGACCGCCTTGCGATGCTTGAACGCCCGCGCAGCGCCCGTGGCCAGCACCGCGACCGACAGGCCCAGCACAAGGCCGTAGAAGCTGAAGAAGAATTCAAACGCGCCCACAGTCGTCCCCCCGACGAATTGAGGTGTCACCTTTAGGCGGCATTGCGCCGCGCGTCACCGACCTATGCGTCCAGCACGGTCTGCATCCCCGCCAGCAGGCTGGCGGCGGTGATGGGCTTGGCGATGTGCCCGTCCGCGCCCGCCGCGGCGCCGTCGGCCCGGTGCTCGGCCATCGCGTTGGCGCTCAGCATGATGATGGGGATGCGCGGCCGTTGCGGCTTGGCCCGTTCGGCGGCGCGGATCGCCCGCGTGGCGCTCAGCCCGTCCATGACCGGCATCTGCATATCCATCAGGATCAGGTCGAAGTCGTCAGCCTCGAAAGCGGCGAGCGCGGCGGCGCCGTCCTCGACGATTGACACCTCCACGCCCTGACCTTGAAGGATCAACTGCACGACGCGCTGGTTGGTCGGGTGATCCTCAGCCAGCAGCACCCGCAGGGCGCGCGCCACCATCGGCAGCGGAGCGGCGCAGGCATCAACCACTTCGGCGCTCCGGCCCAGCGGGATGGTGAAGTGGAAGCGGCTGCCCTGACCCGGCGTTGAGCGGGCGCTGATCTCGCCGCCCATCATCTCCACAAGCGACCGGCAGATCGACAGGCCCAGACCGGTGCCGCCGAAGCGACGGGTGATCGTCCCGTCCGCCTGATTGAAGCGCTCGAACAGGCGCGCGGCGTGGTCCGCGTCGAAACCGATGCCGGTGTCTTCCACGGCGATCGAGAGCCGGTGACTGTCGCCGTCCGGCTCGACCGCGACGTCGACTGTTATCCCGCCTGTGGCCGTGAACTTGATCGCATTGGACAGCAGGTTTCCCAGCACCTGACGAATGCGGGTGCTGTCGCCGATGAACACGCCGCGCGCCTCAGGGCTGCGGTTCTGGGTGAACGTCAGCCCCTTGTCCTCGGCGCGGGCCTTGACCACGCAGATCGGCCCGAGCGCCTCCTCCAGATCAAAGGCGCGCGCCTCGAGCTTCAACTGGCCGGCCTCGATCTTCGACACATCCAGAATGTCGGAAACCAGTCGCTCCAAAGTCGCACCGGAGCCGCGGATGAGTTCGACCATTTCTGTCTGCTCCGGCGTCAGGCCCGTGCGGGACAGGGCGTCCACGATGCCGATGACACCGTTCAGGGGCGTGCGGATCTCGTGACTCATGTTGGCCAGGAAGTCGGACTTGGCGACATTCGCGGCCTCGGCCGCCGCCTTGGCTTCGATCAGGGCCTGCTCGGCCGCGACGCGCTCGGTCACATCACGGGCCACGCCGTAGATGTGATCGCCGAACCGACGGGCCCGCCACTCAACGTTGAGGTAGTGGCCGTCCTTGTGACGATAGCGGTTGATGTGGCCGTTGACGGGGTCGCCCTGCCGCCGGTTCTCGACCTCCAGGGCGCTCTCACGGGTCGCGGGCAGATCGTCCGGGTGAACCAGGTCCAGCAACCGCCTGCCGCGCATCTCTTCAGGCGTATAGCCGAGAGTGGTCTGCCATGACGGGCTGACCCGGACCACATTGCCGTCGATGTCGCGGATGACCAGCAGGTCGAGGGAGACGTCGAAGAAGGCCGAGACCTCGCCCTGTCCATCATCGTTGGCGGCGCTGCCGGTCAGGCAGTTCAGTTCGGGGCAACTCATCGTGGCGCTCGACTCGGGACCGGCATGGTCGGGAGCCTAACCCCGTTACCGTTAAGGTCACCTTGCCGATATGGCGTCGGCGCGGACGGAAAGTCGCACCGATCAAAAGCTTAGCTTCGCCGTATAGTTCTGATCGCCCAGTCGGCTGTTGAGGAACTCGGTCTGGCGCTCGCGCGGGACGATGTAGCGGATCAGCGGCTGGAGCTCGGGCAGCACCTCGGGCGGCGCCTCCATGGCCTCCGGCATCTCGCACTCCGCCATGGCGAAGTAGAAGCGGCCGTCCTCGTCCAGGAACAGGTCGATGTCCCACGCCAGCCCGTGCCGGTCGGTCGTCGCCCGGCGCAGCTTGTGGATTCGCTTTGTCGTCAGCGGCCACAGGTCGTCGAAGTCGCGGGGCTCCAGAATCGTCTCGATCTCGACCAGCCGACCGGCGGCGTCGATCTTGTAGGTGAAGCTGTGCGTGGTCCGCCCGTCCCGCGCGCGGCGCCGGATGCGCGGACCGCCCGGCAGGTAGCCCTGACGGACGTCATCCCAGTCGTCGCGAGGCCAGAGCGCAAGCACGGCCTCCGGGTCGGTCAGGACGTATTTGCGCTCGTTCTCGGTCGGCATGCTCAGTAGGCGAAGTCGCGATATAGCCGGGTCAGGTCGCCCTGCCAGTCGCCGTTATAGAGCTCCAGCAGACGTTCGGCCGGGGTGATGCCGCTGTCGGCGATGTCTTCCAGCTCCGACAGGTAGCCGCGCTCGTCGACCATGCCGCCGCTGAAACGGGCGCGGTTCTTCAGGCCCTGTTTGGCGATGGCGACCAGATCGACGGCGATGTCGCGGACGGCGCGTCCGCCGACCTCGGCCCTCAGACCCAGACGGGTCACGTCGCGGCGCAGGCGCTCGTGGTCGGCGATGTCCCAGTGCTTGACCAGATCCCAGGCGGCGGCCTGCGACGGGGCGTCATACAGAACGCCCGCCCACAACGCTTGCAGGGCGCAGATGCGGCTCCACGGCCCGCCGTCGGCGCCGCGCATTTCCAGATAGGCCTTCAGCCGAACCTCGGGGAAGAGGGTCGTCAGGTGATCGTTCCAGTCCTTGATCGTCGCCAGTTCGCCCGGCAGATCATCCAGCCGGCCGTCCATGAATTTGCGGAACGAGCGGCCCGACAGGTCGATGTAGCGGCCGCCGCGCTTGGCGAAATACATCGGCACGTCCAGCGCATAGTCGGCGTAGCGCTCGAAGCCGAAACCGTCCTGGAAGACGAAGTCCAGCATGCCGGTGCGGTCCGGATCGGTGTCGGTCCAGACATTGGCGCGGGCGGTCAGGAAGCCGTTGGGCTTGCCGTCGGTGAAGGGGCTGTTGGCGAAGAGGGCGGTGGCGATCGGCTGCAGCGCCAGCGACACGCGGAACTTCTCCACCATGTCCGCCTCGCTCTCGAAGTCGAGGTTCGACTGGATGGTGCAGGTGCGCAGCATCATGTCGAGACCCAGCGAACCCTTCTTCGGCATGTAGGCTCGCATGATGCCGTAGCGGCCCTTGGGCATGACGGGCACGTCCTCACGCGTCCACATCGGGTCGAAGCCGGTTCCCAGGAAGCCGAGGTTCAGCTGGTCGGCGACCGATTTGACCTCCATCAGGTGCTGGCCGGTCTCGTTGCAGATGTCGTGCACGTCCCGCAGCGGGGCGCCGGACAGTTCAAACTGTCCGCCGGGTTCCAGGCTGATGGAGGCGGTCATGCCTTCGCTGTTCTTGCGTTCCAGCGCGATGACGTTGTCGCCCTCATAGACCTTGTCCCAGCCGAAGCGGGTCAGGCCGTCCAGCATGGCCTTGATTCCATTGGGGCCTTCATAGGTCGGGCGGCGCAGGGTCGAACGGTCAAAGCCGAACTTCTCGTGCTCGGCGCCGATGCGCCATTCCGCGCGCGGCTTGGCGCCCTTCGACATGGCCCCGATGAGATCGGTCCGGGACAGCGGTTCAACGTCGGCCATGAATGTCTCAAACCCCTCGTGTCGCGGCTAGATGGGCCGACCTTGGCGTTTGCTCAAGGGGGCGGCGGATTTGGTGTTTGGCCAGAATGCGACCGGCGTGACGACCAAGGTGAAAAACAGGGTGTGAACAGTGTAATCCGTGCAATTCCGGCAAGGGGCAGTCTGGCACGCGGATGCGTCATTTCCGGACGTGTCAGCGCTCCCAGTCGCCGATCGCCGCCTGCCACAGGGTCAGGGCGGTGGTCGCGGCGGTGTCGGCCCGAAGCACGCGCGGGCCCAGCGACACGGCGGTGGTGAAGGGCAGGGCCCGCAGCCGATCCCGCTCCTCCGGCGTGAAGCCGCCCTCTGGCCCGATCAGGATGGCCCATGGTCCGGCCCCGACGGCCTGAAGGGCAGGGATCGCCGGCGCGCCGCCGGTCTCGTCGCAGAACATCAGCCGGCGTGACGCGTCCCAGCCGTCGAGCAGGGCGGCCAGCGTCTGCGGCTTGTCCACCGGCGGCACGTCCAGCCGTCCGGTCTGTTCGGCGCTCTCCTCGGCGATGGCGTCCAGCCGGTCGAGGCGCAGGTGCTGCGGCTGGGTCCGGGCGGTGGTGGTCAGGCGGATGCGCGCCGCGCCCAGCTCGGTCGCCTTCTCCACCGCGAACTCCAGCGCCGCCTTCTTCACCGTTGCGATCACCAGATGCACGTCCGGCGGGGTGATCTGCGCCCGCACCTGCTCCTCTGCCCGCAGCACCACGCCCTTCTTCAGCACCTCGGCGATGCTGACGCGCCACTCGCCGTCCTTGCCGTTGAAGACCAGCAGCTCATCGCCCGCCTTCAGCCGCATCACCTGCGTGAGATAGCGTGACTGATCGAGCGTCGGGGCGAGGGCAGCGCGGGCGGACAGGGGCTGGGGGATGTGGAGGCGGATCATCGGTCGTAATGGTACCGGCACTGGGCGATGAGCAAGCCCTCATCGGTCGCGCGATAGACCAGACGATACTCCTGATCGAGGCGTCGTGACCACCAGCCGGCCAACGCGCCCTTGAGCGGTTCAGGCTTTCCAGTCCCCTCGAACGGCGTGCGCAGGCATTCCTTGATCAGACCGTTGAGCTTGCGCAGCATCTTCCGGTCGGTCTCCTGCCAGTGAAGGTAATCCTCCCAGCCATGGGCCTGGAAGGTCAGCTTCATTCCTCGATCAACTCGCGAACCTGCCCGCCGCCCGCGTCCAGCTCAGCGATCGACTCCAGCAGCCGCGCGGCATTGGCAGGGCTGCGGAGCAGGTATTCGGTCTCCTGCCAGGACGTGAAGTCCTCGAGAGACATCAGGACAGCGGCGGGTTTGCCGCCGTCCCGGGTGATGATCGTGTAGTCGTGGTCCTGCGTCACGCGGTCCACGGCGGCCGCGAGGTTCTTGCGCAGTTCGGTGATCGAGATCGCGTTCATGATTTCAATGTACGTGATTGCGTACATTGAGGCAAGAATTACAGCGTCCGAGCGATCAGCAGCTTCATGATCTCGTTCGTGCCGCCGTAGATGCGCTGGACGCGGGCGTCCTTGTACAGCTGGGCGATCGGATACTCGTTCATGTAGCCGTAGCCGCCGTGCAGCTGCAGCATCTCGTCGATGACCTCGCCCTGGATGTCGGTGACCCAGTATTTCGCCATCGAGGCCGTCGCGGCGTCCAGCTTGCCCTCGAGGTGCAGGCCCATGCAGTGATCGACGAATACCTTGGCGACGGTCAGCTTGGTCTTCACTTCCGCCAGTTTGAACTGCGTGTTCTGGAAGTCGATGATGCGCTTGCCGAAGGCCTTGCGCTCCTTGACGTAGGCCAGCGTCTCCTGCAGCCCGCGCTCGGCGGCGGCGACGCCCTGGATCGCGATGTTCAGGCGCTCCTGCGGCAGTTGCTGCATCAGGTGGATGAAGCCCTGCCCCTCGGTTCCGCCGATGACGTTCTCCAGCGGAACCTTCACGTCGTTGAAGAACAGCTCGGAGGTGTCGTTGGCCTCCATGCCGATCTTGTGCAGGTTCCGGCCGCGCTCGAAGCCCTCGGCGCCGTCGGTCTCGACAACGATCAGGCTGGTGCCCTTGGCGCCCTCGGCCGGGTCGGTCTTGGCGACCACGATGATGAAGTTGGCCAGCTGGCCGTTGGTGATGAAGGTCTTGGAGCCGTTCAGGACGTAGTGGTCGCCCTGCTTGATCGCGGTGGTCTTGACCCCTTGCAGGTCGGACCCGGCGCCCGGCTCGGTCATGGCGATGGCGCCGACCAGTTCACCGGAGACCAGACGCGGCAGCCAGCGCGCCTTCTGCTCGGCGGTGCCGTAGTGCCAGACGTAGGGCATGACGATCGCGTTGTGCAGCGAGATGCCGAAATGGTCCGCGCCCTTCCAGCCCAGCTGGCGCATCAGCACGACCTCGTGGCGATAGTCGCCGCCGAAGCCGCCGTCCTCTTCCGGCATCGACAGACCCAGCAGGCCCGCGTCCCCGGCGTCGTTCCACAGCTGGCGCGGCACCGACGAGTCCGCGATCCATTGCTGGACCTTCTCCAGCGGCGCGTGTTCGTCGATCCACTTGCCGACGCTGTCCGAGAAGAGGGTGATCTCCTCGTCCTGCATGAAGGCGGGGTCAGGGCTGTTGAGAACGTTCATGATCGGGCCCGGGGTTTCCTGTTGAACTGCTGTGTGACTGGTTGCGTCACGTCGCGGCAGTCAAGCCGCCGCCCGAAGGCGACGGCCTGCTATCGTCTTGTCGTCGGCGCCCGAAGGCGTCGTCAGAAGGCGTCCGCCGGCATGTCCATCAGGACGTCCGCGCCGGTCTTCAGCTTGACCAGGTGGGCGGCGGCGTCCGGCAGGATGCGCTCCACGAAGTAGCGGCCGGTCTGCAGCTTGCCAGTGTAGAACGGATCGGTCGAACCGGCGTCGATCTGCTTCTGCGCGGCGATGGCCATCTGGGCCCAGACATAGGCCAGGGCGGTGATGCCGAAGATGTTCAGATAGTCGGTCGAGGCGGCGCCGGCGTTGTCCGGGTTGGCCATGCCGTTCTGCATCAGCCACATCGTGCCGTCCTGCAGCTTCTTCTTGGCGTCGGCCAGACCGTCGATGAAGGGCTTCACCGACTCGTTGCCGTTGTGCTCGGCGACGAAGGCGTCGATCTCGCCGAACCAGGTCATGATGGCGCGGCCGCCCTGGGCGGGCAGCTTGCGGCCGACCAGGTCCAGCGCCTGGATGCCGTTGGTGCCCTCGTAGATCATGGTGATGCGTGCATCACGCAGGTACTGCGAGGCCGGGAAATGCTCCGTGTAGCCCGAGCCGCCGTGAACCTGCATGGCCAGCGAGGCGGCGTGGAAGCCCTTGTCGGTCAGATAGGCTTTCAGCACCGGGGTGAGCAGGCCCATGTAGTCCTTGGCCTTGGTGGCGACGGCTTCGTCTTCCGACTTCTCGAGGTCGGCGTGCAGCGCGGTCCACAGGATGAAGGCCTGACCGCCTTCGACGAAGGCCTTGGCCTCCAGCAGCATGCGGCGCACGTCCGGGTGGACGATGATCGGATCGGCCGGGCCGTCCGGGTTCTTCGGTCCGGTCAGCGAACGGCCTTGCAGACGGTCGCGGGCGAACTCGACGGCGGCCTGATAGGCGGCGTTGCCGATGGCCAGACCTTGCAGGCCGGTGCCCAGCCGGGCCTCGTTCATGACCACGAACATGTTGTTCATGCCGCGGCCTTCCTCGCCGATCAGCCAGCCCTTGGCGCCGTCGTACTGCATGACGGCGGTCGCATTGCCGTGGATGCCCATCTTGTGCTCGAGACCGGCGCATTCGAGGCTGTTGCGCTCACCCAGCGAGCCGTCCTCATTGACGAGGAATTTCGGCACCAGGAACAGCGACAGGCCCTTGATGCCCGGGACCGCGCCCTCGACGCGGGCCAGCACGGTGTGGATGATGTTGTCGGCGAAGTCGTGCTCGCCCGCCGAAATCCAGATCTTCTGGCCGGTGATCGAATAGCTGCCGTCACCGTTCGGCACGGCCTTGGTGCGGACCATGCCCAGATCGGTGCCGCACTGCGGCTCGGTCAGGTTCATGGTGCCGGTCCATTCGCCGGTCGACATCTTGGGCAGATATTTCTGCTTCAGCTCTTCCGAGGCGTTGGCGTGGATGCCCGCCCAGGCGCCGGCCGTCAGGCCCGGATACATCGAGAAGGCCGCCGAGGCGCCGGCGGTGAACTGGCCCACGGCCGAGCCGATGACCGAGGGCATGCCCTGACCGCCGTAGGCCGGGTCCATCATCAGCGAGGGCCAGCCGGCCTCGACCATCTGGTGATATGCTTCCTTCCAGCCCTTGGGCGTGGTGACCACGCCGCCCTCGGCCCAGTGGCAGCCTTCCTTGTCGCCCGGATTGTTGATCGGGGCGATGACCTCGTCGGCGAACTTGCCGGCTTCCTCGAGGATCTGCTGGGCCAGCTCCGAGGACACGTCCTGGAAGCCGGGCTGGTTGGTGTAGCGATCGATCTCCAGCACTTCGGACAGGATGAAGGTCAGGTCGCGGACAGGCGCCTTGTAGGCCATGATCAGGCTCTCGCTTTGAAGGGCTGGTGGTGGTGTTCGGTGTTGAGGCGAGCCTTCATCAGGGTCGCGTATTCGTCGGCGCCGGGCAGGAGGTCCGGACGGTATTCGCCCAGCTTCTCCTCCATCCAGCGGCAGGCTTCTTCCGCCGTCTCGATGGCGCCTTCGATGTCTTCCAGCTGCTGCTTCAGTGCCGCGATCTGCGCGCGGTGCTGGCGCAGGGCCACGGCCATCTGATGGGCGTTGTGGTCCTTGCGGTCGTACAGGTCCAGCATCGACTGGATTTCCTGCAACGAGAAGCCGATGCGGCGGCCGCGCAGGATGAGCTTGAGGCGGGCGCGGTCGCGGGCGTCATAGACCCGGGTCTGACCCTTGCGCGCCGGATTCAGCAGCCCCTTGTCCTCGTAGAAGCGCAGGGCGCGCGCCGTCGCGCTGAACTCGCGGCACAGCTGGCGGATGGAGTAGGTGCGGTGATCGTCAGCGGTCGCCATGCGAAAGGCATAGCGCAAACTTTACGCGGACGTAAAGGGAAGCTTTTTCCTCCCCGGCGCGAAGCGTCGGGGAGGGGGACCGCGCGAGCGCAGCTCGCGGGGTGGAGGGGTTGCTCGCGACGTGCGCAAACGAAAAGGCCGCAACGTTTCCGTCGCGGCCCTGCTGCCTGTCTGCCTGCTGCTTTTGTCGCCTCAGCGGGCTTCGCGCGACCGGAGCCACAGGACCGGGGCGGTCATGGCGATCAGGACGGCGTTGGTGATGGCCGGGCCGACGTCCAGGCCGGTCGCGTGGATCGCCAGCATGGCGGTTTGCAGCAGCAGCAGGCCGGATGCGGCGACGACCAGCAGCGGGCGGCCGTGCTTCCACGACACGACCGGGGCCAGCATCAGGAGCGCCAGAACGATCTCGGCGACGCCGAGGCCGCGCACGAAATTCTCCGGCGCCAGGGCTGGCCAGCGCATCAGGTCGATCAGGTTGTCCAGCGGCTCGGTCAGCTTGGCGTAGCCGGCCGCGATGAAGAACATCGCGATCCAGCCCTGCAGGGTCCACAGGGTCAGGTTCCGGTAGCTGGCGTTCAGCCGTGCGCGGGCGGGAGTGAGTGTCTGAGAAGTCATTTTCGATGACGCCGCTTCGGGCGCTCTTGTATTGGTAACAGCGGCGAGATCGGATTGCCTCCGCCGTTCCGCAAGGGGGACGGGATCGGCCGTAACGATACGTGACTCTTCAGTGACAATCGGCGACGGCCAAAGCGTGGCCGGAACCATAAATCGATGTAATGCGAGCGGCGTTTCCGACAGGTTAAGCGCGGCTGTTTCTTTCGGCGCGGCGGCGGGCATGACGGGTCCGGGGGGCTTTGGGCCGGCGGGGCGCCGACCCGTTCATGCCTACCGCCACCCTGTTGCCAGCTCGCTGTCAGCAGTCGGCGGCGCAGGCGGCCGGAGCGGGCTCGGCCATGGCCGAGGCCTGGGCTTCGGCGGCGTACAGGAAGGCGCTGGCTACGAGCGTCAGGCACAGGCCCGAGGCGAAGTGCGACAGGTACGAGGCGGCGCGCCCCAGCTTGATGCTGTTGGTCATGGTCGTGTTCCTTGATGTGAATGACGGGGCGAGCCCCGGAAGAGAGAGGCCCGAGGGCTCAGGCGTGGAAGACGGCTTCCACGGGACGGCCCAGTTCGCGGGCGACCCGGCAGGCGAGGGTGACCGAGGGGGCGTAGGTTCCGGTCTCCATGGCCCGAAGGGTCCGGCTGGAGATGCCGAGGCGGCGGGCCAGTTCCGCCTGCGTCAGGTTCTGCGCCTGACGCAGCGCCCGCAATGGCGAGACGGCTGTCATTTGGCGTCCCATCCGTAGCGCCGGCTGAAGCTGATCAGGGCCATGATCAGCGCGGCCAGCAGCAGGGCCGATCCGACCGACGGGGCGTTGCCGAACTGGGCGGGCCAGAAGGGAACGCGCTCGGTCAGCTCCGGGGCCACGACCACCGCCAGCATCAGGGCGACAGTGGCGGCGGCGCGGGGCTCCAGATCATAGCGCGAGGGGGTTTTGACTTCGGTGGTCATGACAAGGCTCCCTGTCGTTGTGACAAGGGTGTTTTACAGCGCCGCCAAACCAAGTCAAGCAACTTTTACATCATGACAAGCGAGCTTTCCGGAACAGGCTTCGCCGGGATCAGGCCGGCTCATCGTCTCCCGCGGGCTGCGGCCCTTCGATGCGGCCCAGAAGGTCGCCGGGCTGACAGTCCAGCTCCCGGCACAGGGCGTCCAGGGTCGAGAAGCGGACGGCGCGCGCCTTGCCGGTCTTCAGAATGGACAGATTGGCCAGGGTCACGCCGACCCGATCGCTCAGTTCGGTCAGCGACATGCGGCGGGCCTGCAGCAGACGATCCAGTTGCACGGTGATGGACATGGCGATTCCTCAGACCGTCATCTGCTGGTCGTCGCGCATCGACGAGCCCTGCCGGAACACCTCCGCCAGCATGAAGACGATCAGGATGCCCAGCCAGGCGCCCAGATCGAGTTCAAAATCGGTCGCGATGACGTCCCGGGGCGTGCTGAACGCCAGGATCATCGCGCTGACCTGCACCCCGATCAGGCCCAGTCCCATCGCCTGGAGTCGGCCGACGTTGGCGAGTTCGAAGGCATCGCCGCGATTCACCGACAGGAAGATGCGGCGCAGCCGGTTCAGGATCCACCAGGTGCTCGCGGTCGCCAGGAAGGCCGCCAGCAGGGTCACCCGTTCGCCCATGAACAGCGCCCGGCCGCTGTTGTCGGGCCGCTGCGCCAATCCGTCGAACAGGCCCGCCGCGAAGTCGGGGATGACCAGTGAGGTCAGCAGCAACAGGCCTGTGGCGACGACCCCGATGGTCACGAACACATTCACGAAGCCCAGCACCCATCGCACCAGACTGGCTACGGATCGCTTGCCGATCAGTCTCATTTGAAAATCTCCCGGCCGCCCCGTGCGGCCCCATGTCGATAATCGATATTTGCGCATCGATTATCGATCAAGAAGATTATCGTTTTTCGAGATGAAACCTTCGTAATGATCCTTCAGAGGCGGGCGGCGCCCGCGCGCCGGACGCGGCCGACCTTGTCGTGGAAGGGCGTCCAGTCGTCGCCTTCTGCGATGGCGGCCCATATGGTCTCGACCTCGTCTATCAGCATCTCCTCCGGCTCCGGCCGGGCGAAGACCGGGCTCTCCAGCCGCTCGGGCCGGTCCGGCTCATGTTCGAACAGGGCGTAGCGGAAATTGTCGAAGGCCTTGCCCTGCCACAGCTTCGCGCGCGGTCCGGCCAGCGCCCGGGCCGAGGAGGCGAAGCCGCCGAACCAGTCGTGGAACAGGGGCTCCCAACGCGCCGCTTCGCCGGTTTCGCGCAGCAGGGCCAGGGTGGTGTCCAGCAGGCGTTGGTCCGCCGCCTCGCCGAGGCTCTTTACGCCCAGCCGGTTCAGGAAGGCCGCGCGCAGTTCGCGGATATAGGCCGGGCCGAAACTGTTGAGCGCTTCGGTCAGCGGCTCGGCGTCGGTCGCCAGTTTCAGCGCGCCGCCCAGTTGGGTCAGAGCCCAGAACACCGCCTCCGGCTGCCGCGCGAACGCATACAGGCCGGTCTGGTCGAAATAGGCCGCGGTGAAGCCGGGCTCGTAATAAGGCAGGAAGCGCCAGGGACCGTAGTCGAAGCTTTCGCCGGTGACGTTCAGATTGTCGGTATTCAGCACGCCGTGGACGAAGCCCGCCGCCACCCAACGCGCCGTCAGCCGGGCCGAGGCGTCGACCACGGCGCGCAGGAAGCCGGGAACATCGCCCCGCGCCACCTCGGGGTGGTAGAGAGAGCGCGCATGCTCGACCAACGCCTCGATCATGTCCGCCCGCCCGAAATAGGCCGCGCGCTGGAAGGTGCCGAAGCGGATGTGGCTGTGCGACAGCCGCACCATCACCGCTGAACGGGTGGGGGAGGGTTCGTCGCCCCGTTCCAGTTCCTCGCCGGTCTCGATCAGGCTGAACGCCCGGCTGGTGGGTACGCCCTGCAACTCCAGCATCTCCGCCGCCAGCACCTCGCGCACCCCGCCCTTCAGGGTCAGTCGTCCGTCGGCGGTGCGTGACCACGGCGTCCGGCCCGAGCCCTTGGAGCCCAGGTCCAGAAGTCTGCCTCGCGGAGCGCTGTCGCTCGCGATGCGGTCGTTCACGGCCTGAGCGTCGGACGTCTCCCTCAGCTGCGCCGCCAGAAACCCGCGCCCGTCGCCGAGGTCGGGATTGTAGGTGCGGAACTGGTGTCCGTGATAGCGCATGGCGATCGGAGCGGGCTGGCCCGGCAGGGGCGTGAACCGGCCGAAGTGCGCGGTCCATTCCTCGTCTGTCAGCGTCTCCAGCCCGACCGTCGCCGCCGCCCGGTCGTTGCGGAACCGCAGGATCGCCTGCGGAAAGTCGGCGGCGCCGACGGTGTCGCCGTACTCGTCTCCCAGATCAGCGAAACGGGGCTCGGGGCGGTAGTCGGGAGAGACGGGCATGGCCGCCAGATGCGGCCTGAAGCCGACTTTCGCAACCGTTTCGCCTTGAACCTCCCGGCCCCGGCCGTATTGTAGAGGCAGACATCAGGTCGGTCCGCGCGCGGATACGGCCAGGCCGGCGCCCATGGCTGATCGCCCTGCGGCGAATCCGGTCCGGCGTCCGTCGATAACCTGACGCCATGAAAACCCCTTCTGGTTCGGAGGCCTCATGGCGCGCAAACTCACGCTCGATTTCCTCAAGACGGAGGCCGGCTCCGGCACGGTGCTCGGCTTCGCGGCGCTGGCGGCCTTGATCGTCGCGAACTCGCCCTGGTCAAAGGACTATTTCGGCTGGCTGAAGAGCGAGCATGTGGTCCAGCTCGGCCCTGTCCTGCTGGAGCTGACGGTCTCCGAGTGGATCAAGGAAGGCCTGATGGCGATCTTCTTCCTCGTGGTGGGGCTGGAGATCAAATACGAAATCCTGCGCGGCGAGCTCAGCGATCCGCGCAAGCTGGCCACGCCGGTGCTGGCCGCGATCGGCGGCATGGTCGCGCCCGCACTGGTCTATCTGTTCTTCTCCACGGCCTTTTCCGGACCGCATGCGGGGTGGCCGATCCCGCTGGCGACCGACATCGCCTTCGCCCTGGCGATCTTCGCGATGGTGGCGCGCAACCTGCCGTCCTCCCTGCGCGTCTTCCTGCTGACGCTGGCCATCGTCGATGACCTGGGCGCCATCGCCCTGATCGCGATCCTGTTCTCCAGCGGCGTGCAGATGGGCCCCCTGCTCTGGATCGCCGGTCTGCTGGTGGTCGGGGCGCTGGTCGCGCGCTGGAAGAAGATACCGGCGCCCTTCTGGGTGCTGGGCTTCGGGCTGGTCTGGTATCTGACCGTGCAGGCGGGGTTGTCGACCTCGCTCACCGCCGTGGCCTTCGCCGCCATCGTGCCGGTGCAGGATCGTCGCTCCGACGGACAGAGCCCCCTGCAGGAGGCGATGCACGACCTGCACCCCTATGTCGCCTACGTCATCCTGCCCCTTTTCGCCTTCGCCAAGGCGGGGGTCAGCTTCGCCGGTCTGTCCCTTGAACAGGCCTTCGCGCCGCTGGTCATCGGCATCGCGTTGGGGCTGTTCATCGGCAAGCAGATCGGCGTGATGGCGGCGGCGGCGATCGCGACCTTCACGGGTATCGGCCGGCGGCCGTCCGGCGCGACCTGGCTGGAGCTTTACGGGGTCAGCCTGCTGTGCGGCGTCGGCTTCACCATGAGTCTCTTCATCGGGATTCTGGCCTTCCCCGGCGCCGTCGACTCGGTCGAGCAGGTCGAGGTCAAGCTGGGCGTGCTCGCCGGCTCTATGTTATCAGCGATAACCGGCGCAACGGTTCTTGGGATTGCGGCCGGACGGCGCAAAAAATTGGTCGAGCCGGACGCAGATACTGGGGCAAGTTGAGCGAATATTGACCTTGCGTCATCGCTTTTTGTCGCTTTTGCGTCACAGTTAGGCTTCGCGCACCAACGAAATGCGATGTCGGGAAACGGCGCTCCTTGTCGGTGAGTCCCGCCTGAGTTACCCAAACACAACTGGAGTATCGCGTTCCACGTCAAGAACGCGGCCCATGGGATCAGGAAACGCCGTGGCTACCGTCTGAAGCACGGGCCCGGCCTCAGTCGGGGAGTGGGCATGCGCCTCACCAATATTCTTCGGACCACCGTTTCGGCCGCCGTCGTCGGCGCCTGCGCCTTCGGCTTCGCCGGTGTCGCTTCCGCGCAGGACCAGGACGGTCCGACCACCATCGACGACATCATCGTCACCGCCCAGAAGCGTGAACAGAACCTGCAGGACGTGCCGATCGTGGTCACCAGCCTGCCGGCCGAGGCGCTGGAGAACGCGGGCGTTCGCGACATCAAGGATCTTCAGATCCTGACCCCGGGCATGACCGTCACCTCGACCCAGTCGGAAGCCTCGACCACCGCCCGCATCCGCGGCGTCGGCACCGTCGGCGACAACCCCGGTCTGGAAAGCTCGGTCGGCGTCGTGATCGACGGCGTCTATCGCTCGCGCAACTCGGTCGGCTTCGGTGATCTGGGCGAAATGAGCCGCATCGAGGTGCTGAAGGGCCCGCAAGGGACCCTGTTCGGCAAGAACACCTCGGCGGGCGTCATCAACATCCTGACCGAAGCCCCGTCGTTCACCCCGGGCTTCTCGGGCGAGGCGACCGCCGGCAACTACGGCGCCATGGGCGTGTCGGGTTCGGTCACCGGTCCGATCACCGACCAGCTGGCCTTCCGCCTGTACGCCGGCCGCCGCGTCCGCGACGGCTTCTATGACGTGGACACCGGCGACGGCCCGCGCACCCAGACGGACGACGCCAACCAGGACTTCTTCACCACCCGCGGCCAACTGCTGTGGCTGCCGAACGACAACACCTCGATCCGCGTCATCGCCGACTATACCTCGCGCGACGAATACTGCTGCGCCGGCGTCCAGATCCGCACCGGCCCGACCTATCCGTTCGTCGACGCCCTCTCGACCGGCACCGGCCAGCGTCCGCCGGCCGCCGGCTTCGGCCCGCTGCCCTTCTCGCGCCAGGCCTTCTCGAACCGCGGCACGGGGCAGGACATCCATGACATGGGCGTCTCGGTCGAGGCGAACATCGACATGCCGGGCCTGTTCGGCGGCGCGACCCTGACGTCGATCACGTCGTGGCGCGACTGGAACGGCGAAATCGGTATGGACATCGACTATACCGGCGCCGACATCCTGTATCGCGAACAGGACGGCGACTACGGCTACTCGGTCGATAACCTGACCCAGGAACTGCGTCTGGCCGGTTCGAACGAGCGTATCGACTGGCTGGTCGGCGTCTTCGCCACGCGTGAGCGCATCGGCCGCGCCGACAGCTACTACTTCGGCGCCGACTATGGTCCGTTCCTGTCGCTGCTGCTGACCGCCCAGCTGAACGCCGCCACCGCCGGCTCGCCGACGCCTCCGGGACCGATCCCGATCAACCCGGGCCGCGTCGGCTGCTTCACCGCGACGGGTCAGACCGCCGCGGGTCTCGGCGGCTGCCTGTACGGTCTGGTTCCGGCCACGGGTCCGGGCTTCACCGTCGGTCAGGGCGTTGAGGACTTCTACGAGCAGGAGTCGACCTCCTACGCCATCTTCACCAACAACACCTGGCACGTCACCGACAAGTTCGACCTGACCCTGGGTCTGCGTTACACCATCGACGACAAGAGCCTGGACGCCCGCCAGCGCAACGTGAACGGCAACGGCGCCACCTGCGCCGCCTTCGCCGCCAACGCCGGCGCTATCGCCGGCGCCCTGGGCGCCGCGGCCGCGCCGACCATCATCGGCAACGCCTGCCTGCCCTGGGCCAACGCCGCCTTCAACAACCGCAACATCTCCGAGAGCTTCGATGACGGCGAGCTGAGCGGCACCATCAAGGCCGCCTACCGCATCAACGACTCCATCATGACGTATGCGTCGTATGCCCGCGGCTACAAGAGCTTCGGCTACAACCTGGACCGCGTGCAGACGGGCGTCACCCCGGTCGCCTCGCTGCTGTTCCCGTCGGAAGTCGTGGACAGCTACGAAGCGGGCGTGAAGATGACCCTGCTGAACCGGACCGTTCTGCTGAACGCGACCTACTTCGACCAGACCTTCACCGACTTCCAGCTCAACACCTTCCTCGGCACCGCCTTCGTGGTGGAATCGATCCCCGAGCTGACCTCGCGCGGTGTGGACGCCGACTTCCTGTGGTTCACCCCCATCGACGGCCTGAGCCTGGGCGGCGGCCTGACCTACACGAACACCGAGTACGGCAACTTCACCGCCGCGGACCTGACGAACCCGGGCAACTTCCCGCAGCTCTCGCTGCTGCCGGGTTCGCGCGCCTCGTTCGCTCCGGAATGGTCGGCCTCGGCCTCGATCAACTATGAGCGCAGCATCGGCAACGGCGGTCGCGTCGGCTTCAGCCTCGCCGCCAAGTACATGAGCGACTACAACACCGGTTCGGACCTCCTGCCCTACAAGGCGCAGGACGCGTTCACGACCGTCAACGGCCGTATCTCGATCGGCACCGAGGACGAGCGCTGGACCGTCGACATCTGGGCCCAGAACCTGACCGACGAAGAGTATGTGCAGGTCGCCTACAACGGTCCGCTGCAAGGCACCGCCTTCCAGTCGACCCTGCAGTCGGGCGGCACCCACCCGGGCACCTACTACAACGGCAACCTGGACACCCAGACCTACAACGCCTTCCTGGGCCAGCCGCGCACCTACGGCATCACCCTGCGCGCGAAGTACTAAACGCCTCGCCATCGGCGAAACGTGGAACCGGCCGGGGGCGACCCCGGCCGGTTTTGTTTTGGGGCCTGAAAGGGGGCGGGTCAGCTGGCGCGAACCGCGGGAGGGCGGCGCGCGGGCGTCGGCGCGCTTATCGTTCGATGGGCGCCGGTCCGGCATGGGACGTTCGGGCAGGGCGGCTGACGGCGCTTGCGCTCGAGCTCCACCCCGACGGCGTCTCGCCGGCCGTATTCGAAGCGAGAGGCGAGTATGGCGATTATCTCGTCCATCAGACGCGCCGTTCGCATTCGGCGCACGGCTGACCGCGACGGCGGTGGTGCTACCCGCCGCCGTCGCGCATCATCGTCGTCTGATCACCAGCGGTCGTCCGGCGTCGTCGCGCCGGCGTCCGCGTCCGCACCGGTCTCCGGCGCGAGGGTCTGCTCATGACCGCGCTGGGCATGGAACATCCTGTCCATGCGCTTCTCCAGCCGGGTCTTCACCCCGTCGATCAGGCTGAACACCACCGGTACGAACAGCAGGCTCAGCGCGGTCGAGGTGATCAGACCGCCGATCACCGCGATGGCCATCGGCGAGCGGAAGGCCGTGCCTTCGCCCAGCGCCGCCGCGATCGGCAGCATCCCCAGACCCATGGCGAAGGTGGTCATGATGATCGGCCGCGCCCGCTTGTGCGCCGCGTCGATCAGGGCCTCACGCTTGGTCATCCCCTGACGCATCGCCATGATCGCGTAGTCGACCAGCAGGATCGAGTTCTTGGCCGCGATCCCGGTCAGCATGATGATGCCGATCAGGGCGGGCATGGACATCGACTTGCCGGTGACCAGCAGGGCGAAGAAGGCGCCGCCGAACGACACCGGCAGGGCCGCCAGAATGGTGATCGGGTGGAAGAAGCTGCCGAACAGCAGCACCAGCACCACGTACATCAACAGGATGCCCGTCACGATGGCGAAGGCGAAGCCCGCGCCCAGTTCGGCGTTGCTTTCGGCGTCGCCGGTCAGTTGCTGCTCAACGCCTGCGGGCAGGTTCTTCATCGCCGGCAGCTCGTCGATGGCCTTGGTGGCCTCGCTGAACGTCGTGCCGCTGATCTCGGCGGTGATGTTGGCCACCCGGCGACGGTCCAGACGATCGATCTGGTTGGGGCCCGCCCCGAAGCCGATGTCGGCCACGGCGGACAGGGGCACGACCCCGCCCGAGGCGGTCGGCACCTTCAGATTCTCCAGAACCGCGAGGTCGGTGCGCGATTCCTCGGCCAGCATCACCCGGATCGGAACCTGCCTGTCGCCCAGATTGAACTTGGGCAGCAGCTGGTCGGCGTCGCCCAGGGTGGCGACTCGCGCCACCTGGCTGATGTCCTGCGTGGAGACGCCTTGCAGGGCCGCGATATCGGCCTTGGGCGTGATCAGGATTTCAGGACGCACCAGAGCCGACGACGAGATGACGTTGGCCACGCCCTTGATGTCCCGCATGCCGCGCTCGACGTTGGCCGAGGCCTGCTCCAGCGCGACGGGATCGTCGCTGACCAGGGCGATGGCGATCAGGCCCGATCCGCCGGCGCCGGCGGCGCCGAACTGGCTGCGGGCGCCGGGAATGGCGCGCAGGGTCGGGCCGAAATTCCGTTCGAACTGCTGCTGGCTGATGCTGCGGTCCGACCGGGGGACCAGATTGACCGTCAGGCTGGCCTTGCGAACCTCGCCCGCGCTGCCGCCCCCGCCGGGTCCGAAACTGACCGTCGCCGAGCCGATGGACGAATAGACCGACTTCACTTCAGGCAGTTTCATCAGCGCGGTGTTGATCCGCTGAACGGCGGCGTCGGTTTCGTCCAGCGTCGTGCCGGGCGGCAGCTGGATCGTCAGCGACGACCGTGACTGGTCCTCCACCGGGATGAACTCGCTCGGCAGCAGGGCGGCCAGCCCCAGCGAGCCGATAAAGAAGACGGCCCCCATCCCCAGCACCCACAGCCGGTGATCGCAGAAGCGGGCGCGGACCCGCTTCAGGAACGGCGGCTTGCGCCGGACCGGTTGCTCCGTCGCCGGAGCCTCGCCCGCGACCGTCTTGCCGCGGTCGCCCAGGCACCACTCCAGAGCCCGCAGATACGCGCCCATCCAGGCCGGATCCTTGTGCTCCTTGCCCTGATCGCGCTTCAGCAAATAGGCGCCCATCAGGGGGGTCAGGGTTCGCGCCACCAGCAGGGAGAACAGCACGCTCACGCAGGCGGCGATGGCGAAGCTGACGAAGAACTGGCCGACGATGCCCGGCATGAAGCCGGTCGGCGCGAACACCGCCACCAGCGTCGCCGTGGTGGCCATGACGGCCAGGCCGATTTCGTCCGCCGCCTCGATGGCCGCCGGATAGGGCGCCTTCCCGTCCCGGATGTGCCGGACGATGTTCTCGATCTCCACGATCGCGTCGTCGACAAGGATGCCGACGGTCAGCGACAGGGCCAGCAGCGACACCACGTTCAGCGATTGCCCCATCAGGTCCATCACCCAGAAGGTCGGGATCAGGCTCAGCGGCATGGCCACGGCGGCGATCAGGGTCGCGCGCCAGTCCCGCAGGAAGACGAACACCACCGCGACAGCCAGCAGGGCGCCCAGAACCAGGGCTTCGACCGAGGCATGGAAATTGTTGATGACGTCCTGGGTGGTGTTGGCCACCTCTTCCATGGTGACGTCGTCGCGTTCAGCGTCCAGGGCCTCGATGGCGTCTTTTGTCGCGTTGTAGACGCCCACCTCGGACGAGCCGATGGCGCGCGAGATGCCGAAGCCGACGACTTCCTGCCCGTTGAAGCGGGCGCGGCCCCTCTGCTCGGACCATTCGTCCGTCACCTCGCCCAGCTCGCTCAGCCGCACGGTGCGCGATCCGACAGGGATCAGGGTGTTGCGCAGTTCCTCCACGGATTTGGCCGAGCCGACGGTGCGGATGGCCTGCTCGCTGCCGGCCAGTTCGCCGCGGCCGCCGGGCAGGTTGATGTTCTGGGTGCGCAGCTGGTTCGACACCGCGGCCGCCGTCACCCCGGCGGCCTCCAGTCGGGCGGGGTCCAGCTTGATGCGGATTTCCCGCGTCACGCCGCCGTCGCGGCTGACCTGACTGACGCCGCGAACCGACAGCAGTCGTTTGGCGACCGTGTTGTCGACGAACCAGCTCAGCTCCTCCGGGCTCATGCCCGGCGCCCGCACCACATAGTTGGCGAACGGAATTGCGGTGAACTCGATGCGCTGGACGATCGGCTCCTGCACGTCGGCGGGCAGGTTCTGGCGAATGCCGGAGACCGCATTGCGGACGTCATTGGTGGCCTTCTCCAGCTCGACACCCAGCTGGAATTCAATCGAGGTCGTCGAGACGCCCTCGTTCACGGTCGAGGTGATGTGCTTCACCTGCCCCAGTCCCGCGACCGAGTCCTCCACCAGCCGCGTCACCTGGGTTTCCATCTCGGTCGGCGCGGCGCCCGACTGGACGACCGTCACCGCTACGATCGGCAGATCGACGTCCGGAAAATTATTGGTGCGCAGTTTGAAGTAGCTGGCCGTCCCCGCGATCGTCAGGACGATAAAGAGCAGGACGATCGGGATCGGGTTCCGGATCGACCAGGACGAGATGTTGTTGAAGTTCATCCTCAGCGCCCTTGCTGGCCGGCCGTCGGCAGGGGCGGGGTCGGACGTCCGATGGTCACCAGATCACCGTCGCCGAGGAAGCCGGCGCCCGAAACCACCACCCGCTGCCCGGCCTGCAGGCCGCCGGTGATGGCGACGTTGTCGCCGCTGCGCGCGCCGGTCTGCACCAGGGTGAAGCGCACCGCGTCATTCTGGCCGATCACATAGACGCCCGCGCGGCCCTCCCGGAAGACGACGGCCGAGGCGGGGATGATCAGGGCCGGGGCGGCGCCGACGCTGATGGTGGCGCGGGCGAAATTCCCCGGCTTCAGCGCCGAATTCGGGGCCAGGGTGATGCGCGCCACACCCAGACGGGTCTGCGGGTCGACTTCCGGCGTTACGATGCGGACCGTCCCGGTCGTGCTTCCGCTCTGGTCGGAGGTGATGGTCGCCGTCTGGCCGGCGGCCACCAGAGGCAGTTCGGTCTCCGGCACCTGGGCGTCCAGCTCCAGCCGGCCGTCCCGCACCATGCGGAACAGCTCCGTCCCGGCGCCGACGATCTGGCCGCGGGTCACGCTGCGGCTGATGATCCGGCCCGCCACGGGCGCGCGGATCACGCTCTGGTCCAGACGGGTTCGGGTCTCCGACAGGGCGGCGAGAGCGGCCGCCAAATTGGCCTGCGACGAGCGCTGGTTCGCCAGGGCCGTATCCAGCGACGCCTGGCTCAGGAAGCCGCGTTCCTTCAGTTCCTGCGCACGCGCCAGGGCGGCGTCATCGCGGGCGGCGTTGGCCCGGGCGGTCTGCACCTGGGCCTCCTGCTGGCGAAGCTGCGCGCGCAGCAGGGCGTCATTCAGTTGAACCAGAGGCTGGCCCTGACGGACCCAGCTGCCTTCATCCACGAACACGCCCGTGGCCACCAGTCCGCCGGTCTCGGCGCCGACCGGCACCTCTTCCCAGGCCGAGACGCTGCCCGACGCGGTTACGGCGCGGGGCAGGGCGACCTGCGTCACCGTGGCGGCGGTCACGGTCTGACGTGACGGCGGCGCGGGCTCTTCCTTCTTCTCGCAGGCGGAGACCACCAGGGCGGCGGTCAGCAGCGCAGCGGCGACGGCCCGACGGCCTTGAAACTTGATCGACACTTGGCATCCCCTTGGCGATCGCGCGGGAGGGGCGCGATCCAGCGAAACAACGCCCGTTCGGGCGTCCGGTTGTCATCCGCCGTTGAATACCGTTTCCCGGACCCGCCGCAAACTGACAAAGCGTCGCCTTACAAGTTCGTAATCCGCAACAAAATCAGTGGCGGAGACGGTTCATTTCGCCGTTCCGTTGGCGCTTTTCCGCCTGCCGTGCTAGGCGCGCCGGACCATGCCGACCACCCCCATCGAACGCATCCGCAACTTCTCCGTCGTCGCCCACATCGACCACGGCAAGTCCACGCTCTCCGACCGCCTGATCCAGTACACGGGCGGCCTGACCGCGCGCGAAATGTCCGCCCAGGTGCTGGACAACATGGACATCGAAAAAGAGCGTGGCATCACCATCAAGGCGCAGACCGTGCGCCTGAACTACAAGGCGAAGGACGGGCTCGATTACGTCCTGAACCTGATGGACACGCCGGGCCACGTCGACTTCGCCTATGAGGTCTCGCGCTCGCTGGCCGCCTGCGAAGGCTCGCTGCTGGTCGTCGACGCCTCGCAGGGCGTGGAGGCCCAGACCCTGGCCAACGTCTATCAGGCCATCGACAACAACCACGAGATCGTGCCGGTCCTGAACAAGATCGACCTGCCGGCCGCCGAGCCCGACCGGGTCCGCGCCCAGATCGAGGACGTCATCGGCATCGACGCCTCCGACGCCGTCATGGCCAGCGCCAAGTCCGGCATCGGCATCGAGGATGTTCTGGAAGCCATCGTCACCCGCCTGCCGGCTCCGAAAGGCGACGTCGACGCCCCGCTGAAGGCCATGCTGGTCGACGCCTGGTACGACCCCTACCTCGGCGTCGTGCTGCTGGTCCGCGTCTTCGACGGCGTGCTCAGGGCCGGCCAGCGCGTGAAATTCATGCAGAACGGCTCGACCCATCTGGTCGACCGCGTCGGCGTCTTCCTGCCCAAGAACACCCCGGTCGATCAACTGGGGCCGGGTGAGGTCGGCTTCATCACCGCCCAGATCAAGGAAGTCGCCCACGCCGCCGTCGGCGACACCATCACTGACGAGAAGAAGCCGACCGCCGAACCGCTGCGGGGCTTCAAGGAAGTCCAGTCGGTGGTCTTCTGCGGCCTGTTCCCGGTGGACGCCGCCGACTTCGAGGACCTGCGCGCGGCCATCGCCCGCCTGCGCCTGAACGACGCCTCCTTCACCTATGAGATGGAAAGCTCGGCCGCCCTGGGCTTCGGCTTCCGCTGCGGCTTCCTCGGCCTGCTGCATCTGGAGATCATCCAGGAGCGCCTGAGCCGCGAGTTCAATCTCGACCTCATCGCGACGGCGCCCTCTGTCGTCTACAAGATCGCCCTGCGCGACGGCAGCACCATGGACCTGCACAATCCGGCCGATCTGCCGGACGTCATGCAGATCATGGACATCTCCGAGCCGTGGATCAAAGCCACCATCCTGACGCCCGAGGAGTACCTCGGCGGCGTGATCAAGCTGTGTCAGGATCGGCGCGGCGAGCAGAAGGAACTGACCTGGGTCGGCACCCGGGCCATGGTCGTCTACGAACTGCCGCTGAACGAGGTCGTCTTCGATTTCTACGACCGCCTGAAGTCGATCTCGAAGGGCTACGCCTCGTTCGACTACGAGATCACCGAATACAAGGTCGGCGATCTGGTGAAGATGTCGATCCTCGTGAACGCCGAGCCGGTCGACGCCCTCAGCATGCTGGTCCACCGCAACCGCGCCGAGACCCGCGGCCGCGGCATGGTCGAGAAGATGAAGGAGCTGATCCCTCCGCACATGTTCCAGATCCCGATCCAGGCCGCCATCGGCGGCAAGATCATCGCCCGCGAAACCGTCCGCGCCCTGCGCAAGGACGTGACCTCCAAATGCTACGGCGGCGACGCCACCCGGAAGAAGAAGCTTCTGGAGAAGCAGAAGGAAGGCAAGAAGCGCATGCGGCAGTTCGGCAAGGTCGAAATCCCGCAGGAAGCCTTCATCGCGGCGCTGAAGATGGATGAGGATTGAGGGCTAGGGGCCCCTCTAGTCGAGATGACCGGCTGCTCGCAGCAATGACGCTTCGCCTGGTGTGTGTGCCGAGAGGCTGATGAACTCGTCGGACAAGATTTGAGGCAGTCCGAGCGCAGTGATCAGGGGTCTGTCTTTCTGTCCCCACAGAATGGCGATTCCTTCCAGGCGGAGAATGTCGCGTGCCCCTCCATTCGCTCTCACACGTTTGAGGGGATCGAGTTGTGCGGCGATCGCCGAAATAGCGCTGCGAGGGATCGGCGTGCGCTGCAGATGACGAAATAGTTCGGCCACCCTTGCCGCGCCGCCGCGATGGGTGACGATCCTACTAAGGTGTGCCTGATCGAACCCTTGCCAGATGTTGCGGGGATACGGCTGATCTTTCGCTAGCCACAATGCTTGCTCACGGCCGAAGGCCGAGATCTGAAGCTTTTGATCACGGTTGCCGCCTGCGGTGAGGTTCGCGGGCCGACAGACAATGACGCCCAAATTGAAGCGAGCAGTTGTCTCGTTTTCGGAGATCAGGACGCAGGGCTTGCCGACAGCCTCGCGAGGAATCATCCAAGCAGTGCCGATGGAGTGTTTGATGTCTGTGTCGACGCCGCCGAGATTGAGATCGAGAAACTCGCCCTTCGGCTGCCTGATGGCTTCTCGGAACAAGATTTCCACCTTGGTTCCAAGATAGGTTTTCTCGGTCTTCTCGCATTGCGAGAGGACGAGCCGTTTGGTCCTGGGGGCGTCGATCACTTCGTCGATGGCCCGCCGGATTAACTGGGCGGTCGCGCCGACAATACCATCAAGATCGCTGACGGACGTCTGAAGACTCTTCGCGAGATACGCCAAAAGCGCTTGATCGTTAGGGAAATCGCGTTGCGGCATACCGCAACGTTGCATTGCGTCGTTGTCGTCGGGTTAACTACGCGGCGAGTTGCCGCTCAACCAGAATTTCTCGCACGACCTTCGCCAGTGCTCCCGCCAGATGCGGCGGTACCGCGTTCCCGATCTGGCGCGCCACTTCGACCTTCGTCCCGTAGAATTTGAAGTCATCCGGGAAGCCCATCAGCCGGGCGGCTTCCCGGTGGGTGATCGGGCGGTCGGCTTCCGGATGCAGATAGCGGCCCTTCTCCGGCTTGTAGAATTCCGTCCGGATCGTCACCGAGGGACGATCCCACCAGAGGCGGCCGAACAGGTCGGTGCCGCCGCTGGTCTTGCGCACCCAGCAGTCGGGGGTGATGTCGGGGCGATTGGCCAGAAGATCGAACCGGTTGCCGCCCGGGGGAACGGCTGCGTAGCGCTCCAGGCTCTTCGCCGTAGGCGTGCGGCCGAAATGCAGGTTCAGCGTCGGGCGCGACCCGATTTCGGTTCCGATAGCCTCAACTGGCAGATCGGCGATCACATCGCGCACTGTGCGCCACCGCGGCAGGTTGCTCTTCAGCTTCGGATCAGCGTGCGAGGGGAGCGGCGGGAAGCTCGGCAGATTGTGAGCCTCACGCCAGCCGAGGATGATCGTTCGCTTGCGGGTTTGCGGTGCGCCGTAATCGGCTGCGTTCACGATCACCGCATGAGTCTGGAAGCCGTGCTGGGCCGCCTTGGCCTCGATCAGTTGGCGTTCCGGCGACCGATAGAGTTCGGCCACGTTCTCCATGACGAACACGCGAGCACCCGAGCGCTCGGCAATCTCAATGAAGGGTTCCCACAATGCGCGTCGGGCGTCTCCATCCCGTTTCTTGTTCAGCAGGCTGAAGCCCTGACAAGGAGGGCCGCCGATGACGACGTCGGCCTGGGGTACTTCGTTGTTTAGAAGCCATTCCTCGATGTTCGCCTGAACCGAGCGACCCGGGAAATTCAACCCGTGCGTCTTGATGGCGGCCTTGTCGTTGTCGATGGCCAGAACGGTCTCAAAGCCACCGCAAAAGCGCTTGTCAGAGAAGCCGAGGCTCATGCCTCCGGCGCCGCTGAACAGATCGATTAGGCGCAGGGTCATCGGAGCGGCTCGCAGACGAGGAATGCGGAAACAAAGCAGGAACAAAATTGCAGTGTCAACACTCTGCCATCTACAGATTGGGGGTGAAAGGCGCGTTACCTACCCCAAATGGGTTTTCAACCGCTCTTTGAGCTCCGATGGGGTTTTGGTCTCACACTCCCATACGGTGAGAACTCGCAGGCCGAGAGACGATAAAGCCCTCTCGGCTTCTGCATCCCGCGCCTTGTTCCGCTCGAACTTTGCGCGCCATTCCGCTTGGTTGTGGCTGGGCATGGTTCCGCGTTTGCAATCATGCTGATGCCAGAAGCAGCCGTGGACCTGCACAACCCAGCCATTTGACTGGTTTGCAAAGTCTGGCGTGCCGGGCAGTGCGCGAACATTCCTGCGGTAGGAGGCGCCGATCTCCCTGAGCGCTTTGGCGACGGTCTCTTCAGGCTTGGTTTTCGCCTGCCGAACCTTTGACATCGCATCGGTGGTTCGGTTGTCCAGAGGCTTCATGGGATCAGTCTAGAACCCCACCGTCACCGCCGCCACCACCCCCTCGTCCCGCGGCCCGTCGCCGATCGGGACATAATACCCCAGCGATACATCCAGATACCGCCCCGGCGCGCGCAGGTCGTCGCCGCCCATCCAGTGGCGCCAGGCGACGCGGGGGCCCGCTGCAACCGCCCACTCCTCGGCGCGCAGGCTGTCGTAGTCGGCCCTGACGCCCACGCCCGCCGTCACCGTGTCCCGGCGGCTTTCGCTCGCGACCCAGGTCCAGCCGATGTTGGCGTCGGCCACCACATAGGTCTGCTCGTCCTCGATCAGGCGGGCGGCGTCGACATAGACATGGGCCGAGGGCCAGCTGTCGCGGTCGTAGCGCAGGTCGCCGCCCACATCCGCCGACCAGGCGGCGCGCAGCATGGTGTCGTCCCGCGCCGCGTCGCCGAGGGCGATCAGGCGGCTGGCTTCGAGCGACAGATTGGTTTCGGTGAAGGGCTTCCAGCGCACGCCGACCCACCCCTGCGTGGTGTCGCCGCCGGTCGGGCCGGTGTCGGCGTCCAGCGTCTGCCAGGCGCGGGCGAAGACCTGGACCGGGCGCCCGTTGTTGTCGCCGCCGACGCGGGCCCAGACCTCGCCGCCGACCTGCGTCACCTGATCCCCGCCGTTGTTCAGCAGGGTCGTGGTGCTGTCCGCCGGGCCGGTCGAAACGGTGGCCGTGCCGCCCCAGCGGTCCTCCAGCGTCTGCAGTTCGCGACCGATCTCGTGGCGGCGCTGCGGGGTCAGGTCTTCGGCGGGCAGGGTGCGCGCGCCCTGTTCCAGCCAGGTGATCGCTTCCGCGTCCTGTCCGGCGCGGCGGGCGGCATAGGCGGCGTCCAGCGCCTGCGCGCCCTTCAGCGGCTCGGCGCGGTCGGCGGCGGCGAAGGCCTGCACCGCCAGCCGGTCGTCGCGCGCGCCCACGGCGGCATAGGCGAAGTCCAGCGGCGCATCGCCCGGCAGCACGCCCGAGGCGTGGGCCTCGCGCAGAGCTGTCCGCGCCTCGCCCGTCCGACCCAGTTGCACCAGCGCCTGCGCCCGCGCCCGGGCCAGATAGGCCCGGCTCTCGGCGGTCGGGGCCAGCGGCGCGGCCAGCCCATAGGCCTCGGCCGCCTGTTGCAGGTCGCCGGTCTGGCGCGCGGCCTCGGCGCGACGGCTCTGGACGCGATGGTCCCAGCTGCCGGCCACCGGTTGCAGGGCGGCCAGCGCGCCGGCCTGATCGCCTGATCCGGTCAGGGCGTCGGCCAGCAGCAGTCGCCACTCCAGATTTTCGGGCGAGGCGTCCACCGCGCGACGGGCCGGGGCGACCGCATCGACGGGGCGGCCCGCGCTCATCGCGGCATAGGCGGCGGTGGCGTCGGCGTATCCGCTGTCGGAAGCGGCCACGGTCTGGGCCTGAACGACGGCGGGCGTCATCACGGCGGCGCCGCAGGCGGCCAGGGCGACGGAGGCGAGAAGGAGCGAGCGGTTCACGGCGAAGCCTCGGCGGTCAGACGGGTTCATGACGGGGATCGACCGGCGCGCTCTTCAGCGCCTCGGCCAGATGTTCGTTCAGCCAGCGGGCGCTGCGCTGGTCCTGCAGCGCCGCCTCGATGTCGGCGGCCGACACCATGTTCAGCCGCGTCAGGGTCTCGCCCAGCGAGCGGCCGTCGGCGCGCGACGCGGCCAGCGCCGTTTGCAGGTCGGCGTGGCTGATGCGGCCCTGACGGATCAGGATGTCGCCCAGCCGCGCATAGCCGGCCCGCACCGAGCGCCACAGCATGGCTTCGCGCGAGGCGTCCAGATGGCCCGCCGCCCGCATCCGCGCCAGCTGTGCGCGCACGCCGGAGAAGGGATCCTCGCCCCAGGCGAACCGGATCGCGAAGGCGATGTCGCTCAGCGGCGCGAACAGGAAGCGGACGCTGCGCACGCCCTGCAGGCCGAAGCGCCGCTCCAGCGCCGTCCGCTGGTCGGCGGGCAGGGGCTCGGCCAGCGCCACGTCCAGCCCGGTCCCGTTCCGGCGCAGCGGCACCGCGCCGTAGCGCGCGGCCTCTTGCGGCGTCAGCAGGGCCAGCACATCCCGGTCGATCTTGAACGGATCGAAGATCGAGGCGTATGTCTCGCCGCGCTCGGCGAAGGCCTCGGCCAGATGATCGTCGTCCACCGCCGCCAGATCGAGCAGCAACAGGCCCAGCGGACGATAGCCGTCCTTCTGCGCCTCCAGCGCGCGGGTCAGATCGGCCTCGCTGACGTGGTTCCAGAACCGCAGCGTATCCCCAAGACGGCCCGAGCCCTGCTGCAGCTCCGACAGCGACGGATAGGCGTGCTGTGTCTTGTCCCAGGCGATCGGGCGGCCGGTCATCAGATGGCTCAGCCACTGGCGCGACGCCCGCCAGAAGGCGCCGAACGAGATCAGGTTCGAGGTCACGATCCGGATCGGCGTCAGCGGCACATGCTTCAGACCGTGATTGATCCCCGTGAACCAGGCGCGGTGCAGGATGCGGTTGACCAGGAACAGGAAGTTGATCGTCACGACCACCCAGACCCAGTGGCGGTCGATCACCGGCGGCAGGTTCACCGCCTCGGGCCAGATCATCTCAACCAGCAGAAGGCCCAGCAGCTGGACCACGATCACATAGCCGAAGATCCCCACCGGGGCGGTGAACAGCGCCTTGCGGTCGCGGAACAGGTAGTAGCGGTTCACCAGCCCGCCGAACCAGCCCAGCTGCGCCCAGCCCATGATCGAGATGCCCAGGGTCCAGCGCGCCTTCTGCCGGACGCTGTAGGCGAATTTGTGCGGGAAAAACTCCCTGGTCGCCACCAGCTCGCGGCGCTTGATGTCGACCATCCCCTTGCGGAGCCACGCCTTCCTCTGGCGCGGCACGCGGGCGTGATAGCGCACGAACTGCGACGGATAGCCGAGCGCGCTCAGGCGGTGGGCGACGTCATAGTCCTCGGTCAGGCTGTCGGTGTTGAACGGCTGGCCGTCCTTCTCCTCGACCAGCGCCATCATGGCCTTGCGGTGGAAGGCCGTGGCCACCCCCGCCGACGGCGTCATCCGGGCCAACGCCGAGCGCACCGGCAGGTCCTTGGTGTGGAACTCGGCGAACTCGTCCATGTAGTGGCAGGCGACGAGACTGGTCCATTTGCGGTCCATCGACAGGACCGGCATCTGGATCATGGCCGCCTCATCGACGAACCAGTTGACCGTCTTCAGCCCGAACGGATGCACCACGTCCTCGGCGTCGTGCATCAGGAAGGCGCCGAACGTCTGCCCGGTCTTCTCCTCGTACAGAAGGATGTTCTGGATGATCCAGTTCAGGCAGTCGGCCTTGGACGTCGGGCCGTCATGCGGCACCTCGGCGCGGTGCACATTGGGAAAGCGCTGGCGCACCTTCTCGACCTCGCGCCGGGTGTCCGCGTCGTTCGCATAGACGCCCACGAAGATGTGGTAGCGGCTGTAGTCGAAGGTGTTGTTGGTGTTGGCCACCATGCTGGCGATGACGTCTGACTCCTGCCAGGCGGGCACCATGATGGCGATCAGCTTCTCGGGTTCGCGCTCCAGCAGGCGTTGCGGCGCGGGCCGGTCCCAGAAGGTGCAGAACCGCACCAGCAGCCCCCACCAGTAGGCCAGGTCGATGAACAGGTCGTCCAGCGAGCTGATCAGGATCAGCACGGCCGAGATCATCACCGCCCAGCGCAGCACCTCCCAGTAGCCCAGCACGAAGGCGTACAGGTCCGCGCCCGTCGGCAGGTGCGCCGACAGGGTGGTCAGCCAGGCCCCGAGGGTGATGGCCATGGTGGCGGACATGTCTCAGACGGCCGCCCGGATCTGTTCGCCGCCCAGCGGCTTGGCGGGGCTCCAGCCGGAGATGACGTCGGCGATGCGACCGGCCGCGAAGCCGTCGCCGAACGGGCTGACGGCGCGCACCATCTGCATCCGCTCCGGCTCGTCTGTCAGCAGCTGCGTCGCGGCCTCGACCACGTCTTCGGTGCGTGTGCCGATCAGGCGGGCGACCCCGGCCTCGACGGCCTCGGCCCGTTCGGTGGTCTCGCGCAGCACCAGCACCGGCACGCCCAGCACCGGCCCTTCCTCCTGCACGCCGCCCGAGTCCGACAGCACCAGGGTCGCGCTCTTCAGGTGCGACAGGAAGCCGAGGTAGTCCAGCGGCTCGACGATGCGGATGCGGTCCTTATCCTTCAGCGCGGCGTCCACGCGACCGCGCAGCGCGGGGTTGGCGTGGGCGGCGAAAACGATCTCGATATCGGACACCCTGTCCCGCAGCAGGATCAGCGCGGCCAACACCTGTTCCAATTCGGGACCCCAGTTCTCGCGCCGGTGCACGGTCACCAGCACCAGCCGGCGGCCGTCGGTCAGCGGAACCGGGCTCACACGGGCGCCCGACAGCCGGACGGCGTCGATCCCGGTGTTTCCGGTCATATGGATGCGGTGCTGGGACACGCCCCCGCGCAGCAGGTTCCGGACCGCGGCCTCGGTCGGGGCGAAATGCAGGTCCGCCAGCTGGCCGACAACGCAGCGCCAGCCTTCCTCGGGGAAGGGCTGATCCAGATCGAAGGTGCGCAGGCCGGCCTCGACGTGGCCGATCGGAATGCGCCGGGCGAAGCCCGCCATCGCACCCGCCGCCGTCGTCGAGGTGTCGCCCTGGACCAGCACCAGCTGCGGCGCCAGTCGGCCCAGCACGTCGTCCAGCCGGTCCATGATCTGGGCGAAGCGCCCGCCCAGCGTCCGCTCCGGCGACGGCGGGTCCAGCCGGATGTCCGGCGTGATGCCGAAGGTCTCCAGCGCCTGGGCGTTCAGCGCGCCCTGCTGCTCGGTGGAGATCCACACCGGCTCCAGCCCCGGCGTGGCGGCCAGCGCCGCGCGCACCGGCGCCATTTTGACGACTTCCGGGCGGGTGCCCGCAAGGATAGCGATTTTCACGTTCAGCCCCACAGTCCTGTCGAGCAACCTCGACAGTCGCGGTGTGCAACGTCAGCGCCCAACGGAAGCTGAGCCTTCCGTTGTCCGCCGTTCATCCACGCGAGCCGACACGCCCGCGCGGCTTCTGACCCGCGCTCGCGTCCCCATCGCGACCCCGCCGCGACCGATTTACGGCAGCTTCACCGTTGCAGCAGGTCGCTCCAGCGCCAGCTGGCGGTCCCCAGCGCGACCCGCGCCGCGCCCGGGGCGTCGCTCATCGTCAGCAGCACCATCCCGCGCATGGCCTCCCGGCGACAGGCCTGCGGGGCGAAGGCCACCTCCAGCGCGATGGCCTGACGCACGCCCGCCAGCCCCTTGCCCGTCTGGCCCGGCGTCTGGCGCCAGTCGCCGTCCCAGATCAGCAGGGCGCGCCCCGATCCGGCGGCGCGCTGGGCGGCGTTGACGGCGGCGCGCACCTCGGCGTCGTCGCGCAGGGCGTTCTGGATGTCCCGCACCAGATCGCAGCCGCCGCCGTCGCCCGAGCCGCCGCCACCTCCGCCGCCCGCGCCCGCGCCGCCGCCCCCGCCGCCCGATCCCGCTCCGGCCCTCAGGGCGCCGGCCAGCTGGGCGTCCCCGATGGTCGGCATGGCGATTTCGGGCGGGGTCGGCGGTCGTGTCGCGGGCAGGGGAACCGGCTCCATCCTCGGCGTCGGCCGGGCCGGGCGCGGGCGTGGCGGCGGCCGTGTCGCGGGCGGACGCACCGTCGGGGCCGGTTGCGCCGCGGCCGGGGCGGGCGTCGGCGTCTCGGCCTTCGGGCCCGGCGGCGGCGGGGCCTTGGTCGGCGCCCTTGGCGGCGGAGGGGGCGGCGGAGGGGGCGGAGGAGGCGGCGGCGCGACCATCTCCAGCAGAATCACCGGCTCCGTCGCCATGGGCGGGGCGTCCGGCTCATCGCGCGTGGCCAGCGCCAGCGGCAGCAGGATCAGATGCGCCAGCACCGCCCCCGCCGTCGCGCCGACCCGTTGCGCGGTCTTCCGTCCTGTCGTCCCGGGTCGTCCGGTCTCTCGCATCTGTTCTCCGGAACAGTGTTGGATCAGTTCCCGACGCGCCATGATGATCCGCGTCTCGCGTCAGCAAAAAGGCGAAGATCATAAAGTTGTTTCGAAGCTCAGCCTTTCAACTTCACAGAACATCGTCTGGCATGTTTATGCGCAGCTTCCATTGGTCTCATGCAACCTTGGCCGACTTTTGCCGTTTGGCCCCCTGTGCTGGGCGGCATGCGCGACAACCGGGATTGGCGCGCCGGACCATTGATGGAGAGACTCTTGATCAAACCGCAATTCAGAACGGCAGCCGCCGTCGGCGTCATCCTGGCCTTCGGCGTCGCCGCTTCGGGCTGCGCCAGCCACCGCTTCGTGCGCGAGCAGACCGCCGTGGTCGACGCCCGCGTGACCACGGTCGAGGGCACCGCCGGCGAGGCGCTCGCCCGCGCCAACGCCGCCCACAAGCTGGCCGAGGGCAAATTCCTGTACGAGGTCGTCCTGTCGGATGACTCGGTGAAGTTCCCGACCGACGGCAACACCCTGTCGCCCGAGGCCGAGTCCCGTCTGGCCGAGTTCGCCCAGCGCCTCGCCGCCGAGAACCGCAACGTCTATCTCGAGATCCAGGGCTATACCGACAGCGTCGGTGACGAACGTCACAACGACCAGCTCGGCGAAGCCCGCGCCGAGGCCGTCCGCCGCTACCTCAGCCGCCGCGGCGTCGCCCTGAACCGCATGTCGGCCATCTCCTACGGCGAGGAATCCCCCGTCGCCTCCAACGACACCGAAGAAGGCCGCGCCCAGAACCGCCGCGTGACCATCGTGGTGCTGTCGTAGGGTGACCTGACCGAGGCCCCGCGACCGCCGGCCCGCGACAAGCGGGCGGTCGCGGGTGCTGATCAACAGACAGGCGCGTGGCCGAAGGGCTGCGGGCCTGTTTGCGTTTCTACCGGAGAGGGGGGGCGGGGTGAGATTTCCAACCGGGGGATGGTCGCGCCCCAGCCCGGATGGCGCCTAAGCTCGGGGCATGGATCAGATTCTTCCACTCGACTGTGCCGCTTGGCTTGAGCAGGTGAACGCCGTGCTGAAGCGCGACTGGTGCATCGACTCCGCTGACGCGGGTTGGTCGCCCGAGGATGTGCTGCGCTATTGGCGATTTGGCGAGGCGCCTGAGGTGTTCGTGGCGTGGTTCGCCGAGAAGTACGATCTCATCAGGTTCGAGCCGCACGAATAATCCAGTTTACTGTAGTTTGTATTCGTAGCTGGTTGCTTCGAGGTGCTTGTCATCGAGAAGCCATGGATGGAATGCGACTAGGGTGCCGCCTGTTGCTACCCCGTCCTTGCCGAGCACAACCCCGTGCACCACGAGGAGTGCATTCAGCGGGTACGCGGACCGATGCAGCGCCACCTCATTTCGGGTCAAAAGAACGCTTTTGGGACCGCCAGTCGTTCCTTTGACTTCGATAACCCACTCCTGACCAGCTCTTTGAGCGCGGAAGTCGCAACTATCTCTGAGCGACACATCGGTGAAGGTGAAGCCTTGGTTGCTAAGCCATTCCTCTGCGAGCTTCATTGCTCGTAACTCGACGGCGCGTCTAGAAGGTGCGTCAAGGCCCCAGCCCTGTCCCCGCAATGGTTGCTTAAAGGGAGCCGAAATCTCTTCGGCGAGTTGGAGAACCTCAACAACATCTGCGCTTGTGGTGCCGGGGACAACGCCTGCTGTTTGCGCGCGATAGAGCTTACTGAGAGCGGCGGCGAACAGTTCTAAATCGGCCACGAGGTTTCGATCTGATGGAACGGCACCCGCTCTATAGAATTTCGAGAAAATGGTTGTTCGCTCGTAGGCTGCGGCGAGTTTCTGTTTGCCCAGAGATACGCCGGTCGACACTTCACTATTTTCTGCGAACTCATCGCGCAGGACAGACCTAGCCCACCCCACGAGCTCTGCTGCGTCTGTACGGCTTATACCTTTGAAGTTTCCGTCCTCTGGTGTGGTCGAGCCGTGGCTCAGACATAGTGAGACGCCAGATGCATCGGGATGAAATAGGTAGACCAGATACCAACCAGAGGTAGGCGCAGGCGACATCCGACGAGAATAGAGGCGGGTCCAAGGGACAAGAGCCTTTAGACCCGTTCCATCGCTGCCCTTGATTTCGAGGTCATCGCCGTAGGGACCCATGGCGCTCGCGACCGTAATTCGCCACTCGGAGATTTCGGTAGGTAGCTCCTGACGGATTAGAAAGCCGCGGCGCTTCATGGCGGGAGTGTCTGAAGGCGAGTGCTGCTGCTGCAGTGATATGATCGCTTCGAGGGTGGACTGGATCATCGCTTGTCTCGCCTGCTGGCGAGTTGCGTACCCAAGATAGGAATCGCGCCTGATCGCCTACCACAGGTTAGTCATGTGTCAGGCCTTGGCGCTAGCGGCTAAGGTGGCTCTTCAAGCTCCGCATCCCGCCGCGTCCATCCTCCAAGAATACGCAGCAGTTCCCCGCCAACCCCGCGCAATCCGCCGCGCCAACCCGCTGACCGCATTCCACAATTTTCCGGCGCAGCGTCATTCTCCCGCCATAGGAAGCGCACCCTCCACAATACCCGCATCCCGTCGATGGGGAGGGCGTCGGATCCACGCTTCTCGACGACGGCGGGCTGTGGCCGAGCGATGAAGCCTGCGCGAAGGAGAGTGCGGGGGTCCTCGTCGGGCAGGGATGGATCCTGCCCGCTTGCTCGCCGCGCGCTGTTGGAAGCGGACCGCTGGCGTCTCTGAACGGTCGAAGTCCGCCCCGCGTCGGGGTCAGCAATGATCCCGGCGGTGATCCGGCAAGGCCCTAAATCAAAGGCCGCCAGCCGGAGGGCGTGTGGAAAACGGCCGCGCGGGACGTCGCTCTCGTCGAAACGGTAAAACAAAACACCACACACCGGGCGAGGCCCGGCGTCCCGCGCCCTTCCCATCCCTCGCCGGGTCAGACCGGTGGAGGACGAGCCTCAATTCCAAAGCCCTCCCCCCTCGAGGGGGGAGGGTTGGCTGGTGGCGCGTGCTGTGCGCGACGCTGCGTTTCCCACGCCCGACCCCGACACCCCACACCCCACGCCCGACACCCCAACCGGAGACATTCCATGCGAACCCGCCGCCCGTCCCGCCGCCGCCACACCGACGCCTTCCTGCGAGAACTCCAGCGTCAACGTCTTCTCCGGATCGCCGGACGGCGCGCCGAGCCCGTTTGCGAACGTGAGCAGTGGTTCCAGTGGAGCCTCGCCACCGGGCGGCGTCCCCGCCTCAGCGACTACATCCTGCCGCCCCTGCTGTTCCTCGCCGAACATGAGTTCGGCGCCGGTCCTACCGCTTCCTGAACCGCGTCGCCTCGGCCGCCATCTTCGATCCCCAGTCGTCGCCCGCTTCATCCGGGCCCGGCTCGGGCGCGAACGGCAGTTCGCCGGCGACGCCGCGCATGGCCAGCGCCAGCGGCAGGGCCCAGTGGCGGATCATGCGCAGGGGTTTGCGTTTGCTGTCGGTGACGTCCCAGCCTTCGGCCTCGAAGGCGTCGGTCAGGTCAAAACCGTCCAGCCGTTCGATGCTGTCCCAGTCGTCGGGCAGGGCGACGGCTTCAGCCTCCTCGGGCGTCAGGCCGAAGCAGGCCTTGGCCGCCTCGGCGATCTCCGGATAGTCGTCGCGATTGTCCGGGTCGGCGACGGACGGCTTCATCAGCGCCTTCATCTCGAGGGCGTCGAGGCCGGGCAGGTCGATCAGGCGGCGAAGGGGGGCTTGGGTCATCCCGGCCCTGTAGCGCAAAGCGGGCGCCGCCGCATCCGGTCCGCGCGAACAGCCGTTGACCCGACACGCCGTACAACGGACGCTCCCCTTCGACCCTCGCTTCGAAAGCCCGCCATGCCCTCCGCCGTCGCCAAGCCGCCCCGTCTCGCCGTCCTGATCGATGCGGAGAATGCGTCGTCCCGGATCGCCGAGGCGCTGTTCACCGAGATCGCCACCCTCGGCGAAGCTTCCTCGCGGCGCATCTACGGCGACTTCGCCAGCCAGCAACTGTCCGGATGGACGAAGGTGCTGGCCCGCTTCGCCATCCAGCCCCAGCAGAATTTCGCCAACACCAAGGGCAAGAACTCCGGCGACATCGCCCTGGTGATCGACGGCATGGACCTGCTGCATTCGGGCCGGTTCGACGGCTTCTGCCTCGTCTCCTCGGACGCGGACTTCACCCGGCTGGCGTCCCGGATTCGGGAGGAGGGCGTCGATGTCTATGGCTTCGGCGAGCAAAAGACGCCGGAAAGCTTCCGGCAGGCCTGCACCCGGTTCATCTACACCGAGAACCTGAACACCCCCGTCGCCGAGGAGGGCGCGCCCTCCGCCGCCGCGGGCAAGGCCCCGCCCGCCGGCCGCCGCAAGCCGTCCGAAGCCGCCCGCCTGATCGCCTCGGTCATCGCCGATATGGACGAGGACGGCGACGGCTGGGTGTCGGTGGGCGGCATCGGCAATCGTCTGCGCAACGCCTATCCGGACTTCGACCAGCGCTCCTATGGCCACGCCAAGCTGTCAGACCTGATCCGCGCCACGGGCCGCTTCGACGTGGAGACGGGGCAGGGCGGGGCCATGCGCGTGCGGGACAAGGCCTGAGACGGGGAGGCCTAGAACCGCACCACCGTGCGCACCGCCTCGCCCGCGTGCAGGGCGTCGAAGGCGGCGTTGATGTCCTCCAGCCGGACCACCCCGGTCAGCAGCCGGTCCACCGGCAGGCGGCCGTCGCGGAACAGCCTGATGTAGCGGGGAATGTCGCGCGACGGGATGGCCGTGCCGATATAGCTGCCCTTCAGGGTCCGCTCCTCGGCGACCAGATTGACCACATTGACCGCCAGCGCCGCCTCGGGGGGCGGCAGGCCGGCGGTGACCGTGGTTCCGCCCCGCCGGGTCATCTTCCACGCGGCCTCCAGCGCGCGCACCGATCCGGCCATCTCCAGCACGACCTCGGCCCCGCCGCCGGTCAGGGCGCGCACCTGCTCGACGGCGTCCGGGTCCGCCGCGTTGACGGTCAGGACGGGGCCGAGGGAGCGGGCCAGCGCCAGCTTGTCCTGCGACAGGTCCACGGCGATCACCGGGCTGGCGCCGCTGGCCAGCGCGCCCAGCACGGAGGCCAGACCGACGCCGCCCAGACCGACCACGGCCACCGACTGTCCGGCCCGGACCCGCGCCGTGTTCACCACCGCGCCCACCCCGGTCAGGACCGCGCAGCCGAACAGGGCCGCGTGCTCGAACGGCAGGTCCTTCGGAACCTTGACCAGCGACCGGCGCGAGACCACCGCCCGGTCCGCGAAGGCCGAGCAGCCGAGGTGGTGATGCAGGTCGCCTTCGGGGCCGTGCAGCCGGGTTCCGCCGCCCAGCAGTTCGCCCTTGCCGTTGGCCGCCGCGCCCGGCTCGCACAGGGCCGGACGGCTTCCGGCGCAGGGATCGCAATGGCCGCAACTGGGCATGAAGACCATCACGACATGGTCGCCGGGCTCCAGATCCTCGACGCCGGGGCCGACCGCCTCGACCACGCCCGCCGCCTCATGGCCCAGCGCCATCGGCATGGGCCGGGGCCGGTCGCCGTTGATGACGCTCAGGTCCGAGTGGCACAGGCCCGCCGCCTTCACGGCGACCAGCACCTCTCCGGCGGCCGGCGGGTCCAGGGTCACGGTTTCGATGGCCAGCGGTCGGCTGTCGGCATAGGGCCGCGCGGCCCCCATGGCGCGAAGGACGGCGGCGCGGGTCTGGATCGGGGTGCTCATAACAAAGACGCTAGGCGCTTGACGCGGCGTCCGCCAAGCCCAACGCTGTTCGTCCGAGGTGTCCGCAGAGACGCCCGGAGGAAATGACCAACGAATGCGCTCAAGCAGCGAGGGATCGCGTCCCGAGCGTTAGCGCGCAACAATGCGCTCAAGCAGCGAGGGACCGCGTCCCGAGCGTTAGCGCTCTTCACTGGAGGGATAATGACCGGCACCATCGAACGCACGAAACGCGGCGACTATCGCCGTTTCCAGCAGATCTCGACCCGCTGGATGGACAACGACGTCTACGGCCACGTGAACAACGTCGTCTACTACTCGTGGTTCGACACGGCGGTGAACCGGCTGCTGGTGGTCAACGGGGTGCTGGACATCCACAACGGCCAGACCATCGGCCTGGTGGCCGAGACCGGCTGCCGCTACTTCTCGCCCACCGCCTTCCCGGACGAGATCGAGGCGGGGGTGCGGGTGGCGCATGTCGGCACCAGCTCGGTCCGCTACGAGATCGCCCTGTTCCGAAACAACGAACAGGACGCCGCCGCCGTCGGCTATTTCGTCCACGTCTATGTCGACCGCGAAACCAAGCGGCCGGTCAGCGTCGACGAGAAGATGCGCGGGTTTCTGGAGAGCCTGAAAGCCTGAACCCGCGAGGGGCTCAGTCGTCCAGTCGGCCCATCAGCGCCAGCGCGCCCACGGCGGTCAGAACGCCCAGCGCGAAGGCGCCGATGACGGCGCCGGTGGCGACGGCGGTGGACACGGTGACCGGGCGGGTCTCGTACCATTCCACGATATCGGCCTCGTGCAGGTCTTCGTCGTGATAGCCCTCGGCGGCGTAGATGGCGTCTTCTGCGGTCATGTCAGGGCTCCGTCTGCTGCGTTCCAAATGCCTGTAAAGCTCTACCGGTTCCTGAATCGTGACACCGCGCCCGCCATCGGCTAGATCGCGGCTCCGACTTTCAGGATCGCGACCTCGCGCTCAAGCAGCGAGCGGCCGCGCCGCGAGTGATAGCGCCCAAAACCAAGAGACCTACCCATGGCCGGCCATTCCAAGTTCAAGAACATCATGCATCGCAAGGGGCGCGCCGACGCCCAACGCTCCAAGCTGTTCTCCAAGCTGTCGCGCGACATCACCGTCGCCGCCAAGTCGGGCATGCCCGACCCGGCCATGAACCCGCGCCTGCGTCTGGCGGTGAACAACGCCAAGGCCGAAAGCCTGCCCAAGGACGTCATCGCCCGCGCCATCAACAAGGCCTCGTCGGGCGACCTCGATACGATGGAAGAGGTCCGCTACGAAGGTCGTGGCCCCGGCGGCGTCGGCATCATCGTCGAGGCCCTGACCGACAACCGCAACCGCGCCGCCTCCAACATCGGCACCGCCTTCAAGAAGAACGGCGGCGCGCTGGGCGAAATGAACTCGGTCGCCTTCATGTGGGACAAGGTCGGCAAGATCGTCTACGCGGCCGAGGCGGGCACCGAAGACGCCGTCATGGAGGCCGCCATCGAGGCCGGCGCCCAGGACGTCGAGAGCGATCTCGTCAAGCCGGACATCTATGAGGACGCGCCGGGTCACACCATCTGGACCGCCTTCGAGGACCTTAACGACGTGGCCGAAGCCATGTCGAAGGTGCTGGGCGACCCGAAGTCCACCGCCATCGTCTGGAAGCCCCAGTCGGAGGTGCCGGTCACGGGCGAGGCTGTCGGCACCCTGTTCAAGCTCCTCGACGCGCTGGACGCCGAGGATGACGTCCAGAACGTCTATTCGAACGAGGACATCTCGGACGAGGACGCGGCGAAGTACGCCGGCTGATGGACCTGAACGGCGGTCGCCGCCCGACGCCTCTGGTCGAGACGCCGAAGCGGCCGCCGTGGATGCTGATCATCCTTCTGATCGCCGCCGGGGTGGTGATCGCGTGGGTGATCCCGAACCTTCGCATCCCCATGGGCGACGCCGCCGGGGACGTGGAATCGCCGCGGCCTGTCGCGCAAGCTGAGGTGGAGGTTGTCAAGCGTGAGGACCTGATCGAGGTCCGCCCGGCCAGTCCGGACGTCGTGCCTGATCAGGAAACCGCCACCGTTCGTTTGCCGGTCGAAGCGCCGCGCTGGGAGCGTTCGCCGATGCCCGAATATCCGCGCGAAGGCATCAGCGTGCCCGGTGGAAAGGCTCGGGTGATGATTGGCTGTGTTGTCCAGTCCAACCAGGGGCTCGGCGATTGTGTGATCCTGCGCGAGGACCCGCCGGGGTATGGCTTCGGGGTCGCCGCTCTTCGCGCCACCCGCCGCGCGCGTGTGACTGAGGATATCCAGCCGGGCGCTCGCGTCGCCTACACCAGCCGGTTCGTGATGCCGGAGTGACCGGCCTCACGGCAAGTACTGGGACTCAGCCTCCACCATCCATCCGGCGTCGTCGCTGATCGGGCGGCCGGGACGGCGCAGACGGATCATGCTGTGCAGGGTGTCGGTCAGCTCCATCAGCTGTTCGTCGGACAGTTCGACGGCGGCGCGGATCACCTCGGCCTTCAGGGCGGTGAAATTCTCCGGGCGAATGTGGCGATCAAGACTGGCGGACATGGCAGCGGGTCGCTCGGCGCAGGCCCCATGCCTGCCTCCCCACAACGGAAAATGCGCGCTCAGGTTTCAAACGGCGCCGGTTCCCGGCTTCATTGCGCCTGCCCGGCGTAGGCCTTCACCAGCGTGAACAGGAAGTCGCGACCTTCGTAGAGCGAGCGGACCCGGATGCGTTCATTCAGGCCATGGACACCACCACCATCGGGATCGGCGAACAGGCCGGTGACGCCATAGGTCGGCACGCCCGCGGCGTTGGTGAAACGACCGTCCGTGGCGCCGGGGCTCATCGACGGGATGACCGGGACGCCGGGCCACAACTCTGCGGCGGCCGCGCGGATCGGCTCGAGGATGTCTGGGCTCAGCGGCGGGGGCGGCGAGGTCGGGTCGATATTGCCCGCGATGCTCACCGCGATCCCCGGATCGGCCAGAACGCGCGCCAGCCGCGAGCGGATCGCCTGCGGATCCTGACCGGGCAGGATGCGGCAGTTCACGTTCGCCGTCGCGCGTTGGGGCAGGGCGTTGGGCGCGTGTCCGGCATCGACCATGGTGGCCACGCAGGTGGTGCGCAGCACCGCGTTCCACGCCGGGTCCGCCGCCGACAATCGTCGCGCCGCCGCTTCCCGCGCTCGCCCGGACGCCGAGCCGATGGCGCGCATGTCAGCGGCATGGGCGAGGTTGGTCGGGGCCAGCGCCGCGAAATAGGCCTTCACCGTCTCGTTCGGCTCGGTCGGGAAGGTGAAGGCTTCCAGCCGCGTCAGGGCGTTCGACAGGCGATAGATGGCGTTGTCCGGCACGGGACGGGAGGAGTGGCCGCCGGGATTGGTGATCTCCAGACGATAGTCCTGATAAATCTTCTCGCCCGCCTGAATCTCCAGCGCCACGCGGTTGCCTGCCGCGTCCAGCCGCCCGCGCGCGCCCTCATTCAGGGCGAACCCGGCCTCCAGCGCGTCGCGGTGGTTGGCCAGCAGCCAGGACACGCCGTTGAAGGTGTCCGACGTCTCCTCGCCGCAGGTCAGGGCGATCTTGATGTCCCGGCGCGGCGTGAAGCCCTCGGCCTTCAGCCGGATCAGCGTGTCCACCCAGATCGCCGCCTGCGCCTTGTCGTCCTGCGCGCCCCGGGCGTGGAAATATCCGTCTTCCTCGATGAGGGTGAAGGGATCGCGCGTCCAGTCCTCGCGCCGGGCCTCGACCACGTCGATGTGCGCCAGCAACAGGATCGGCGCGGCGGTCGGATCGTCGCCCCGCAGCACCGCCGCCAGATTGCCGTCCTTCGGCCGCTCGGACGGAACCAGAACCCGCACGTCGGCCGCCGGATAGCCCGCCGCCAGCAGTCGCGCCGCCATCCGTTCGGACGCCAGGGTGCAACTGCCCTCGGACAGGGTGGTGTTGGTCTCGATCAGCTCGCGATACAGGTCGCGGAAGGCGGCCTGATCCGGGCGCGCATTGTCGGTCTGCGCCGCGACGCTCCCCGCCAGCAGGGCGGTTGTCGCCAGCGCGGCCAGCATCTTGCCTGTGGTCCCGATCATTCGCCATCTCCCCTGTCGCACGACACGCTAGCGCGTGGCGCCGCCCCTGTCTCCGGCGTCGGTCGGGGGCGACGTAGACGCGCAGGAACCGCCACGCCCGGCTCCCGTTGCTCGCGGATGACCCTCAATGACCTGCCCGGCTTCACGCTTCCCCTGATCGCCGCCGTCATGGCGGGCGGCCTGATCGGCTTCGAGCGGGAGTGGCGCGGGCGGGCCGCGGGGTTCCGGACCCACATCCTCGTCTGCCTCGCTTCCGCCCTGCTGATGGAGCTGGCGGTGTCCCAGGCGGCGTGGCGCTTCGTGCCGGTTCAGGGCGCGGAGGTCATCGCCGATCCCGCCCGTCTGGCGCACGGCGTCCTGACCGGTATCGGCTTCCTGTGCGCCGGGGTGATCTTCCGCGCGGGGTTCTCGATCCATGGCCTGACGACCGCCGCCTCGCTCTGGATCACCGCCGCCATCGGCCTGCTTTTCGGCGCGGGACTGTTCCTGCTGGGGGTGGTCGGGACGACGCTGACCGTGCTCATCCTCGTCGCCCTGCGACTGGTCAGCCGTCGCCTGCCTCAGCAGGCGGTGGTGGACGCCGAGATCGTCTGGCTCCGGGACGCGGTCGGGGCCGAGGACCGGATCGAGGCCGCGCTGGCGGGCCTGCCGCGATCCGCCAAGGCCGACCGGTTCGAACTGATCGAAGACGGCCAGAAGCTGCGCCGCAGCTTCCGCTTCAGGATCGACGGCGAGCCCGCGCTCAAGGCGCTCGGCGCCCGCCTGCGTGGCATCGAGGGCGTGGTCGGCTACTCGCTCGATCCGCGCGACGACTGACCGCCGCTTGATCGCTCCGGCCAAGCGGGACTAGGTTTGGGATTCGTCAGTTTGCGGAGCGAATTTCATTGATGAATTGGGATCTGGTCTGGCCGGTGCTCGCGGCCATGACGGCCGGAGGACTGATCGGGGTCGAGCGCACCTATCACGGCCACCCCGCGGGCTTTCGCACCCATATTCTGGTCTGCCTGACCAGCTGCGTCTTGATGCTGGCGGCGATGCACCAGTCGACCTGGGCCTTCACCGCCCTGCCGGGGCAGACGGTGGTGATTGATCCCACCCGCATGTCGCACGGCCTGCTGACCGGCATCGGTTTCCTCTGCGCGGGCGTGATCTTCCGCGAGGGTTTTTCGGTTCATGGGCTGACCACGGCGGCGTCCCTGTGGGTGACCTCGGCCATCGGCGTTCTGTTCGGCGTCGGCATGTTGCCGCTGGCCCTGATCGCGGCGTGCGCCACCCTCGCGGTGCTGGCGGTCCTGCGTCTGGCGGATGCGAAGCTGCCCCATATCGGGGTGATGGACGTGACGCTGAAATGGCGTCGCAACGCCGCGCCGGGCGAGGCCCATGTCCGCAACCTGCTGAGGGACACCGGCATGAAGGCCGTCCGCCTCGGCCACGTCGTCTCGCAGGACGGCAAGCTGCACGAACATCATCTGAAGGTGAAGGGCTCCATGCCGCTCGACATCGACGGCCTCGTCGAACGCCTGTCCTCCGAGGACGGTCTGGCGGGCTTCTCGGTCATGCCGAGAGACGAGTAGGCCGCCCCCGAAAAGGCGGTTCTTCCCGTCCGGTCATTGTCCGTTAGGCATCTCTCGGGCAAAAGGGAACGGATGGCGAACGAAGCGACTCGGATCATCGGGCTGGACCCCGGCCTCAGACGCACCGGATGGGGCGTGATTTCAGCCGAGGGCTCGCGCCTGCGCTGGATCGCCCACGGCGTGGTCACCCCGCCCGAGAACGCCCCCTTCGCCGAGCGCCTGCTGCACCTGCTGGATGCCGTCACCGCCCTGTGCGGCGACTACGGCTGCGAGGAAGCGGCGGTCGAGGAAGTCTTCGTCAACGTGAACCCGTCCTCGACGTTGAAGCTGGGTCACGCCCGCGCCGCCGTCATGCTGGCCCCGGCCAAATGCGGCCTGCCGGTCGCGGAATACTCGCCCAACCTCATCAAGAAGGCGGTGGTCGGCGCCGGTCACGCCGACAAGGGCCAGATCGCCTTCATGGTCAAACGCCTGTTGCCGACCTCCGGCGACGCCAGGGCCGACGCCGCCGACGCGCTGGCCGTCGCCATCACCCACGCCCAGCTGCGCAAGCGGGCCCTGCTCGAGACCCTGCGAGGCGCGGCATGATCGGTCGTCTGCGCGGCGTTCTGGCCGAGGTCGAACAGGATCACTGCCTGCTGGACTGCATGGGCGTCGGCTATGTCGTGGCCTGTGGCGCGCGGACGCTGGGCCGTCTCCCGGCGCCCGGCGACGAGGCGACCCTGCACATCCATTCCCAGTGGAGCGAGGACGCCGGTCCGCGCCTCTACGGCTTCCTGACCCGCGACGAACGCCGGGCCTTCAGCACCATGCTGGCCATCCAGGGCGTGGGCCCCAAGGCGGCGCTGGGCGTGCTCGACGTCCTGCCGCCCGGCGAGCTGGCCTCCGCCGTCGCGCGTGAGGACAAGGCCGCGGTCGCCCGCGCCAACGGCGTCGGCCCCAAGCTGGCCCTGCGCATCGTCACCGAGCTGAAGGGCAAGTCGCTGGGCGAGGCGTCCTTCACCCCGAATGCTCCCGGCGTCCATGTCGAGGCCGCGGTCGCCGCCCCGGTCCCCAGTCTGACCGGCGAGGCCGTCTCGGCCCTGCTCGGCCTCGGCGTCGCCGAGATCAACGCCCGCCGCGCCGTCGATCAGGCGCTGATCCGTCTGGGCGAGGACGCCGACCTGTCGGCGGTGATCCGGGCGGCGCTTCAGGAGTTGGGACGGTGAAGGGCGGGCCAGTGAAAAGTGCTGGTGAGCAAGATCGTGAGCACGTCTGCGCGCGGGCGGGACGTCACCTGCTCACCCCTTGCTTACCAGCACTTTTCACTAACCGTCGCCCCGCCGCCCGCCACCGGAGCGGCCAATGACCGACGACCGCATCATCTCCCCCGAGGCCGCTCCCGGCGAAGCCTATGACCGCGCCCTGCGTCCCCAGACCCTGTCGGAGTTCGTCGGGCAGGAGCAGGCCAAGGGCAACCTTCAGGTCTTCATCAACGCCGCCCGCAACCGCGCCGAGGCGCTCGACCACGTTCTGCTGTTCGGCCCGCCGGGGCTGGGCAAGACGACCCTGGCCCAGATCGTCTCGCGTGAGCTGGGCGTCGGCTTCCGCGCCACCTCCGGCCCCATCCTCGCCAAGCCCGGCGATCTCGCGGCCATCCTGACCAATCTCGAACCGCGCGACGTGCTGTTCATCGACGAGATCCATCGCCTCAGCCCGCAGGTGGAGGAGATCCTCTATCCGGCGATGGAGGATCACGTCCTCGACCTGATCATCGGCGAGGGGCCGTCGGCGCGTTCGGTCCGCATTGATCTGGCGCCCTTCACCCTCGTCGGCGCCACGACCCGCGCGGGCCTGCTGGCCACGCCGCTGCGCGACCGCTTCGGCATTCCGCTGCGGCTTGAGTTCTACACCCCGCAGGAGCTGACCCGCGTCGTCATCGGCACGGCGCGCAAGATGGGCGCGGCCATCACCGAGGACGGCGCCTTCGAGGTCGCGTCGCGCTCGCGCGGCACGCCCCGCATCGCCGGCCGCCTGCTGCGCCGGGTGCGCGATTTCGCCGACGCCGAGGGCGCGCCGGCCATCAACAAGCTGGTCGCCGCCCGCGCGCTCGCCCGGCTCGAGATCGACGAGGTCGGTCTGGATTCCAACGACCGCCGCTTCCTCAAGGCCCTGATCGAGAACTACGGCGGCGGCCCCGTCGGCATGGACACTCTCGCCGCAGCCATCGCCGAGGCGCGCGACGCGGTCGAGGATGTGATCGAGCCCTATCTGCTCCAGCAGGGCTTCATCCAGCGCACCCCCCGCGGCCGCATGGCCTGCGCCCGCGCCTACAGCCACCTCGGCCTGTCCGAACCGCCCAAGGTTTCGCAGGCCGGGGACCTGTTCGGGGGCAAGTAGGGTTCACCCCCATCCAGGGTTCACCCCCATCGAGGGTTCACCTCTGCGCCGAACCCCGGCATGGTCGCGCCGAAGGAGGGCCGCATGGCGAAACGGAGAATGCGGGTTGATCGTCTGATCACGGTGCTGGGCGGGGCGGTGATCCTGCTCGGCGTCCTGTTGCTGTGGCTGGTCAGCCGCAACGTCTTCAGTCACACCGAACCCACGCCCGAGGAACGCGCCCAGACCCAGGTGCACGCCCTGGTCGGTCCGGCCGCCCGCGTCACCTACACCGAGACCGGCCGTCGCCGCGCCGTCTGCGGCTATCTGCGCAACGGCGATGACGTCGTGGCCTTCGTCTCGCGGCCCAACCGGCTGATGCTGGAGACCGATCCGCTGAAGACCGAGTTCGAGCAGAACCAGTCCGACCTCTGCCCGGGCTTCCTGAAACGCCGGGGAGACCTGCCGCGATGACCGACAGCCCCACCGCCGGCCGTTTCGAGGGCCGGGAGCATCGCCTGCCGGTGCGCGTCTATTACGAGGACACGGACTTCACCGGCTTGGTCTATCACGCCAACTACGTTCGCTACTTCGAGCGGGGCCGGTCGGACTGCCTGCGCCTGATGGGCGTCGGCCACGCCGAGCTTCTGGACCATGACGAACCGATGGCCTTCGTCGTCTCGAAGATGGAGTTGACCTTCCTCAAGCCCGCCCGCATCGACGATCAGCTGGTGGTCCGCACATGGTACGAGGCGGTGAAGGGACCGCGCCTGCTGATCCGTCAGGAAGTCGCGCGCGGCGAGGACGCCCTGTGCCGGGCCGACGTCGAGGTGGTCTGCATCCACATGGACGGCCGCCCGCGCCGCCCGACCAAGGCCCTGATTGAGAAGGTCGCCCCTTGGCTGGCCGCGAAGGAGGACTGACGACATGGCTTCGAGCACCCAACTCTCCGAACGTCAGGGATGGACAGCCCTGATCGTCATCTGCCTGCTGGTGGTGCTGGGCGTTGGCGGCGGCCTCGTCGGCTGTCCGCACTACAAGGTCTGGGAGCGCAAGATGGCCGGTCAGGCCGAGCTGCAATACCAGCAGGGCGCCCGTCAGGCCCTGATCGCCCAGGCCAAGGCCGAGGACGAGGCGGCCATCAGTCGTGCCGAGGCCGCCACCCGGCGTGTGCGCGGCTGGGCTGACGCCGCCAAACAGGGCTGCGCCGATCTCGGTCGTCCCGGCGACCGAACCTGCGAGGACATCCTTCTGCGCGACGCCGCGACCTATTCCATCGCCAAGGAAGGCCACGAGGGCGTGATCATCAGCGTCGGGGCTCCGGTGTCGGTGGCGGTGCAGCCCAACAGCCCGGCCCGTCGCCCGGAATAGCCTCACAGGCGAACATCGCCGCGATAGCGAACCTGTCATGTGCACAAGCGTGACCGTGTCGCTAAGAGGGGGCTAAACCGCCTGACGACACCTGACTCGCCACAGAACCGCCACGCCCGTCCGGTGCACAGGGACGGACACGGAAGGACGCCTGAATGACCATCGCCGCCGATCACTCGATGCTGAACCCGATCAAGATTTTCCTCGAGGCCGATATCGTCGTGCAGGGCGTCATGGTCGGACTGGTGATCGCGTCCGTCTGGTCGTGGACGGTGATCATCGGCAAGGCCATCAGCTTCGCCTCGCTCAACAGTCAGGCCAACGCCTTCGAGGACGCGGTCGGGTCCGGCCGTTCGCTGGAAGAGATCGCGGCGCAGGCCGGGCCGAACCCGGCCCATCCCCTGCCGCGCATGCTGGTCATCGCGCTCAGCGACTGGCGCGAGGCCCGCACGCGTGGTCAGACGTCCGACGCCCAGGCGGGCCTGCTGATCTCGCGCATCGACCGCGCGCTCGACAGCCTGATCGCCCGTGAAAGCCAGCGCGTCGAGAACGGTCTGGGCGTGCTGTCGGTGGTCGCCACCGCCTCGCCCTTCATCGGCCTGTTCGGTACGGTCTGGGGCATCATGAACGCCTTCGGAGCCATCGCCGGCGCGGGCAACACCAATCTGACGACCGTGGCTCCGGCGATCTCGGAAGCCCTGTTCGCCACCGCCATCGGCCTGTTCGCCGCCATCCCTGCCTATATGGCCTACAACAAATTCTCGATCGACGCGGGCAAGTTCACCGGCCGTCTGGAGAGCTTCGCCGACGACCTTCAGGCCGCCGTCGCCCGCCGTCTGGGCTCGACCCCGGCGGCCGATCCGCGCCGGGAGGCCTGAGCCATGGCCATGGGTGGAGCAGGCGGGGGCGGTCACAGCCGCGGTCGCCGCCGGGCGCGCAAGCGTCCCCTCAGTGAGATCAACGTTACCCCTCTGGTCGACGTCATGCTGGTGCTGCTGATCATCTTCATGATCTCGGCGCCCCTGCTGACGACCGGGGTGGAGCTGGAGCTGCCGAAGACCGAGGCCAGTTCGGTGGACACGACCAGCGAGCCGGTCACCATCTCCATCAAGCGGGACGGCGAGATCTTCGTCGGCGAAAGCCCCGTGAACTGGGACGAACTGGTCCTGCGCGTGACGCAGGAAGGCGGCGTCGGCTCGCGTGAGAAGCCGGTCTTCGTCCGCGCCGACGGTCGCGCGCCCTATCAGGCGGTCGCCCGCGTGATGGCGCGCCTGTCGTCGGAAGGCTTCACCAAGCTGAACCTCATCACCGACACCTCCGCGGCTCCGGGGGAGGGCTGACGGCGTGGATCGTTCCAGCGGCGTCGCCATCATCGGTTCTGTCGTCGTCCACGCGGGCATCGCGGGCCTGATCGCGCTCGCCCTGCTGACGGCGAAGCCGCCGGCCTCGCCGCCCAGCGACTCCTCCGTGCCGGTGCAGGTCGTGTCCGAGGTCGAAGTGCTGGGCGCCGCGCCGCTGAACCCGAGCGAGGACCTGATCACAGAGGACGTGGCCAGCGCGCCGGTCGAAACGACCGCCGAGCCCACGCCGCCGCCGCCCGAGCCGACGCCTCCGCCGCCGACGCCCCGCCCGACGCCCACGCCGCGCCCGACGCCGCCGCGTCCCCAGCCGCAGCCCACGCCCCAGCCTCCGCGTACTCAGCCTCCGCGCACCCAGCCCCAGCCGCCGCGCAATCAGCCCCAGCCGCGTCCGCAGGCTCCGCAGCCCACACCGGGCTTCAACCCCGACGCCAACGCCGGCCGACTGAACCCCAGCCCGAACAATAATCGCCGTCCCCCGGCGACGGGCGGCGGCGCGACCGGCAATGCGCCGCGCACGCTCGGTCAGGCTTCGCTTCAGTCGCTGATCGGCCAGATCTATGACAACTGGGACGTCCCGTGCGATCTGCCCGGCGGGCGTGATGCGATTATCCCCGTTCGGGTGACGCTGGATGAGCGCGGCCGCCTCGTCGGCCCCGCGCGCGCGACCCATTCGAACCGGGCCATCGCCGACGGCGTTGAACGGGCGATCCGCGCCACGGCGCCCTTCCAGATGCCCCCCGGCTATGAACAGCAGGAAATCACCTTCTCGTTCCGCACCGCCAACATGTGCGCGAACCGCTGACGGAAACCGACTGTTGAGGCCGTGGGCCTGAAAGTCGCCTCAATCACACCCAAGCTGGCTCCGGTGACAGGCCGGGGCCAGAGTGGTCCCAAACCAACCCGACCTGGAGGTCTCGATGCGTTTGAAAGTTCTGATGGTTTCGGCTGCCGCGCTTGCGGCTGTCCTGCCGGGGATGGCCATGGCCCAGACGCCCCAGCCGCAGCAGGAAGAGCTGATCGTGGATCAGGGCCGCATCCGCGCCTTCCAGATCGCCGTCGCCGACTTCAACGGCCAGTACGGATCGGACATGTCGGGCGTCATCCGCGCCGACCTGCGCCGCACCGGCTATTTCGAGCCGCTGGACCCGGCCTCCTTCGTCGAAACCGGTCTGACGCTGGCCAATGCGCCGAACTTCCCGCAGTGGACCTCCATCGGCGCGCAGGCCGTGCTGTACGGCTCGGTCACCCCGCGTCCGGACGGCCGCAACGACTTCGGCTTCCGCCTTTATGACCCCTATCGTCAGTGCCAGCTGGTCTCGTACCAGTTCACCGCCACGCCCGAGCAGTGGCGCCGGATCGGGCACAAGATCGCCGATCTGGTTTATCAGCGCATGACCGGCGAGACCGGCCTGTTCGACAGCCGCGTGGTCTTCGTCTCGGAAAGCGGCACCCAGCTGAACCGCGTCTCGCGCCTCGCGATCTCGGATCAGGACGGCTACAATCCGGAATATCTGACGCAGGGCGACGAGGTGATCATGTCGCCCCGCTTCTCGCTCAGCGATCCGAACGAGATCACCTACGTCGCGCTCGGCAAGGACTACAGCCGCATCTACCTGTTCAACCTCGCCACCCAGCGCCGTGAGAGCCTGGGCGAGTTCGACGGTCAGGTGCTGGCCCCGCGGTTCTCGAACGACGGCGCCAAGATGGCCTTCTCGATCATCCGCAACGGCAACACCGACGTCTATGTGATGGACCTGTCGACCCGTCAGGTTCGCCGCCTGACCAGCGATCCGGGCATCGACACCTCGCCGTCGTTCAGCCCGGATAACAGCCAGATCGTCTTCACCTCGGACCGTTCGGGCAGCGCGCGCCTCTACACCATGCGGGCCGACGGTTCGGGCCAGCGGCCGATCTCGCGCGGCGGCGGCCTCTACACCGCCCCGACCTGGAGCCCGCGCGGCGATCTGATCGCCTTCACCAAACAGGCCGGAGGCCGCTTCTCGACCGGGGTGATGAACACCGACGGCTCGGGCGAGCGCATCCTGTCGTCCAGCTATTTCGAGGAAGGCCCGTCCTGGGCGCCGAACGGCCGCTACATCATGTTCGCGCGCCAGACGCCGGGTGGCGATACCCGCCTCTGGACCGTCGATCTGTCGGGCCGCGTGGTCAATCAGGCCGGCTACGGCGGGCGCGGCACCGATCCGGCCTGGTCCCCCCTGCTCGACGCCCAGCCGGTGCGCATCGGCGCCAGCGGTCCGGACGCCTGTCCGGCCTGATCGATGTCAGAAGCCGACAGGCTCCGGATCACAAGCGGAGCCTTTGGCTTCAATCCCGCGTTATCGTGTCTGGTGAAAAGACTGGCGCGACAGTAACGACCTTGTACAGCAAAGCTAAATAGGGGCGCGGCCCCTGCGACCCGGAGATGACCCAGATGATGAAGACCTCGACCCTCGTCCGCCTGGCCGCCGTCGGTGTGGCCGTGACCGCCATCGCGGCCTGCACCCCCCGGCGTCCGGTTGAGACCGGCGCCGGCGAAGTGCCGCCGCCGTCGTCGACCAACCCCCAGTACCCGTCGAACCCCGGTCCGATCACCGGCGGCAACATCGGCGCCCCGGCTCCCGGTTCGGAGCAGGACTTCGTCGTCAACGTCGGCGACCGCGTCTACTTCGACCTCGACAGCTACACGGTTCGCGCCGAGGCCTATCCTCGCCTCGACGCCCAGGTCGCCTGGCTGCAGCGCTACCCGGGCGTGACCGTCCGCATCGAAGGCAACGCCGACGAACGCGGCACCCGCGAGTACAACCTGGCCCTGGGCGCCCGCCGCGCCGAGTCGGTCCGCAGCTATCTGATCGAGCGCGGCATCTCGGCCGCCCGCATCGACACCATCAGCTACGGCAAGGAGCGCCCGATCGCCGCCGGCTCGTCGGAAGAGTCCTGGGCGCGCAACCGCAACGCCCACACCGCCATCGTATCGGGCGCCACGCGCTGATCCGACGCTGAAAAGTGACAGGGAAGGGGCGTCGGGCCGACCGGCGCCCCTTTTCTTTTGACGGTCCGATGATCAAAGTTCGGGCCGATTCCGGTGGGGTGCCGGACAGGGGATAGTGGCATGGATATCGAGGCTGCGGGCGGCGCCGTCACCGGGGGGTTGATCGCCGGGGCGATCGAGAAGCCGACCGGCAAGGCGGGCGACGATCACACCGGAACCTGCGCCGATTGCGGGTCCGAAACCTCGGGCAATTTCTGCTCGACCTGCGGCCAGCCGACCCACGTCCACCGCACCTTGCTGCACCTCGGCGAGGAAGTCCTGCACGGCGTCATGCATTTCGACGCCCGCATCTGGCGCACCCTGCCGCTTCTGGCCTTCAATCCGGGCAAGCTGACGCGCGAGTGGATCCACGGCAAACGGACCCGTTACGTCTCGCCGCTGGCCATCTTCCTGTTCACGGTCTTCATCACCTTCTTCGCCCTCAGCTTCGTGCACATGCCCGAGGCCACCTTCCGCCCGGCGGACCCGTCTGTCGCGGCGGAGGGGGCCGAAGGGTTCGCGGAAGGTCGTCGCGAGATCGCCGCGGCCCGGGCCGAAGCGACCACGACGGCGGACAAGGTCGCTCTGGACGTCGCCGACAATGTGATGGCCAGTGTCGCCGATCAGGCCGCCACCCAGGGGCAGCCCCGCCCGGACGGCCTGACGCCCGGAAGCTGGCAGGCCAACGTCCACGACATCGCGGCCCGGATTTACGCCGATCCGAAGGCGGGCAAGAATGTCCGGAAGACCGCCAAGAAGCTGATGAACCCCGATCTGGCCGTCTATAAAATCCAGCAGACCTTCTACAAATTCGCCTTCCTGCTGGTGCCGCTGTCGATCCCCTTCATGGCCGTGCTGTTCCTGTGGCGCCGCAAGACGACCCTCTATGACCACGGCGTCTTCGTCCTGTACTCCCTGACCTTCGCGGTGATGGCGGGCCTGATCGCCATCGGCCTGGGCTTTATCCATCCGGCGCTCGGCGCCCTGGCCTGGTTCGCCTTCATCTTCGGCATGCCCGTTCACCAGTTCGCCCAGCTCAAGGGCGGTTACGAACTCGGCTGGTTCTCGACCATCTGGCGCTTCGTTCTGCTGCAGAATTTCTGCTTCATCGTCATCGGCCTGTTCATCACGGCCATCGTGTATCTGGCGGTGGGCGTCTGATCGCCTTGCGAGCGCCCCAAATCGGTGGAACCTAACCTGATGCTCAAGCTCCCGACCTCGCTCCGCTCCCGCAAGACGCTCGTCACCGTCATCGGTGTCGTGATGATCGCCGGCACGACCACGGTGGTGGCCCAGACCACGCCGATGGAGCCCATCCAGTGGGACAAGCGACGTCTGGATCAGCTGGATCGCAACGTCCGCCGCCTCGAGCGCGCCGTGACCCAGCGCAACGCCTCCGGTCAGCCCGTGCTGGTCGAGCCGGACCCCGAGGTCATCGCCCTGCAGGGCCGGGTCGATCTGATGAACCGCCGCCTGCAGGATCTGGAGTCCACCGTCCAGCGTGTGAACGCCGACATCGAGCGCCTGACCTTCGCCATCGACGAGGGCAAGCGCGACAACGCCGCCTTGGGGACTCGTCTGCGCGACGCCGAAGGCCGCATCCGCACGATGGAGCAGGCCGCCGCCCGCGAGAACGAGCTGAACTCGCCGATCTCCAACACCTCGCCGACTGGCGATCCGGCGCGCGATCTGGCCGCCGCCGTGCGGCTGGCCGCGACCGATCCCGCCATGGGCGACCGCGCCCTGCAGACCGTCACCCTCGCCTGGCCGGACAGCCCGCAGGCCCGCGAGGCCTTCAGCCGGATCGGCGACCTGCGCGTCTCCGATGGCGACTTCGACAACGCCATTCGGGCCTATTCGTCGGCCCTGCGCGGCTGGCCGACCACGACCTGGGCCGCCGCGACCACGCTTGAGCTAGTCAACGCCCTGAACTCGGCGGATCGCAAGACCGACGCCTGCGGCGCCCTGAACGAGTTCACCAACCGCTACGCCGCCACGGCCAGCGCCGCCCAGCGCACGCGGGCGACGGAGATGGGGACCCGCTTCGCCTGCGCCCCCGTCCGCGCGCCCGCCGCCACTCCGGCCCGTCCGCCGGCCCGGCGTCCCGGCTGACCCGGCCCGCGCCTGACTGGCTGATCAGGGCCGAGGCCCGCCTGACGGCCCGGCTGTGCGCTGATGACCCGCGCCCCGTCGCCCTGGCCCTGTCCGGCGGCGGGGACTCCGTCGCCCTGCTGCATCTGGTCGCCGATTGGGCCGGCGCGCGGGGCCGCCCCCTGCTGGCCCTGACCGTCGATCACGGCCTCAACCCCGACAGCGCTGACTGGACCCGCCGGGCGGGGCAGGCGGCCCGCGCCGCGGGCGCCGACTGGCGCGGTCTGCTCTGGACGGGCGACAAGCCTCCCACCGGCCTGCCCGCCGCCGCCCGGACCGCCCGCCACCGCCTGATCGCCGACGCGGCGCGTGAGGCCGGGGCGGGCGTGATCCTGTTCGCCCACACCGCTGACGATGTGGCCGAGGGCGAGATCATGCGGGCTGAAGGGGCCACGCTCGGGCGGCTGCGCGACTGGTCGCCGTCGCCCGTCTGGCCCGAGGGGCGCGGCCTGATGCTGCTCCGTCCCCTGCTGGACGCCCGCCGGGAGGAGCTGCGCGACTGGCTGCGGGATCGTGGCGCGGACTGGATCGAGGACCCGGCCAACGCCGACCGCCGCTTCGCCCGCTCCCGCGCCCGTCAGGCTCTGGCCGCAGGCGTCGTCGCCCCCACTGTCCCTGAACTGGGCGCGACCGGGGGCGTGCTGGAGGTCCGCGATGATGTCATTCGCCTGTCCCGCGAGGTCTCGGCCCGCGCCCTGGCCGCCGCCCTGGTCTGTGCGGGCGGGGGCGAGCGTCCGCCACGCGGTGACCGGCTCGTCGGTGTCGGTGATCGGCTGAGGACCGGCGAACGCTTCACCGCCGTTCTGGTCGGCGCCCGGATTCAGGCGGACGGGAACGAGGTTCTGGTGATGCGCGAACCCGGCGAACACCGACGTGAGGATCGGGCTCCCTTGCCTCTGCCGCCGGGCGTCGAGGTCGTCTGGGACGGCCGCTGGGCCCTGACCGCGCCGGAACCCGGCTGGTTCGCGACCGCCGCCGTCGGGCGTCTGGCGGCGCTGTCCGGGGCGGATCGCGCACGGCTGCAGCCCCTTCCTGCGGCGGCGCGCGCCGGGCGGCCTGTGCTGATCCGGAACGATCCGGGCGCCCCGCTTCTTGCAGGAAGCGCGTTCAAGGCGCACGCCCTTGTCGAAGCGAGACTGGCCCGGGCGCTGGACGGAATGACGCATGAACAGGATCCGGATGCGAACACGCATGGCGCGCCGCCCCGGAAGCACCTATTTTCTGCGTGACAACATAATGCGTAACGAAACGCCCGCGCGTTTCAGGGAAACGAGACAAGAATGAATCTGCGCACATTGGCCATCTTCGGCGTCATCGTCCTGCTGGTCTCGGCGGGCTACATGGCCCTGAGCCGGACCGGCGCCCTGCCGACCACCGGGGCCGCCGCCGCCGGGGCGAACCAGCGGCCCGAACAGATGAGCTATTCGGAACTGCTCCGCGTCCGCGACGCCAACCAGATCGCCAGCATTGAAGTCGCCGGCGAGACCGTGAAGGCCACGCTGAAGAACGACAAGGTCGTCACCGTCGTCACCTCGCTGCCGAACGCGTCGCTGATCGACAGCATCGCCGAACGCGGCGCCACGGTCGAGGTCAAGAACACCCGCCAGCAATGGTGGGTCAGCGCCCTGATCGGTCTGCTGCCCTTCATCCTGATCATCGGCCTGTGGATTCTGATCATGCGTCAGATGCAGGGCGGCGCCCGCGGCGCCATGGGCTTCGGCAAGTCCAAGGCCAAGCTGCTGACCGAGCACAAGGGTCGCAAGACCTTCGACGACGTCGCCGGCGTGGACGAGGCCAAGGAAGAACTGCAGGAGGTCGTCGACTTCCTCAAGGACCCCAGCAAATTCCAGCGGCTGGGCGGCAAGATCCCCAAGGGCGCCCTGCTGGTCGGCCCTCCCGGTACGGGTAAAACCCTGCTGGCCCGCGCCGTCGCGGGCGAGGCGGGCGTGCCCTTCTTCTCGATCTCCGGCTCGGACTTCGTTGAAATGTTCGTCGGCGTCGGCGCCTCGCGCGTCCGCGACATGTTCGAACAGGCCAAGAAGAATGCGCCCTGCATCATCTTCATCGACGAAATCGACGCCGTCGGTCGCCATCGCGGCGCCGGTCTGGGCGGCGGCAACGACGAACGCGAGCAGACCCTCAACCAGCTGCTCGTCGAGATGGACGGCTTCGAGGCGTCGGAGAACATCATCCTGATCGCCGCCACCAACCGTCCCGACGTTCTGGACCCGGCCCTGCTGCGTCCGGGCCGCTTCGACCGTCAGGTCGTGGTGCCGAACCCCGACGTCGCCGGTCGCGAGAAGATCCTGCGCGTCCACATGAAGGACGTGCCGCTGGCCGCCGACGTCAACGTCAAGACCATCGCGCGCGGCACCCCGGGCTTCTCGGGCGCCGACCTGGCCAACCTCGTCAACGAGGCGGCCCTGATGGCGGCCCGCAAGGACCGTCGAATGGTCACCCACCGCGACTTCGAGGACGCCAAGGACAAGGTCATGATGGGCGCCGAGCGCAAGTCGATGGCCATGAACGAGGAAGAGAAGAAGCTGACCGCCTATCACGAGGCCGGTCACGCCATCGTCGGCCTGAACGTCCCCAGCCACGATCCGATCCACAAGGCGACCATCATCCCGCGCGGTCGCGCCCTGGGCATGGTCATGTCGCTGCCGGAAGGCGACCGCTATTCGTACACCCGCGAATGGTGCGTCTCGAAGCTGGCCATGATGTTCGGCGGTCGTGAAGCCGAGATCATGAAGTTCGGCCCCGAGCGCGTCACCAACGGCGCGTCCGGCGACATCCAGCAGGCGACCGGTCTGGCCCGCGCCATGGTCATGGAATGGGGCATGTCCGAAACCCTCGGCCGCGTCCGTTACCAGAGCAACCAGCAGGAGGTCTTCCTCGGTCACTCGGTCTCGCAGAGCACCAACATCTCCGGCGAGACGGCCAAGATGATCGACGCAGAGGTCCGCAAGCTGATTGAGGCCGGTGAGACCCGCGCCCGCGAGATCCTGACCGAGAAGAACGACGACTGGGAAAAGCTGGCCCAGGCCCTGCTCGAGTACGAGACCCTGTCGGGTCAGGAGATCAAGGACCTGCTGGAGAAGGGCATCGCCCCGAACCGGGACGAGGACAACTTCCCCAACTCGGGCCCGTCGGTCTCCGTGCCGATCACCCCGGCTCCGGAAGAGGCCGCCGTCTCGACGCCGACGGTTCACTGAACCTGACGTCCAACCAACAGGAGGGCCGGGGAGCGATCCCCGGCCCTTTCTGTTTGCGCGCCTCAGATCGGTGCTTCGCAGTCCTCGATCAGAACCGGGGTCAGCACGCGCACGCGGCCAGACGGATCGGGCCAGCGGATCGACTGGCCCTGCGCGAGGCCCAGCAGCCCGGACCCGACGTGGGACAGGGGCGAGATCAGGCCTGCATCAATGTCGGCCTCGGCGGGGGGCACGATCTTGACCCGGCGGGTCCGGCTGCTGCGTTCGTCGGTGTAGTGGACCCAGCAGTTCAGGCCGACGGTGTGCAGTCGGCGGCCGTGGCCGTGCACATGGGCGCGCGCCAGTTCCTGCTGCAACAGGCTGGCGACGCCCTCGGCCTCGGTCTCCCCGACGAAGGTGGTCAACAGGGCGTGGTCGGATGCGCTCAGATGGATGGCGGGCAGGCGCGCGGGCGCGGCGCCGGAGGGGCGGGTGGTCATGGGATTATCTCGATGTGTCGAGGCCGCCGCGTTTCGTCGGGCGCAAGCCTCAGGGGGAACAGGTCGCGTCACCCGGAAGCGCGACACGCGTCATCGCTCCCGGGTCAATCGCCTGCGACGAGGCGTCCCGCGTGGTTCAGCAACCGGCCCTGTTCGGACAATCCGCACATCCCCTCAGGCTAGGCTGACGGGCAGGGAAGTCAAACCGGGTCATGGCCTCGGTGAACAGGTCCGATAGCTGTCCTCACCCGCTATCGTCATCCCGGGGGCGCTCGCAGAGCGAACCCCGAGACCCAGCGGCGCCGCGACGGCGGCGAAATCCGATCTCTGACGTGTGGCGCCGACGCTCCCGACAGCTTCGCGCTCTCGCGCGCCGCTGAATCCCGAATTTCGTCGGGATGACGATAGCAGCGGCAGGATACGTCCAATTCTGACGCACCCACCTGATAACCTGCTGCCTGCTGCCTGCTGCCTGCACCCAAAACCCATAGACGGCATAGACGACATAGACGGGATAGACGGTGTATTTGCATCCGTCTCCACCGTCTCACCCGTCTACGGACCCGGGCCGAGGACGGCGCAGCCGACTGTTTTGGCTGGATATTTCCCAAACCCCACCCTTCCTCGCCCATCTCATCGCGGAACTGTTAATGAACAAGTTTGCAATTCAAACAAGTCTGTCGTAGATCGGCGCTATCAACGAGGGGAGCCCCGTCATGTCCACCCATCCGACCGAGCGCCTGCCCGGCCTCGACGCCCTGAGAGGCGGCGCCCTGCTGCTGGGCGTCGTCCTGCACGCCAGCCTGTCCTTCTTCCCGCAGCAGATCTGGATCGTCGCCGACGAGAACACCTCCATCGGCGCAGCCTGGGTCTTCTTCGCCATCCACCTGTTCCGGATGACCGCCTTCTTCCTGATCGCGGGCCTGTTCGCCCACATGATGATCGCCCGGAAGGGCTGGCTGGGCTTCGCGAAGGATCGCGCCGTCCGCATCACCGGCCCGCTGCTGGCCTTCTGGTTCCCGGTCATGGCGGGCATCGTCACGGCTCTGGTCTGGAACGCCCATGTTCAGGGCTGGGTCGTCCCCGGCGCCGAGCCGCCCCCGCCGCCGACCTATGACTGGACCAACCTCCCGCTGACCCATCTTTGGTTCCTCTACGTCCTGACCCTGTTCTGTCTGGCGACCCTGATCCTGCGCGCCCCCTTCGCGGCGCTGGACCGGAGCGGGGGCTGGGGCCGGGCCGTGGACCGTCTGACCGGAGTCCTGATCGGCTGGTGGACGCCCTTCGTGCTGGCCGCGCCTCTGGCCGTCGCCTTCTGGCTGGACCCGAAGTGGATCGCCTTCTTCGCCGTCCCGACCCCCGATGCCGGGCTGGTTCCGCACACCGCCGCCCTGGTCGGCTTCGGCTCGGCTTTCGCGCTCGGCTTCCTGCTGGATCGCCGCCGCGACCTGCTGGACCGCCTCGCCGGCGGGTGGCCCGTCTATCTGGTGCTGGCCGTGGTTTCGGGCGTGTGGAGCTACATCCTCGCCGGCGGTCCGGTGATCACGCCGATGGCCGAGCCGACGCAGGCCAAGGCCATCGCCACCGCCGTCGTCGCCGTGGCGGTCTTCAGCTCGGCTCTGGCCGCCGTCGCCCTGTGTCTGCGCTTCCTGTCGGGCCACAGCCCGGTGCGCCGCTACCTCGCCGACGCCTCCTACTGGGTCTACATCCTGCACCTGCCGCTGATCATGCTGGCCCAGGTCTGGATGCAGGACTGGCCCGCGCCCTGGTGGGCCAAGCTGATCGGGGTGTCGCTGGGCGTCTTCGCCGTCTGCCTGCTGTCCTATGAGCTGACGGTCCGCCACGGCTTCATGGGCAAATGGCTGAACGGCCGCCGCATCCCCTGGCGCCGTCCGGCGGCCGATCCCGCCGTCTTGCCTGCCGAATAGCTTGCCAACCCCTTCCGGCTCGTCCACCCGATGGATGAGCCGGTTCGGAGAGAGTCGCCATGCCCGCCAAGCCCCGCCTGCATTCGCCCGAGGACGACCTCGCCTTCATGCGCTCCATCGTCGAGGGCGGCGGTGGCGGCGGCGTCCCGATGACCCTCGCCGTCTGCTACCTCGCGGGCGGGCTGCTGTACGGGCTCCAGTGCCTGTTCCACATCGGTCAGGTCTTCGGCGTGATCCGCTGGCCGGACCTCGCCAACCTGCTGTTCGTGGTCGGGATCACCGGGACGTTTCTGGCCATCCTGACCTGGGCCATCCTGCGGGACCGCAAGACCGGCGCGGGCAATCGCGGGCCGCTGGCCTCGCGCGTCACCAGCGCCGCCTTCAGCGCCTCCGGCATGGCCAACTCCGCCGTCGTGATCGTCTTCGCGGTCGGCGCCTGGCGCGATCAGGACTTCGCCGTCTGGCTCTACTACGCCGCCATCGTCTTCGCCCTTCAGGCCGCCGCCTGGTACGTCGCCTGGATGCTGAAGAAGAAGGGCTGGATGCTGGCCGTCGCCCTCGGCGGGTGGGTCGCGGCGGTGGCGCTGGGTGTGCTGGTGCGCCAGCCGATCGCCTATCTGGGCGTCTGCACCGCCGCCCTGTTCCTGCTGTTCGCCCTGCCGGGCTGGGTCCTGTACCGCGACGCCCGCAAGGCCGCCGGACCGAAGGCTGACTGAGCATGGGACTGGCCGATCTCGGACGGATCGACGAGGTCATCCACGGTCGCATGCGGCTGGGGATCATGGTCTATCTGGCCGACGTCGAGACCGCCGACTTCACCGAACTGAAGACCGTTCTGGAAGCCACCCAGGGCAACCTCTCCGTCCACCTCAAGAAGCTGGAGGAGGCGGGCTACGTCGCCATCGACAAGAGCTTCGTGAACAACAAGCCCCTGACCCGCGTCTCCATCACCGAGCCCGGCCGCAACGCCTTCAAGAGCTATCTGTTCGCGCTCGGCAACCTGATCGGGGGCAAGGACTGATGGCCGTTCTCCGTCCCCGCGTCATGGGCATCGTCAATGTCACACCTGACAGCTTCTCGGACGGCGGGCGGCACGACACGGTCGAGGCCGCCGTCGCCCATGGGCTGGAGCTGGTCCGGCAGGGCGCCGACATCCTCGACATCGGCGGCGAGAGCACCCGGCCCGGCGCCGAGCCGGTCAGCCTTGAGGACGAGGTCATGCGCACCGCGCCCGTCGTCGCGGGCCTGCGCGCCCTCTGGGACGGCCCCATCAGCATCGACACCATGAAGCCCGAGGTCGCCGCCGCCGCCGTCGGCGCCGGGGCCAACATCTGGAACGACGTGACGGCCCTCGGCTTCTCGCCCGCCAGCCTGCCGACCGCCGTGGACCTCGGCTGCGACGTGGTCCTGATGCACATGAAGGGCGAGCCGCGCACCATGCAGGACGCGCCTCACTACGATGACGTGGTGTCCGAGGTTGTGGACTGGCTGGCGATCCGGGCGGGCGAGGTGATGGCCGCGGGCGTCGCGCCGGAACGCCTCTGGCTCGACCCCGGCATCGGCTTCGGAAAGACGCTGGCCCACAACATGGCCCTGACCGCCAACCTTGAACGCCTCGGCGCGACCGGCCTGCCGGTGCTCTACGCGGCCAGCCGGAAGCGCACCATCGCCGCCATCGACCCCACCGCCGTGGACGCCTCCGACCGCCTCGGCGGCTCGCTGGCCCTCGCGCTCGAGGCCGCCCGGCGCGGCGCGCAGATCATCCGCGTCCACGATGTCCGCGAGACCGTTCAGGCGCTGGCGGTGCAGGCGGCGGTCACGGCAGCCGGGTGAGCAGCCTCGCCCCACGCCCCATGGTGAACCAGGCCCAGGTCCAGTTCACATAGACGATCACCCGGCTGCGGAAGTCGATCAGCAGCATCAGGTGGACCAGCGACCAGGCCAGCCAGGCGATGAAGCCGGTCAGCTTCCACGGCCCCAGCAGGGCCACCGCCTTCGACCGTCCGATCACCGCCATGGTCCCCCAGTCGCGATACCGGAACGCGGGCGGATCGGGCCGTCCCTCGGCGCGGGCGCGGACCAGCTTGCCGACCCATTTGCCCTGCTGCTTGGCCACCGGCGCCAGACCGGGCAGGGGCTTTCCGTCCTGCCGGAAGCTGGCCACGTCGCCAATGGCGAAGACGTCGGGAACGCCCGGCACGGCGCATGTCGCATCGACCACCACCCCGCCGTTCCGCACCGCCTCGGCGCCCAGCCATTTCGCCGCCGGACGCGCCTCGACCCCGGCGCTCCACAGCACGGCCGCCGCCGCGATGGTCTCGCCGCCCGCGCGCACCACGCCGTCCGCTATGGCCTCCACCGCCGTACCTGTGCGCACCTCGACACCCAGCTCCTCCAGAGCCCTCTTGGCATAGGCGGACAGGTCTTCGGGGAAGGCGGTCAGCACCCTCGGTCCCGCCTCGAACAGGATGACCCGCGCCTTGGTCGGGTCGATGCGACGGAAGTCGTGGCGCAGGGTCATCCGCGCCATCTCTGCAATCGTGCCGGCGGTCTCCACTCCGGTCGGTCCGGCCCCGACGACGACGAAGGTCATCAGCCGGCGCGCCTCTTCCGGATCGTCGGTCAGTTCCGCCTTCTCGAAGGCCGCCAGCAGTTTGCGACGGATGGTCAGGGCGTCGTCCAGCGACTTCAGCACCTCGGCGTCGTCAGCCCACTCAGGGTGACCGAAGAAGCTGTAGGCCGCTCCGGTCGCGAGTATCAGCCAGTCATAGGCCTGCTCCGGCCCGTCCTTCAGCCGCACGACCTTCGCCGCCGCATCGACCCCGGTCACCTCGCCCATCAGGACGGTGACGTTCTTCTGGCCCCGCAGCAGGGTGCGCGAGGCGGTAGCGATGTCGGCGGGCGACAGGGCGGCGGTGGCGACCTGATAGAGCAGGGGCTGGAACAGGTGGTGGTTGGTGCGGTCGATCAGCACCACGTCCACATCGGCGCCCTTCAAGGCCCGGGCCGCAGCCAGCCCGCCGAACCCGGCGCCCACGATCACCACGGTCTTTCGCGACACGACGATCTCCTGTTCCGATATTCCCTATGTAGTTAAGACCGGGGCGGAATGCGCGTCGGAAGGCCGCCGAAGCCGGGTTCAGTTTGTCGCGCCCTTGCCCGCCGCTGCGGACTCGGCCATTCGCAGGGGATGACCTCTCTCGGACGCGTCCTGATCATCGCTGGCTCTGACTCGGGCGGCGGCGCGGGCATACAGGCGGACACCAAGGCCGTGACGGCCATGGGCGGCTTCGCGGCCACGGCGATCACCGCCATCACGGTTCAGAACACCCTGGGCGTTCACGGCGTCCATCCCCTGCCGCTGGACCTGATCGAGGCGCAGGCGCGGGCGGTGCTGGATGACATCGGCGCCGACGCCATCAAGACCGGAATGCTGGGCTCCACCGACGTGGTCGAACGGGTGGCGGCCATCCTCGACAGCTCCGACGCCGCGACGGTCGTGGACCCCGTCATGATCGCCAAGGGCGGCCATCCCCTGCTGCCGGACGAGGCCGTGCAGGCGGTGCGCTCGCTGATGATCCCGCGGGCCAGCCTGCTGACCCCCAACGCGCCCGAGGCCGAGGCCCTGACCGGACTCACCGTCGCCGATCTGGACGGCCAGCGCCGGGCGGGCGAGTTCCTGCTGGGCATGGGCGCCAAGGCGGTCCTGATGAAGGGCGGCCACGTCGCCACCGGCGACCGCGTCATCGACGTGCTCGTCACCGCCGACGGCGAGACCCTGCTGGAGGGCGAACGCGTCGATACCCGCCACACCCACGGCACCGGCTGCACCCTCGCCAGCGCCTGCGCCGCCGGTCTGGCCAAGGGCCTGCCGCTCGAACTCGCCGTCACCGAAGCCTGGGCCTATGTCGCCGAAGCCATCCGCCGCGCCCCCGGCCTCGGCTGCGGCCATGGTCCGCTGGACCATGGCTGGACGCTGCGCCGATGAGCGACCTCGAGGCCCGGCTCGGTCAGATCATCCGCGCCAACCCCGATCTGATGCACGTCCTGACGACGGTGCGGAGCCTCGGCCTGAACGACTGGCGGGTCTTCTCGGGCGCTGTCTATCAGGCCGTCTGGAACGACCTCACCGGCCGCCCGGCGGGCTACGGGATCAAGGACTACGATCTCGGCTATTTCGACCCGGACACCAGCTGGGACGCCGAGGACGTGGTGATCAAGCAGGTCGCCGCCGCCTTCGAGCCGCCCTTCCGCGACATCGTCGAGGTCCGCAATCAGGCCCGCGTCCACATCTGGTTCCCCGACCGTTTCGGCGAGCCCTATGAGGCCCTGCCCGACACCGACACCGCCCTGTCCCGCTTCGTCGCCCCCGCCTTCTCGGTCGGCGTCCGGCTGGAGGCTGACGACTCGATCAGCGTCGCGGCGCCGTTTGGCCTTGAAGACATGTTCGACATGATCCTGCGCCCCAATCCCAACCGCCCGCTGGCGAAGGGCTGGGACAAGGCCGTGGCCAGCGCACAGACGCGGTGGCCGGAACTGAAGGTAGAGGGTGTGTGATGAAACAATGGACCATCGACGCCTTCGCCGCCGCGCCGTTCCGGGGCAACCCCGCCTGCGTGGTCGAGCCCTTCGACCAGTGGCCCGATGCGTCGTGGATGCAGGCGCTGGCCAAGGAGAACAATCAGGCCGAGACGGCCTTCCTGCTGCGCACCAATGATCCCGCGCGGTTCGGTCTGCGCTGGTTCACGCCGGGGACGGAGGTCGATCTGTGCGGCCACGCCACGCTGGCCTCGGCCCATGTGCTGCTGGCGGAGCTGGGCCTGTCGGTTGACGCCCTGACCTTCGGCACCCGCTCCGGCCCGCTGATCGTGCGGGCCACCCAGGGTGGTTACGAGATGGACTTCCCGTCTGATCCGCCGCGCCGCACCGGGCCGCTCGCCGGGCTGGCGGAGGCGCTGGGCGTTGAGCCGGTGGAGGTCTGGGCCGGGCGCTATCTGGTCGCCGTTCTGGCGGACGCCGCCGCCGTTCATGCGGTAGCGCCGGACATCCGGGCGCTGGCGGCGCTTCAGGGCGAGGCGGGCGAACCGGGGCAGGTGATCGTCTGCGCTGCCGCTGATCCGTCCGACGACGTCGATGTCGTCGACCGCTTCTTCGCGCCGGGCTGCGGCGTGGACGAGGACCCGGCCACCGGCTCGGCGCACTGCATCCTGGCGCCGCTGTATGCGGACAAGCTGGGACGGGCCGGGGTGCGTTTCCGGCAGGTCTTCCCCGGTCGTGGCGGCGATATCGGCACGGTCCTGAACGGCGACCGCGTCCTGTTGCGGGGACAGGCGGTGACAGTCATCGAGAGCATGCTGCGGCTTTGACCAAAGGAAAGGGGCGCGACCCTATCGGATCGCGCCCCTCGCTGACCTCTCGGGGAGGGAAGGCCAGGTGTTACCAGCGACGGTCGTCGCGATCGCGACGCTCGTAGCGGACCTGCTGCGACAGGCGGTCGTAGCGACGGTCCAGATCCTGACGCTCGCGGAGCGACAGGCCACCGCGTTGGTAGCTGTACTCCAGGCGCACCAGCGAGTTCAGCTCGCTGCGCAGGCGGGTGGCTTCACGACGGCTCAGCTGACCGTTGCGCGCGCCCTGGTCGATGCGACGATCCAGGTTGTACTTGCGCTGCGCGATCGGCTGCCAGCCGCGGTAGTTCTGCTCGTACCGGTCGCCGCGATCGCCGCGGTGTTGCTGGGCCGAGGCGGTGGCCGGGACCGCGACGGAAGCCGCGGCCAGGACGAGGGCGGGGATGATGGCTTTCTTGAACATCGGGTCTCTCCTGTTCTCGCAACCGATGTGGCTGCGTTGACGTGGATAAAAGCAGCCCCGGCCTGAGCCCGATCTGAACAGCGAAAGTCAGTTAACGTTCATCTGCATGAAATCGCCGTCACGCTTTGGGCCGTCGTCCTGCGAGGGGAGAAATGATCCGCGCGCGCGTAAGGGGCTATTTGGCCGCGTGGGGTCGGGAGGTCCCGAAGGGCCGACGGTCCGTGGCCCCAAAAAGATGCTTCGTCCGCGCGGACGAACTGAAATATGTCTAGACTGTTCGTTCAGCCGTCGTTCAGAGCCGCGAGACTAAACCCGTCACCATGAAACGGATGTCCGTCATTCTTGCCGCCGCCCTGCTGGCTGTCGCGCCCTTCTCGGTCGCCGCCGCTCAGGATGGTCCGCGCGGTGATCGCCGTCCGCCGGGGCGTGAGCAGCAGCAACCGCCTCGGGAGCGCGAGCGCCCGCAGATGAGTCAGGCCGAGGCCCAACGCATCGCCCAGTCCCGCGCCGGCGGCGCCCGCTTCGTGGGTTACCGCGGCCAGTCGGGCAGCAGCTACGTCTTCGCCTTCGAGCGCGACGGCCGCATCTTCAACGTCACCGTCGACGCCAGTCGGTAGGATACCCCAATGCGAGTGCTTCTGGTCGAAGACGACGTCGATCTGTCCCGCCAACTGAAGACGGCCCTCGGTGACGCCGGCTATGCGGTGGATCACGCCTCGGACGGCGAGGAAGCCCATTATCTGGGCGACAATGAACCCTATGACGTGGTGGTGCTGGACCTGGGCCTGCCCAAGATCGACGGCGTGTCGGTGCTGGAGCGCTGGCGTCGGGACGGCAAGACCACGCCGGTCCTGATCCTGACGGCGCGCGGCGCCTGGTCGGACAAGGTGTCGGGCTTCGACGCCGGCGCCGACGATTATCTGACCAAGCCCTTCCACACCGAGGAGCTGCTGGCCCGCCTGCGCGCCCTGCTGCGCCGGTCGGCGGGCATCGCCTCGGCGACCCTGTCGTGCGGCGGCCTGCGGCTCGACCCGCGCGCGGCGCGCGCCAGCGTCAACGGCGAGCCCCTGCGCCTGACCTCGCTGGAGTACCGCCTGCTGCACTACATGATGATGCACCAGGGCCGGGTCATCAGCCGCACGGAGCTGGTCGAGCACCTGTACGATCAGGACTTCGACCGCGACTCGAACACCATCGAGGTGTTCGTCGGTCGCCTGCGCAAGAAGATCGGTTCTGACCGGATCGAGACCGTGCGCGGTCTCGGATACCGGCTGACGCCGCTGGCGGGCGAGTCCGAAGCCGCGTGACCGACGCGTCGGGGGGCGAAACGACGGCTGCCGAGCCGAAAAGCTGGGGCCGCTGGATCGGTCGTCCCGGCCGCAGTCTGACCCGTCGCCTGATCTGGCTGGCCGCCGCGTGGATCGTGGTCGCCCTGCTGCTGACCGGCTGGGCCCTCACGCGCCAGTATGAGGAAAGCACCCTGCGTCGTCTTGGCTTCGTGCTGAACGAGACCATCGACGACGTGGTGCTGGCCACCACCGTGACGCCGGAGGGCGTGACGGTGGCCGAGATCAAGGATTCGCTGACCCTGCGGCCCCTGTCGGGGAAGTACTGGGCGATCGGCGAGCTGGACGGGCAGGGCGGCGTGCGCATGCTGGCCCGGTCGCCGTCTCTGGCAGGCGAGGATTTGATCGTACCGGCGGGGCTGGCCGACCGGCTCAGCGACGCCTTCGGCCAGACGATCAGCTATAATGCCGAGGGGCCCATCGACAGGCCGCTACGGGTCGCCGCCAGTCTGAAGACCCTGCCGGGGCGCGATGCGCCGCTGGTGCTGATGGCCGGGATCGACCGCTCGACCATCGACGCGGATGCGCGCCAGTTCGCGACCTTCACCTGGATCGCCCTGCTGATCCTCGGCGTGGGGCTGGTGATCGCGGTCTTCCTGCAGGTGCAGATCGGCCTGCGCCCCCTGTTCGGTCTGCGCAACGAGATCGCCGACGTTCGCAAGGGCAAGGCCGCGCGGATCGCGCACAGCTATCCGGTGGAAATCCAGCCGCTGGCCGAGCAGGTGAATCGCCTGCTGGACCAGAACCAGGAGACGGTGGAGCGCCAGCGCACCCACGTCGGCAATCTGGCCCATGCCCTGAAGACCCCGCTGTCGGTCATGCTGGCCGAGGCGGGGACGCAGGAGGGCGTGCTGCCCGACATGGTCCGCAAGCAGACCGAGGTGATGAAGGCCCAGGTCGATCATCACCTGCGCCGCGCCCGCGCCGCCGCCCGCGCCCAGTTGCTGGGCGAGCGCACCCCCATCGCCGAGGTGATCGACGAACTGGCCGTGATGCTTGAACGGGTGTTCGAGTGGAAGAACGTCGAGATCGACTGGCGCGCCCCGGATGAACTGGGCTTCCGTGGCGAGCGTCAGGACCTGCAGGAGATCCTCGGCAATCTGATGGAGAACGCCTGCAAATGGGCGAAGCGGCGCGTCCGCATCTCCGCCGGCCCGACTCATCTGGGCCAGATGGTCGTGGTGGTCGAGGACGACGGCCCCGGCCTGCCCGCCGACCAGCGCGAGGCCGCCCTGCAACGCGGCATGCGGATGGACGAGACCACGCCGGGTTCGGGGCTCGGTCTGTCCATCGTGGTCGAGCTGACCCGCGCCTATGGCGGGAAGATCACCCTGGGCGACAGCGACATGGGCGGGCTGAAGGTCCTGCTCGAGCTCCCGACCGCTGAAATCTGAGACCTTCAGTCAGGGGCTGTTAACCCTGAGCCTTCATCCTGTCTCCTCACCGGGTGCGGTTGGAAGAGGTTTCATGTCCGGGCTGACCGCCGCCCATCGCATCGCGTTGGCCGCCCTGATCGGGCGATGCCCGGAGACTGTCCTGAAATCGGTTGCGGCGGCGGTCGCCGCCCTGCCGGGTGGTCGGGCGGCCGAGCTGCGCCTGATGCTGGCCGAGGAGATGCGCGACCGCGCCCGGCGGGCCTTCGTGCTGGCTCCCGTCGCCCGGATGTTCCAGCGGCGGGCGGACGGCATCGGCTCCATGAGCTTTCCTCCAGCGGTTCTGCCCCGCCTGTGGCGCGCCGCCATCGAGCGCGAACCTGGCCTGTTGCCCCGCCTGGACGATCCGGACGGCCCCGACGCCGCGGCGGTCGCCAACCGCTACTGCCTGTCCGCCGCCGCCGCCGTGCGCGACCGCCCGGCGCTGGTCTGGCCCGAGGATCTTGAGCCCGCGCGGCGGGAGCAGGGGCTGTTCGATCTCGCCAGCTGTCTGGACCTCGCCCATCTGGCCCGGCGCGGCCTGCCGTCGATCGAGGTCTGGCTGAAACGTCCCGATGGCGACCAGTTGGCCGAACTGCGCCTGCTGGTGAAGGACTGCTCCGACATCCACGACGATGGAGCCGGGCGCCTGCTGGAGATGTTGTTCTCCCAACTGGATGACGCGGTGTTGGTGCTGCGGATCATCACCCGGACGTCCGGCGTCGCGGGACGGCGCGGCTTCCTCAGCGCCTCCGAGCTGGCGGGCTTCGTGGATCGTCTGCTGGACGGGGTGGACGAGCGCTCGGCCCGGCTGGCGGCCTATCAGCCCGGCAAGACCGCCGGGGGCGTCGACACGGCCATCGCTGATCTGGACTGGTGCGCGGGCGTTCTGGCCGAACTGGACGTGACCCTGACGCTCGATCCGGACTCCGAGTGGGGCCGCCGTGTCCGGGACAGCCGCGTGAAGGTGTCCGGCTGGCTCTCGGGCCTGCTGCGCACGGCGGACAAGGCGGTGGACAAGGCCCTGCCGCTGACCCGCGTGCAGACCTCGGGGCGAATGAGCCGGATGGCGCCGATGCTGGACGCCGCCGCGCGGGGCGAGGCCGCCGACGCGGCCCTGGCCCTGCTGCGGCTGGTCGGGGCCACGCGCGGCGCCGCCGCCATCTTCGGCAGCGAGGCGGCGCGCAAGGCGCTGGTCGACACCCTGACCGAGCGGCTCAGCGGTTATGCGGACGAGGTCCTGACGATGGTCAACGAGGGCGAGGCGCCGGATGAGACGCATGCCCTTCGGCTGGTCTCCGTCGCGGCCCGCTATCTCGAACTGATTGAATCAAAGGACGCCGCGCGGACGGTGCGGCGCCGGGCCGCGGTCGCCGGTGGCGGCCCCGCGACAAGCGGGGCCTCGTCGCGGGCGGCCTGATCGGCTACATCGCGCGGCGATGATGTTCTTCTGGATCATGACAGGCCTGCTGGCGGCCCTATCGGGGCTGCTGGTGCTGACCGGCGCCCGGCGTGGCGCGGACGCGGGCGAAGCAGTCGAAAACGCCGCCTCGGTCGCCGAACTGGCTGAACTGGACCGGCTGAAGGCCCGGGGACTGATGGGCGAGGCCGCGTGGGTCGCGGCGCGCGCCGAGGCCGGTCGCCGTATCCTGGCGGCGCAGCGGGCCCCCGCCGAACTGCGCGCCGGGTCGAAGGATCGGGTCGTCGTGCTGGCGGGGATTGGCTTGTCCGTGGCGGCGGCGCTGGGCCTGTATCTGATGTTCGGCGCCTCGGGCCTGCCGGACCAGCCCTATGAACGCCGGGTCGATGAATGGGCGACCCTGTCCGAGCCGCTTGCTCCGGTTCAGATCGCCGCCGTGATCGAACGGCAGGTGCGCGAACAGCCGGACAATACGCAGGCGCTGGCCATGCTGGGCGCGGCGCGGTTCGAGGCCGGGGACGCCATCGGCGCCGCCTCCGCCTTCCGCCGTCTGCTAGAGCTGACGCCGGGCGACGCACAGGGCTGGGCGCGACTTGGCGAAAGCCTCGTTCGCGCCAACGGAGGGACTATCGGCGCGGACGCCGAGGCCGCTTTCCGCGAAGCCTTGAAGCTGGACCCCGGCCAACTGGGCGCCCTGTACTTCCTCGGCGAGGCGGCGCTGGCGCGCGGTGACGCCGCCGAGAGCCGCCGGATGTGGGCGCCCCTGATCGCCGCGCTGGACCCGCAGGATCCGCGACGGACCGATCTGGAACGCCGCCTGCCCCCCGGAGGCGCCCAATGAGCTGGTTGCCCAAATCGCCCAAGGCGCGTCGCCGCCTCTGGATCTTCATCGCCGTGGCGCCGATCCTCGCGCTGGCTGTCGGCCTGTCGCTGTACGCCATGCGCGACAGCGTGACCTTCTTCTTCTCCCCCTCCGAGGCGACGCTGGAAAAGGCGCCCGAGGGCCGGGTGATCCGTCTGGGCGGACTGGTCGAGGTCGGCAGCGTGCAGCGCGCCGGGGACGGCGAGGTCGCCTTCGTCGTCACCGACAATGTCGCCACGACCCGTGTGGTCTATCGCGGCGACCTGCCGGACCTGTTCCGCGAGGGGCAGGGGATCGTGGCGCAGGGCGCCTTCCTGCCGGACCGTTCGTTCCGCGCGACCCAGGTTCTGGCCAAGCACGATGAAAACTACATGCCGCGCGAGGTTCAGGAGAGTCTGAAGGCCAAGGGCGAATGGCGTCCTGAAGCCGGAGGCCCCGCCTCGTGATCATTGAAACCGGCGCCTTCGCCCTCATTCTCGCGCTTGTCCTGTCGGTGTTGCAGGCAGTGATCGCCGCCGCCGGGCGCATCCGGCGCAGCCCCGTTCTGGCGGGCGCCGCCAACGGGGCGGCCATCGCCGCCGCCGGTCTGGTGCTGGTGGCCTTCCTGTGCCTGATCTTCGCCTTCGCGGTGTCGGACTTCTCGGTCGCCAACGTCGCGGCCAACAGCCACACCGACAAGCCCATGCTCTACAAGGTGGCCGCCGCCTGGGGCAGCCACGAGGGCTCGCTGCTGCTGTGGTGTCTGGTGATGACCGTGTTCGGCGCCGCTCTGGCGCGGGCGCGGAACCTGCCGTTCGGATTGAAGACCTGCGCGGTCGCCACCCAGGGCCTGCTTGGCGCCCTGTTCCTGGCCTTCACCGTCTTCACCTCCAACCCCTTCACCCGCCTGAACCCCGCGCCGTTCCAGGGCCAGTCCCTGAACCCGCTGCTGCAGGACCCGGCCCTGGCCTTCCACCCGCCGCTGCTCTACTGCGGCTATGTCGGTTTCTCGGTCTGTTTCGCGCTGGCGGTCGCCGCCCTGATCGAGGGACGGGCCAACGCCAGCTTCTGGCCCGCATGGGGCCGTTGGGTGCGTCCCTGGGCGCTGGCCAGCTGGGCCTTCCTGACCGTCGGCATCCTGCTGGGCAGCTTCTGGGCCTACTATGAATTGGGCTGGGGCGGCTGGTGGTTCTGGGACCCGGTCGAGAACGCCAGCTTCATGCCTTGGCTGGCGGGCGCCGCCCTTCTGCACAGCGCGGTGGTGACCGAGCGGCGCGGGGCGCTGGCGGGCTGGACGACCTTCCTCGCTTTGCTCGCCTTCACCTTCTCCATGCTGGGCGCCTTCCTCGTCCGGTCCGGCGTGCTGACCAGCGTTCATGCGTTCGCCGTCGACCCCGAGCGAGGTCTGGTGCTGCTGGCCATCCTCGGGGTGACCGCCGGCCTGGCCTTCGCCCTGTTCGCCTGGCGGGCGCCGCAGCTGAAGGGCGGCGGCCTGTTCGCCCCGATCAGCCGCGAGGGCGCACTGGTGATCAACAACCTGTTCCTGACCGCCGCCGCCGCGACGGTGCTGCTGGGCACCCTGTATCCGCTGATCCTTGAGGCGGCGTCGGGCGCCGCCATCTCGGTCGGTCCGCCCTACTTCAACCTGACCTTCGTCCCGCTGATGACGGTGGCCCTGATCATCCTGCCCGCCGGACCCTTGCTGGCGTGGAAGCGCGGTGACGCGAAGGGCGCGGCCCAGCGGCTGGCCGTGGCGGCCGGTCTGACGGTGGTGTTCGCCCTGCTGGCCTTCGCCGTGTTCGAGCCGCGCAAGGCCTTGTCGGCGGCGGGCATCGGCATGGGGGTCTGGCTGATCCTCGGCGCCCTGTCCGAGACAGCGGAACGTATCAAGCTGTTCCGCGCGCCGGTGGCCGAGACCCTGCGCCGGGCCAAGGGCCTGCCGCTGGGCGCCTGGGGCATGACCCTGGCTCACGCCGGGCTGGGGGTCTTCGTCCTGGGGGCGGTGGTCGAGACCGGCTATCGCATCGAGGCCGCGCGCCCGCTGGCTGTCGGCCAGTCGCTTGAGGCGGGCAAGTGGACCGTCACGCTGGATGATGTCCGCGTTGTCGAGGGGCCGAACTATCTGGCCGAGCAGGGCCATCTGATCGTGTCGGTTCCCGGCGGGCGGAGCCGCACCGTCACCGCCGAGCGTCGTTTCTTCCCCACGGGCGGCCAGACCACGACCGAGGTGGGGCTCGATTTTCGCGGGCTGGACGATGTGTATGTGGTGCTGGGCGAGCGGGCGCAGACCGCCGACGGCGCTCCAGCCTGGAACGTTCGGGTGTGGTGGAACCCGTGGGCGCGGCTGATCTTCGTCGGCCCGCTGATCATGGCGCTGGGGGGCGTGCTGTCGCTGATGGATCGCCGCTTGCGGCTGGCCGTCGGAGCACGGAAGGTCGCCGCATGAAGCGCGCCCTGCTGATCGCTGTCGCCGCCGTGGGTCTGATCGCCGCTGAACCGGCGCCCGCGCCTGATCGTCCCCTGCCCGATGCGGCTCAGGAAGCCCGCGCCAAACGTCTGTTCGAGGACATCCGCTGCGTCGTCTGTCAGCACGAGGCCATCGCCGACAGCCCGGCGGGCATCGCGTCCGACATGCGCGGGCTGGTGCGTGACCAGATCGCCGCAGGACGCAGCGATCAGGCCATTCGCGAGGATCTGGTCCGTCGCTATGGCGACTTTGTCCTGTTCACCCCGCCCATGAGGGCCGGGACCTGGCTTCTCTGGTTCGGGCCGTTCGCCGTGGTGCTGGCGGTCGGGGCTCTGCTGCTGACTTTCGCCCGCCGCCGCAAGGCCGAGGTCGCGCCGCTTTCGCCCGAGGAGGAGGCCCGGCTGGCCGATATTCTCTTCGAAGGACAGCTTCGCCGCGATCCTGACGCAAATCGGTCTGACGACTGACGCGAGGCGGGAGCCAACATCGTCATATGGACGTTGCTGAAACTCGCGAACGCCCTGTAATCATCGCCGTAACGGGCGCTTTCGTCGCCCGGTGAGAGGATTGTCGACCGCCTATGATGAAGCGCAAGGAATTCATGCTCGGAGCCGTCGCCGGCCTGGCCTTCGCCGCCGCCGCGACCGCGGGCGGGGTGATAGAGTGGCCCGCGGCGAACGCCGGGCCCGTGGCGGGCGTCAGCGGACGCCTGATCCCCAGCGCCGGCGCCGCGGGCGCCAATTTCGCCCCGCCTCAAGGCGCGCCCCGCAGCTTCGCCGACATCTTTGAACAGGTCGCCCCGGCCGTCGTGCAGATCGACGTGAAGACCCGGGTGGCCGCCCGCCCGCAGGGCTTCCTCCAGATTCCCGGTCTAGGTGCCGTGCCGCTGCCGAACGGGCAGGGCGAAGACGGCTCTGGCGAGGGCGGCGAGGATGAAGGCACGACGGCCATGGGCTCCGGCTCGGGCTTTTTCATCTCGGACGACGGCTTCATCGTCACCAACAACCACGTCGTCGCCGACGCGGTGGAGATCACCGTAAAGCTGGCGGACGCGCGCGAGCTGACCGCCCGCGTGGTCGGCCGCGATGAATCGACCGATCTGGCCGTGCTGAAGGTCGAGGGGACGGACTTCCCCTATGTGACTTTCGAGGAGACCGCCAACCCGCGCGTGGGCGACTGGGTCATCGCGGTGGGCAACCCCTTCGGTCTGGGCGGCACCGCCACGGCGGGCATTGTTTCGGCGCAGGGTCGCAACCAGCTGGATTCGCGCACGCCCTATACGGACTACATCCAGATCGACGCCGCCATTAACCGGGGCAACTCGGGCGGTCCGACCTTCGATATCTACGGGCGCGTCATCGGCGTGAACTCGGCCATCCTGTCGCCGTCGGGCGGCTCGGTCGGCATCGGCTTCGCCATCCCGGCCTCGGTCGCCAAACCGATCACCGATCGCCTGATGCGGGGGGAGACGATCCGTCGAGGCTACATCGGCGCCGGTCTGCGCACCCTGACGCCGGAAGCCTGGGAAGCGCTTGGGCAGCCGCGCAACTTCAAGGGCGCGCTGGTCGACACCCTGACCCCGGGCGCGCCCGCCGAGCGTGGCGGCTTGCAGATCGGCGATCTGGTCGTCGGCGTGAACGGTCGCCCGGTCGCGGACGGCACCGAAATCACCCGTGCGGTCGGCGCGGTCAGCCCCGGCGATACGGTTCGCATGGAGGTTCTGCGGGATGGACGTCGCCAGACCGTCAGCATTCAGGCCGGCACCCGTCCGTCGGAAGCCGAGCTGCTGAATCAGGACGGCGGCGGTTCCGGTCAGGCGGCGCCGAGCGCTCCTCCCGCCGCGCAAGGTGAGCCTGTCGAGGGCATCAGCGTCGCGCCGCTGACCGCGCAAACCCGTCAGCGTAACGGCATGCCGGATACGGTGGCGGGGGTGCTGATCACCGGCGTCGCCCCGCGCACGCCGGGCGCCCGCGCCCAGCTTCAGGAAGGTCTCGTGATCACCCGTGCGGACAACCGTCCGGTCCGGTCCGTCGCCGAGTTCCGCACTGCCGTCGAGGCCGTGAAGCGGTCGGGTCGTCCCAGCATTCTGCTGTCGGTCTGGACGCCGCAGGGCAATGCCTTGGTGGTGCTGAAGTTCGCCGACGAATGATCGTCTGCAACCTGAACAACGCTTAACTGACCAAGTCGCCGCCGATGCGCTAACATCGGCGGCGATTTTGCATTCAGGGGCTGATTCCATGCGCATTCTGGTGGTCGAGGACGACGCCGAGGCCGCGACCGCGATGGTCCGGGGACTGACCGAGGCCGGTCACGATGTGACCCACGCCGTCGACGGCGCCTTCGGCCTGCTGGAAGCCCAGAAGGGCGGCTATGACGTCTATGTCGTGGATCGCATGATGCCGCGTCTGGACGGCATCGGCATGGTCGAGACCTTGCGCAAGGACGGCGACCAGACCCCGGTTCTGTTCCTGTCGGCGCTGGGCGAGGTCGAGGATCGCGTCGTGGGCCTGAAGGCTGGCGGCGACGACTATCTGGTCAAGCCCTACGCCTTCGCCGAACTGATCGCCCGCGTCGAGGCCCTGTCGCGTCGCCGCGAGACCGGCTCGGTCGCCACCGTTCTGAAGGTCGGCGATCTGGAGATGAACCTCATCGCCCGCACCGTGCACCGCGCCGGTCAGGAGATCGACCTGCAGCCGCGCGAGTTCCAGCTGCTGGAATTCCTGATGCGCCACGCCGGCCAGTCGGTGACCCGCACCATGCTGCTGGAGAAGGTGTGGGAATATCATTTCGACCCCCAGACCAACGTCATCGACGTCCACATCAGCCGCCTGCGCGCCAAGATCGACAAGGGTTTCGACAAGGCGATGCTGCAGACGGTCCGGGGCGCAGGTTATAGATTGGAAGCCTAGGTGGTTTCCCTCCCCGGCAGGGGAGGGTGGTCGCGCAGCGACCGGGTGGGGAGGGCTAAGGCAACATGGCCGTCATCGCCAGGGTAAGGGCCCTCAGGAAGGCAATGAGGCCCGCCGAAGCGCGGCTCTGGGTGAGGCTGCGTAAGCTTCGTCAGGAAGGTCTGCATTTCCCAAGGCAGCACCCGGAGCGGGGATACATTCTCGACTTCGTGTGTCTGGATCGAGCTGTGATCATTGAAGTCGATGGAGCGTCGCACAGAGATGAAGACCGGGCGCGCAAGGATCGGGTCAGGGATGCGGTGCTTGCGCGGCTGGGCTTTCTGACGTTTCGGGTGAGTAATGAGGCTGTGCGGGACAGGGTTCAGGAAGTGATTGAACAGGTGCGGATGCGTTGCCTTGCCCGCCCCACCCGGTCGTCGCTGCGCGCCGACCACCCTCCCCGTGCCGGGGAGGGAGAAGCCTAGTGCGTCTGCCCTCCCTCCTTCGTCGGACGCCCTTCCGGCTGACCCTGTTGTTCGTCGCCCTGTTCGCCGCGGCGGCCAGCGCGGTGCTGGCCTATGTCTACATCGCCTCGGCCAACGAGGCGCGGGTGCGGGCCGAGCAGGATGTGCGGGGCGAGCTTCAGGTGCTGCGCGGCATCTATGACCAGCGCGGTCTGGACGCCGTGAACCGGGCGCTGATCGACCGGACCCTGACCCGCAGCAGCTTCGTCTATCTGCTGATGGAGCGGGACGGCAGCCGGATCACCGGCAGCCTGACCATGTCCCCGATCGAGCAATACAATCAGGGCGTCCAGTGGGTGACCTTCCCCATGACCGACAACCTTCCCGACGGGCGGGTGATCCGGCCGCAGGTACGGGGCGTGCAGGTTCGGCTGTCGGGCGGGGAGATGCTGTTCGTCGGTCAGTCTATGGGCGACATCGAGGCCTATCTGGGCCGTCTGACGCAGGCGCTCTGGGGGGCGATGGGCATCGTTCTGCTGCTCGGGCTTGCGGGCGGGCTGCTGGTCAGCCGCAATCTGGAACGCGCCATGGGGCGGCTGAAGGGCGTCGTCGGTGCCGTGCAGGAGGGCGACCTCAAGGCCCGCGCCGTGGTCCGCAACTCCGGCGACGAGTGGGACGAGCTGGGGCAGGGCCTCAACGGGATGCTGGATCAGCTTGAGAGCTCGATGGCCTCCATCCGCCACGCCGGTGACGCCATCGCCCACGACCTGCGCTCTCCCCTGACCCGGATGCGGGCCAAGCTGGAGGTGGCGCTGATCGATGCCGAGGCGGGCAAGATCGACGGAACCGAGGCGCTGGAGCTGGCCCTGTCCGAGGCCGACGACCTGCTGAAGACCTTCAACACCGTTCTGGCCATCGCCCGGCTTCAGGCCGCCGCCGGTTCGGGGCGCATCCCCGACCCCGCCCTGTTCGACGCGGCGGATCTGGCCGCCGACATGGCCGAGCTCTACGAGCCCGCCAGCGAGGACAAGGGGCTGGAGTTCTCGGCCGAGATCGAGCGCGGCCTGACGGTCAACGCCAACCAGCCTTTCCTGGCGCAGGCGTTGGCCAACATCATCGACAATGCGATCAAGTACACGCCCGTGGGCGGGGCGGTCATGCTGCGCGCCCGGCGGCGCTCGTCCGGCGAGATCGAGTTCTCGGTCACCGACACCGGTCCGGGCGTGCCCGAGGAAGACCGCGAGCGCGTCATCCAGCGCTTCGTCCGTCTGGACAACAGCCGCACCGAGCCCGGCTCGGGTCTGGGCCTGTCGCTGGTCGGCGCGGTGATGGAGGCCCACGGCGGGCGCATCACCCTGGATGAAGGTCCCGGCGCCTATGAAGGCTCCGGCCCCGGCCTGCGCGTGGCGCTGGTCCTGCCGGCGGCGGAGGCATGACGGACGCCGCTCAGGCCGTCGCGGCGCTGAAGCCCTGCGGGCCGGTGCTGGATCAAGCCGCCGCCGCCCGCGCGCATGAGCGTCTGTCCGAGGCCGCGGACGAGGGCGGCTGGCGCGAGACGCTGGCGGCCAGTTGGGCGGCGCTGGAGCCTGTGTTCGCCGCCTCGCCCTATCTGTTCGGCATCGCCCGACGCTGGCCAGACACCCTGCGCGCCCTGCTGGAGCAGGGGCCGGATGTGCGTCTGGCGGATGTGCTCAGGCGCACCGCCGCCCTGACCGGGGGCGCGGACGATGTGCGCTCGCCGCTGCGTCGGCTGAAGGGCGAGCTGCACCTGCTGACCGCCCTCGCCGATCTCGGCGGGGTGTGGGATCTGGATCAGGTCACCCTCGCCCTGAGCCGGTTCGCCGACATCTCGTCTCGCGCCGCCCTGTCCGCGGTTGCGCATGACCAGCGTGAGCGGGGCAAGCTGATCTCCAAGGCCGACGACAAGCGCGGGCCCGTCCCCGGTCTGTTCGGTCTGGCCATGGGCAAGCATGGCGCGGACGAACTGAACTACTCGTCGGATATCGACATCAGTCTGTTCTGGGCGCCGGAGGTGCTCATCACCGCCCTGGCCGACGGCGTGGAGCCCCAGCGGTTCGTGGATCGGCTGGCCCACGCCTTCGCCACCCTGATGCAGGAGCGGACCGGCGACGGCTATGTTTTCCGGGTGGACCTTCGCCTGCGCCCGGACCCGTCCTCGACCCCGCCGGTCGTCGCCGTGCCCTTCGCCCTGACCTATTACGAGGGCGTCGGCCAGAACTGGGAGCGGGCGGCCTTCATCAAGGCGCGCGCCATGCTCGGGGATATCCGCGAGGGCAAGGCCTTCATCAAGGCGCTGGCGCCCTTCATCTGGCGGCGCAGTCTCGACTATCCGGCCATCCTGGACATCCAGTCCATCAAGCGACAGATCCATGTCCACAAGACCGGCGAGGGACTGGAGGCCGCCGGGGCCAATCTGAAGCTCGGGCGCGGCGGCATCCGCGAGATCGAGTTCTTCGCCCAGACTCAGCAACTGATCCTCGGCGGCCGCAATGCGAAGCTGCGGAAGCCACGCACTGTCGAGGCGCTGGCCGCCCTGCGTGACGACGGTCATATCGAGGCCGGGGTCTGCGAGGAACTGACCGCCGCCTATGTCGAACTGCGCGGGCTGGAGCATCGGGTCCAGATGCTGGACGATGAGCAGACGCACAGCCTGCCGGTCGATCCGGTCCGTCGCGCCGCCGTCGGCGCACTGGCGGGGGAGGGCGATCTGGCCGTCTTCGACGCCCGGGTCGAGGCCCTGCTGGTCGGGGTGAATCGTCGCTACGGCGAACTGTTCGAGGGTGAGGAGGAACTGTCGTCACCCTATGGTTCGCTGGTCTTCACCGGCGTCGAGAACGATCCGGAGACGCTGGAGACGCTCGCGCGCATGGGCTTCCCGGAGCCCGCGACCGTCGCGGACACCATCCGCAGCTGGCACCACGGCCGCATCCCCGCGACCCGCACCGCGCGGGGCCGGGAACTGTTCACCCGGCTGGCGCCCCGTCTGCTGACCGCGCTGGCGGACACCGGGGCGGCCGACGACGCCTTCCGCCGCTTCGCCGTCTTCTTCGCCGGACTTAACGCCGGCGTGCAGGTGCAGGCCCTGTTCCTCAATCAGCCGCGCCTGTTCGAACTGGTGGTCGGAGTCATGGCCTTCGCCCCGCGTCTGGCGCGGGCGCTGGGGCGATATCCGGCGGCGCTGGACAGCATGCTGGACGCCCGCTTCGCCCGCGATCTGGAGGAAGACTCTGGCCTGACCGAGCAGATGCTGGCCGAGGCCGAAGCCGCGCCTGATTTCGAGGCGGCGATGAACGCCGTGCGCCGCATCCACCGGGATCAGATGTTCCGTATCGGCCTGCAGATCCTGACCGGACGGGCCGGGCCGGAGGCGGCGGGACAGGCGCTGACCAAGCTTGCGGACGCGGTGATGGCGGCGCTGGCGCCGGCGGCCCTCGCCGAGGCGGAGCGGCAGGGCGGAACCCTGCCCGGCGGTCGGGTCGCCGTGATCGCCCTGGGCAAGGCCGGATCGCGTGAGATGCGGGCCAGCTCCGATCTGGACCTGATGACCCTGTACGAGGCGCCGGCGGATGTCGTGTCGTCGGGCAAGGGATGGGCGGCGGGGGTCTTCTATTCCCGGTTCACCCAGCGGCTGATCGCGGCCCTGTCCGCCCACACCGCCGAAGGCGGGCTATATGAGGTGGACATGCGGCTGCGTCCGGGCGCGGCCAAGGGCCCGGTCTCCCTGCGGCTGTCGGCTCTGCGCGACTACTATGCGGCTGAAGGCGACACATGGGAGTTCATGGCCCTGACGCGCGCTCGCGTGGTCTGGACGGACGACAAGGCCTTCGGGACCGAGGTCGCCGCCATGCTGGAGGCGATCCTGCGTCGACCGCGACCGGGCGTGAACATCGCCGCCGACGCCCGGCGGATGCGGGATCTGATGGAGCGCGAGCGACCGGGGCAGGGGGCGTGGGATCTCAAGCTGGCGCCCGGCGGTCAGGTCGATGCCGAGTTCGTGGCCCAGGTCAGCCAGTTGCAGGCCGCCGCGATCGGAGAGCCGCTGACGGTCTCCACCCTTGAGGCCCTGACCGGAGAACCGGAACTGGCGGAGGCCTGGCGTCTGCAACAGGCGCTTGGGCAGGTGCTGGCCGCCGCCTTTGACGATCCGGGCGACCCGTCGAACGAACCGGAAGGGTTCCGGCGACGGTTGGCCGAGGCGGCCGGATCGCCCGATTTCGATAGTCTCACCGCGCGTCTGGCCGAGGTCCGCCGCGCCGCGCGCGGGGCGTTCGACAGGGCGCTGCCGCCGCTTCGCGACGGAGATTAGCCGCCGGTGCGTTCGATCTCCTGACAGGGATGACAAGGCCGCAGGGCCATGGAGATCATCGAATGAGCAGAACCCTTCTGATCGGCGGCTTCGCCGTCGTGGCTCTGGCCGCCGCCGCAGGCGTTGCGACCGCGCGTCCGCCGATCGAGCCGGCGCCGCAGGCGGCCCCGAACGCGCCGGTTAGTCGGACTGATTTCGTGGAGCGCCGCGTTCAGCCTCTGGCCGCCGCCGACGCTGACGGCGACGGGACCGTCACCCGTGAGGAACGCCTTGCGCGGGCCATGGTCGTGCGTCAGGAGCGGGCCGGGGCCCGCTTCGAACGACTGGATACTGACAACGACGGCAAGCTTAGCCGCGAGGAATTCGTCGCCATGGCCGAGCGGGGCGCCGCGCGTCCTCGCCCCGAGCATGCGCGTCGCAACCATGGTCCGCGCGGCGAGCGGGGACCGGTGCGGATCGCCGATGTCCGCGCCCGCGCCGATCAGGCCTTCACCCGTCTGGACACCGACAGCGACGGCTTCCTGAGCGTGGAGGAACGTCGCGCCGGGCGCGAGCGGGGCCGTGAGCGGATGCAGCAACGTCTCGCCGCACGAGAAGCGTCGCCTCAAGCCCCCGCTTCGGAGTAAGGAGATGTCGGGGACGCCGGTTCTGCGCCGAACGACCCTTTCGATGACGTTCGAACGAGGGCCTATTGGCGCTGATCGCCGACCCCGACGAGGATCTGGTGCGCCGCGTGGGTCAAGGCGATCCCGCGGCCATCCAGTCCATGGTGGCGAGGAAGCTGCCCCGCATGCTGTCGCTGGCGCGGCGCATGCTGGGCGACGCCGTCGAGGCCGAGGACGTGGCGCAGGAAGCCATGCTGCGGGCCTGGCGACAGGCGCCGCGCTGGGCGCCGGGCAAGGCGCGGTTCGACACCTGGCTGCACCGGGTGGCGCTGAACCTCTGTTACGACCGGCTGCGGCGACGGCGCGAGATCACCACGGACACGCCGCCGGATCGTCCGGACGAGGGCGCGGCTCCGGATCGGGGATTGCTGGCGGCGGACGTGGGCGTGCGTGTGGAGGCGGCTCTGGCCCGTTTGCCGGATCGCCAGAGAGAGGCCATCGTCCTGTGTCACTATCAGGAGTTGACCAACATCGAGGCCGCGGCCCTGATGGAGGTTAGTGTCGAGGCGTTGGAAAGCCTGCTGTCACGAGGACGGCGAGCGTTGAGACTGGCTCTGGCCGATATGCGGCCGGACGCTGAAGGAGCGTGAGTGTGATGACGGCGGAACGGTTCATCGCCCTGATCTCGGCCTATGGCGTCGATCCGCGGCGCTGGCCCGAGGCTGAGCGGGACGCGGCGCGGGCCTTCATGGAGGCCCGGCCCGAGATCGTGCGGGAGGCGCTGGCGGAAGCCGACGCCGTCGACGCCCTGCTGCACGCCGCGCCGACGCCCCGGCTGTCAACGGCGCTGCGGGATCGCGTGATCGCCTCGGCGGCTGAAGCCGGACTGAAGGCGCGCCGTCAGGGCCGTCGCTGGCTCGACCGCCTGACCCTGATCTTCGGTGCCGGCTGGGCGGTCGCCGCCTGCGCCGGTGTCGCCGCCGGTGTCATCATGACGTCCCACATGACCGCCGACGCCCAGGCTGACGCGATCCTGTATCAGTCGACCCTGCAGGGGGTGGATGACTCGGAGGTTCTGGGGTGAGTCCGAAGACCCTCAAGATCGCTCTGGCGGCCTCCGTCGCGCTGAACCTGTTCGGGATCGCGACCGTGGGGACGATCTGGGTCGCGCATGAGCGCGCCGAGCGCCGGATCGAGGCGCAACAACGTCCCGCCCGCACGGGCTCGACCATGAGCCTGATCGGACAGCTCAGCCCGGAGGTGCGCCAGCGTGTGCGTCAGACGCTGAAGGCGTCCGCGCTGGCCGCGAAGCCTGACTTCGAGGAGGCGCGGTCCAAGCGCCGGGCCGCGATCGAGCTGTCGGCCTCCCCCCAGTTCGACCCGGCGCGGGTTCGGGCCCTGCTCGGGGAATCCCGCGCGGCGGAACTGCGCGGACGCGCCCGGCTTGAGGCGGACTCGGTTCAGCTGTTCGGCACGCTGTCGCCCGAGGACCGCGCCGTGCTCTCGCAGATCCTGTCCCGTCGCGGCAAGACCGCCCCGCGTGATCGTCAAGACGGCCCTCAGGCCGACAAGAAATAGGGTCAGGCCGCGCGGGCTCGGGACTGGACCTGGGGCAGGGGCTGTGCCTGCGTCGTCTCCGACGGGCGACGGATCGGCAGGTCGAAGCTTACGGTCGTGCCGCGTCCCGGCTCGCTCTCCATCACCAGTTCGCCGCCGTGCAGTTCGATCAGGGACTTGGTCAGGGCCAGGCCCAAGCCTGTGCCCTGCGTGGTTTTGGAGTGCTGACCCTCGACCTGTTCGAACGGCCGCGCCAGACGGGCCAGGTCCTCGGGCGCGATGCCGATGCCGGTGTCGGACACCGCCACCCGCACACGGTCGTCGTCCAACCGTGACAGGGACACCAGAATGTCGCCGCCCTCGGGCGTGAACTTCACCGCGTTCGAGATCAGGTTCAGGATCACCTGCTTCAGCCCACGATGGTCGGCCTCGATCTCCGGCAGTTCCGGCGCATCGACCACCAGCTTCAGTCCGGCTTCCTCGATCTTGCCGCGCATCAGGCGGGTGGCGTCCTCGACCAGCTCCTTCAGCGACACCTGCTCATAGTGCAGTGTCAACTTGCCGGCCTCGATCTTGGCCATGTCCAGAATATCGTTGATCAGGCTGAGCAGGTGCTGGCCGGACTTCAGGATGTCCGCGGCGTAGCCCTTGTACTTGTCGTGCCCCAGCGGGCCGAACAGCTCGCCGGCCATGATCTCCGAGAAGCCGTTGATGGCGTTCAGCGGGGTGCGCAGTTCGTGGCTCATATTCGCCAGAAACTCGGACTTGGCCTGATTGGCGGCCTCGGCCCGGGTCATGGCGACCTCGTATTTGCGCGCCAGCAGGGACAGCTTTTCCTCGCGGTCCTCCAGCTCGGCGATGGTCGCGTGAAGGCGCTCCACCGCCCGCTGGCGCTCGGCTTCCTTCTGCTTGATGGCGGTGATGTCGGCCGCCGAAACCACCGAGCCGCCGTCCGAGGTGAAGCGTTCGACCAGTTGCAGCCAGCGGCCATCGACCAGTTCGACCTCGCGGGCGCCGGCGCGACCACCGGCGGCGGGTTGCTCCGACTTGATCGCCAGCGCCGCGATGCGGTTCAGGTCCTGTTTGTAGGCGCCCTTTCGCACCACGCCTTCCTCGAAGCCGAAGGCGTCCTGGAAGGCCTGATTGGACAGGATCAGGCGACCCGATTTGTCGAACAGGACGAAGGCGTCGCTTACGCTTTCGATGCCGTCGCGCAGGCGGCCTTCGGCGGACTGGGCCTGGGCCTTGGCGCGGCGGGCCTCCGTGGTGTCCAGCGCGACGCCCAGCACCGAGGTGAACCCGTCCTGCCCCCGCTCGCCGCGCGCCTGACCGCGGGCGTCGATCCAGCGGGCGCGACCGTGCTCGTCAGGCACCGGGAAACTGACTTCAAAAGAGCCGTAGGTCTGGGCCTGACGCAGGGCGTGCTGGACGGCGTCGCGGTAGCGCGGGTGGATGCGCTCCATGAAGACTTCTTCCGGCAGGGAGCCGCTGCGGTCGATTCCCATCAGACTGGCCATGTAGTCCGAGATCATCACCTGCCCGGCTTCGATGTCCCAGTCCCAGACCCCGCAATGGGCGGCCTCGACGGCGCCCCGGAACCGACGTTCCGACGCGGCCCAGGCGCGGCTGATGCCCATCTGGCGCCGCTGCATGATGACCACGAGGGCGAGGGTGAACAGGCCGATGGCGATGGGCGGCCCCAGCACCCACAGGTCGGAGAAGGCGAAGCCTGTTGATCGGGCGTGCGGCGTCGCGACATCGCGCGCCACCAGCAGCACATGGGCGGTGATCGCCAGCGCCAGCGCGAGGATGGAGATGCGCAGCCACGCGGGCGCGCCACGCTCACGATCGGAGGCGCGCCGTCCTTGTGGTGATATGCGGCGCTCCTCACCCCGCAAGGCGCTCTCCCGGACGATTCGACAACGAAGCCCGAATCTAGGCTGCGTCGCGGATTCCTGTCGAGCAGGGTTAACCCTGAATCAACGTTCTCGAACGGGGTGAGTCACGAGAGTCGCACTCTGCGCCTCTGGGGGACTCAGGCGGCCTGAAAAGTCGCCGGCGTCGTGGTCTCGACGGTCGGCGCCGCGAGGATGTCGGTGATGCTCCTGAGCACCGTCCGGGCCTCCTTGGCGAGGGCGCGCATCTCGGGCGGTGCGTCGTCCGGAGCCTCGTCCACCGACGCCAGAAGCTGTGTCGCCAGCGCCATCAACCGGGGTGCGGCGGCGATCAGACGCGCCTGGAATTCGATCTGCTCGGGATCGCGGTCGTATTCCGCGCCCGGCACGCGCCAGCCGCCCCAGTCGGCCTTGTCGGTGACCACGACCGGATAGGTGCCGGGGAAGGGATGGTGGGGGGTGTCCTCCGCGGCCTGCCATTTGTTCCGCGCGCGCATCAGACGCCAGTTCTGGCCCAGATCCGCGGCCGGGTCCTCAGCGGGCAGCAGCAGTTCGTGGCCCAGAAACTCGCGACCGAGGCCCACATCGTAGGTGACGCGCACGGGCTCCTCGAAGCCCTTGGCCCAGACGGGCTGAACCTTCTCGATCTGGGCCCATGCGCCGACGCACTCGACCCAGACCTTCTGGCCCTTCTGGAATTGCGCGCGCGCCATGGTCCGCTCCCGTTATTGCGACAGCGCACCATGGGGCACGGCGATGAACAGGCCGTTTGGCGAAAGGGTGAAGCAGACCTTAACCGCCGCGCCGGATCAGTTGCGCGAGATGTCTTCCAGGGCCTCGCCGGCGTACTTTTCCTTAACCCGCGTCGACAGGTCGCCGAGCGACACCACGCCCACCAGACGCCTGTTCTTGTCCAGAACAGGCAGGCGGCGGATCTGGCGCTGGCTCATGGCGTCCAGAACGGTTTTCAGATCGTCGTCGTCCTGCGCGGTATAGGGATCACGGGAGATGAACTCCACGACCGGCGCGGTGGTCGGAACCCCGCTGGAGACCGCCCGCACGACGATGTCGCGGTCGGTGATCGTGCCGATCAGGGCGTCGCCGTCGGCCACGGGCATGAAGCCGAAGCCGCCGTCGTGCATACGCCGGGCGACCTCCTGCAGGGTGTCGCCGGGGCGAGCCACCTGCACGTCCTTGCTCATCAGATCGCGAACCTTCATCGGGGTCTCTCCTTGGTCGGGGGGCGCTAAAGAACCCGCGCGCATGGCGGCGGTTCCGCTTCCGCCCCGGGCGTGACCGGGCTACAGCCGCTCAGGGTCAGGGAGAAGAACGATGACGGCGGCGAACGAGGCGAAGGCCATCCTTAAGCGACTGGGCGTGGACGATGCGGTCTGGACCGGCCATCTGCCGACCCGCTCGCCCATCGACGGATCGACCGCCGGATCGGTCGTCGAGACGCCGCATCTGGATGACGTCGTCGCTCGCTCGGTCGACGCCTTCCGCGCATGGAAGCGTGTCCCGGCCCCGCGCCGTGGAGAGCTGGTCCGCCTGTTCGGCGAGGAGCTGCGGGCGTCGAAAGACGACCTCGCCCGACTGGTGACGCTTGAAGCCGGGAAGATCGTGTCCGAGGGCCTCGGCGAGGTTCAGGAGATGATCGACATCTGCGACTTCGCCGTCGGCCTGTCCCGTCAGCTGTACGGCCTGACGCTGGCCAGCGAACGGCCGGGCCACCACATGCGCGAGACGTATCAGCCGCTGGGCCCGGTGCTGGTCATCTCGGCGTTCAACTTCCCGGTCGCGGTGTGGGCGTGGAACGCCTGTCTGGCGATGGTCTGCGGCGACCCCGTGATCTGGAAGCCATCGGAGAAGACGCCGCTGACGGCGTTGGGTACGCAGGCGGTGTTCGAGCGGGCGCTGGCCCGGTTCGCGGATGCGCCCGACGGTCTGTCACAACTGGTCATCGGCGGGCGCGAGGCAGGCGAAGCGCTGGCCGCCGACGCCCGCATCCCGCTGGTTTCGGCCACCGGTTCGACCCGTATGGGCAAGGCGGTGGCGCAGACGGTAGCGGCGCGTCTGGGCCGCTCGCTGCTGGAACTGGGCGGCAACAACGCCATGGTCGTGACGCCGAGCGCGGACCTCGACATGGCCGTGCGCGCGGTCGCCTTCTCGGCGGTCGGTACGGCGGGCCAGCGCTGCACCACCCTGCGCCGTCTGCTGGTGCATGAAAGCGTGGCCGATGCGCTGATCGCCCGGCTGAAAGCCGCCTACGAGACCCTGCCCATCGGCGATCCGCGCGAGGCCGGGACGCTGGTCGGTCCGCTGATCGACATCCCTGCCGCCGAAGCTTTCGAGGCAGCGCTGGAACAGGCCGTGCAGCAGGGCGGCGAGATCATCACCGGCGGCGGTCGGGTCGGGGCCGGGGGCGTTTACGTCAAGCCCGCCATCGTCCGCATGCCCGCCCAGACGGCGGTGGTCGAGCACGAGACCTTCGCTCCGATCCTCTATGTTCTGAGCTGGACGGACTTTAATCAGGCGGTCGATCTTCAGAACGCCGTGCCGCAGGGCCTGTCCTCCTGTGTCTTCACCGACAGCGTGCGAGAGGCCGAGCAATTCCTGTCGGCCTGGGGCTCGGACTGCGGCATCGCCAACGTCAACATCGGCCCCTCGGGCGCCGAGATCGGCGGGGCCTTCGGCGGCGAGAAGGACACCGGCGGCGGTCGTGAGTCCGGCTCGGATGCGTGGAAGGCCTATATGCGTCGCCAGACCCAGACGGTGAATTTCAGCTCCGCTCTGCCGTTGGCTCAGGGCGTGAAGTTCGACGTCTAGGGCGCAGGTGAGTGGTGACGAGTGAGTGGTGAGTAGCCGGGCGGGAACGGTCGCCCTTCCAATCACTACTCACCACTCACTTTTCACTGTTATCGGCCGGCCCGGGTATCCACCCGCGCCACCACCGACAGGCCGGGGCGCAGACGGTCCAGCCCGTCCTGACCGGGATCAAGCGCGATCCGCACCGGCACCCGCTGCGCCACCTTGGTGAAGTTGCCGGTGGCGTTGTCGGGGCGGATGACGCTGAACTCCGAACCTGTCGCGGGGGCGATCTGTTCGACCTTGCCCGTCAGGGTGCGGCCGCCCAGCGCATCGACCGACAGTTCGACCGGCTGGCCGACACGGATGTCGCGCAGCTGGTTCTCCTTGTAGTTCGCCGTCACCCAGATGCGGTCCGGGACCAGCGCCATCAGCTGGGCGCCGACGGCGACCTGCTGGCCCTGCCGCACGGTGATCTCGCCCAGACGACCGTCGCGCGGCGCGAGGATACGCGTGTTGGACAGGTCGATCTCGGCCAGATGCACGGCGGCGCGGGCGTTCTCGACCGCCGCCTCCAGCGAGCCCCTGCTGACGATGGCCGAGGTCACGCCGGTCTCGGCGATGCCGGTGGCGGCCTGCGCCGCCGCCAACTGGGCCTGCGCGGCCTGAAGGGCGGTGCGGGTCACGTCCACCTGCGCCTGCGCGACCCAGCCGCCCTCGAACAGGGTGCGGGCGCGGTTGTGGTCGGCCTGCGCCTTGGCGACGGCGGCGCGGGCGGCGGCGATGTTGGCATTGCTCTGGGCGACGGAGCCGCGGGCCGAGTTCCGGGTCTGGGTCGAGTTGGCCAGCGCGGCCTCTGCCGCGTGAAGTTGGGCCCGCGCCTGCTCCAGACGCTGGCGATAGATTCGGTCATCCACCGTGGCCAGAAGCTGGCCCTGCGTCACCGTCTGGAAGTCCTGCACCTCGACCGAGGTCACATAGCCGGTCACCTGCGGGGCGATCACCGTCACCTGCCCACGCACATAGGCATTGTCGGTGTGCTGGACGCCCGAGGTGAACGGCGGCAGTCGCCAAGCCCACAGCACCAGCAGCACCCCGGCCACCGCGATGGCGATCAGCAGGACGCTGATCAGAACGCGCTTCTTCGGCGGTTCGACCGGGGCGGTGGCCGGAGGCGGCGGGGCCGGTTGGGCCGCCGGTTGCGGGGCGGGAGAGGGGGCGGTGGTGTCGGTCATGGGGATAACGGTTCGGGGGGCGTGAAAGGGGTCAGTCGATGGCGGCGGCGGCCGATGCGGCGTCGACGCTCGCGGCCTGTCGCGCGGCGCGACGGGCGGCGATGCGGGGTCTGAAATGATGGAAGGTCACCCACAGGCAGCCGATGGCGGCGAAGACCGCGATCAGCAGGAAGACGTCGTTGTAGGCCAGCACATGGGCCTGCTGGCTGATCTGCTGTTGCAGCAGGACCTGGCCTTCGGCGGTGCGCAGGGCGGGGTCGCCGATCACCCGGGCATAGGCGCCGGACAGTTGCTGCAGACGCTGGGTGACGTCGGGGTCGCCAAGGTTGATCTGTTCCGTCAGCTGGCTGGAGTGGAATTTTTCGCGCACGGTCTGGAGCGTGCCGACCACGGCCGACCCCAGCAGTCCGCCGACGTTCTGGCCGATGCCGAAGATGACGATGAAGCTGACGAAGTTATGGGCGCCCTTCTGCAGCACCTGCACCACGCCGCTCATCATGGCCGGACCGATGAAGAAGGCGGCGGCGAAAGCCAGCAGGGTCTGGCTGAAATAGAGCTGGGCCGGCCGCGTCAGCACCGTCGCATGCGAGTCGAGATAGGCCCCGACCGCGATCATGGCGAGCGCGATGGCGATAGGCTTGTAGAGCTTGGCCGGGTTCATGGTGAAGGCGCTGGTCAGTGATCCCGCCACGGTGGCGATCAGGATGAGCAGGAACAGGCCGTGCATCTGGTCGGGGCCCAGACCCATCTGGGTCAGCAGGCCGACCGCGCCATAGGTCTGCTCCGACAACACCACCCGTATGCCGACGATGATGAGCGCCAGTCGGACGATGTCCGGCCCGGCCATCCACTTGAGATTGATCAGCGGGGTCTTGCGATTGTATTCGATGACCACGGCGGTGGTCAGCAGGACGATGGAGCCGACCAGCGCCCAGCCGACCCAGGCCGCTTCGGTCCACCAGACGATCCGGCCCAGCCCAAGCACCGCGCACAACAGGGCGATCCCCGGCGCGAACAGGGCGAAGGTCAGGAAGTCCAGCTTCTCGAACGCCCTGAACCGCTCCGACGGCGGCGCCTTCAGCGCGAACACGGCGGCGAGCGACAACAGGGACAGGCCCAGTTCGAAGACGTGAAAACCGCGCCACTCGGACAGGTCGACCAGATGGTTGGAGAAGATGCGAACGGCGGGCACGGCCAGCGTCGATGCGCCGATAGCCAGCACCAGCCCCTTCAACCGGTGCGCCGCCGGGAAGGCCTGAATGGTGTAGAGGACGCCCAGCGTGGTCAGCGCCGCGGACGCCATGCCCGCGAAGGCCCGGACGATCAGCGTCGATTGGTAGTCCTCGAAGAACAGGGCGCCGAACCCGATCAGCGCATAGGCGATCAGGAAAATCTGGGCGAACAGCCGCAAGCCGTACTGCATGCGGAACTTGACCAGCAGCAGGTTCATGCAGGCGTTCGTCATCACGAACACCACCGGCAGCCACGCGGCCTCGGTTGTGGTGACGCCGAGCGCGCCGGCCAGCTGTTGGGTGTTGGCCGTGACCATGGCCGCGCCGATGCCGCCGGTCGCGGTGACCAGCATGCCGACGGTGAAATAGGCCAGGCGATAGGGGAGGGTGTGATCCGGCGTGGCGGGCGAGCCGGGGAACATCGGCCGCTCGTGCGGCTTCAGTGTCTGGACGTACTCCGCCCAGGGCAGGTTGAAGTTCTGACGGCTCATGCCCCGCCTCCCGCGGGCGCCCTCACCGCGTCCAGCACAAGCTCCAGCGTTCGTCGGGCGATGGCGTTCCGTTCGGCGGGCTTTGCGTTGTGAATGCCGCCGCCCAGCATGGCGGCCAGAACCCGGATGTCGGAGGCTTTCAGATCAGGGCGAACGATCCCTTCGGTCTGCGACAGCTTGAGCGAAGGCATGGCCGCCCTGACCATGGCCTGACGCAGGGGTGCCAGAATGTCCGGGGATGGCGAGGCCCGCACCACCCCGCCCAGCGCCGTGTTGCGCACCAGTCGTCCGGACAGGTCGGTCAGGAAGTCGAGGAAGGCGTCGGGTTCGGTCGGCCGCGAGAACAGCTCGCCCAGTTCGGCCACGTCATCCAGCAGCACCGCCAAGGCGATCTCGGTCCGGCCGGGGAAGTTCCGGTAAAGGGTCGCCCGCCCGACGCCCGCCCGTTCGGCGATGCGATCCAGCGGGGCGTCGATGCCTTCCTCGGCGAACACCGCGCGGGCGGCGCCCAGCAACGCGGCGCGTCGATCCGCGGCGTCTTTTCTGAGGGGACGTTCCATGATCGCGGCTAAGTGGACACTGGTGTCCACTTAATCAAGGGCGCGCCTCCCCTTTTGTCAGAGCGCGCTCTCCAGGGCCTCCGCCAGATCGCCCTTGCCGACGACCTTCACGCGGTCCAGCCCCAGCCAGCCGGCCATCAACTTCAGTTCAGTCGCAAGGCGCATGGGGGTGTCAGGGGTGGTGTCCGGCTCGCGCCAGGCGGCCTGCACCAGCAGCACCCCGGCCTTGCGGTCGGACTTCAGATCGACCCGCGCGGTGATCGCCTCGTCCTCAAGGAAAGGCAGGACATAGTACCCGTGCTCGCGCTTGTGGGCGGGGGTGTATATCTCCAGCCGCACCCGCACGCCGAACAGCCGCTCGGTGCGGTCGCGCGCCCAGATCAGGTTGTCGAACGGCGACAGCAGGGCCTGTCCCGTCACCTTGCGCGGCGTCCTGGCGTCGGGGGCCAGATACGCGATCTGCCGCCAGCCCTTCACCTGCACCGGGGTCAATTCGCCCGCCTCGACCAGTTCGGCGATCCGGGCCTTCGTCTCGGCCACCGGCATTCGGAACCAGTCGCGCAGGTCCGCTTCGGTCGCCACCCCCAGCGCCCGCGCCGCGATACGCACCAGCTCGCGCTGGGCGTCCGCCTCGTCCGGTGTCGGCAGGTCGATGATGCGAGCGGGCAGGGCGCGTTCGGTCAGGTCATAGACCCGCTCGAAGCCATTGCGGGTCTTGGTCGTGATCATCCCGGCCCAGAACAACCACTCCAGCGCCCGCTTGCCGTCCGACCACTCCCACCAGCCCGGTTGTCCGCGTGGGCCGCTCGCGAAGTCGCCGCCGGTGACCGGCCCGCGCCGTTGGATCTCGACCAGCACCCCGTCGATATAGTCCCGTCGCTCGCGTCCGAAGCGGGCGATGCCGGTCCACATCGCGCCCTCCTGCGCCCGCTGCATCCGCCAGCGGAACAGGGGCTGAAGCTCCATCGGCATCAGCGAGGCCTCATGGCCCCAGTACTCGAACAGGCTGCGCTTCGGCCCCCAGGCCTCGGCCTCCAGCGCCTCGCGCGGATAGTGTCCGAGGCGTGAGAAGCCGGGCAGGTAGTGGGTGCGCGTCACCACATTGACGCTGTCGATCTGCACCACGCCCAGCTTGCGGACGAGATCGCGGACATGGCTCCGCCCCGGCGAACCGGGACGAAGCCGTCCGAAACCTTGCGCGGCCAGGGCGATGCGGCGGGCGGTCCTGAGGCTGATCGTTTCGGTCACGCAGGCAGCCTACCGGAACTCTCCCGCCACGCCATGTCAGTGGTGGCGGGAAACGGCTACGGCGCCGCCTGCCCGGTCGGCAGACCCTGTGCGGCGCGGACCAGTTGCACGAACTCGGCCCGGTCGCCCCAGGGGTCCTGCCCACGCGCGCCTTGCGCCTGTTCCACGATCTCGTTCCAGCCATAGTGGGCGGGCATCCACGGGTCGCCGCGCAGGCGCTGGCCGAAGGCCGCGACCGCGATGGCCCAGCGGGTGCTCTCCGGCGGCTGGGCCGAGGCGGCCGATCGCCCGCGGTTCGACACCACCTGCTGGATCAGGCGCGAACGATCCTGTCCGGGCAGTTTGTAGCGCACCTGTACGAAGCCGAGCTCACCCGATGCATCACCGCCGCCGACACCGACCCGGTTCTGGTCGTAGCGGCGCTCGGGGATCTGGCTCGGGCCTCCGACCGGGGTGATTTCATACAGGGCCGTGACCGAGGCGCCGGACCCGACCTCGCCCGCATCCACGCGGTCATTATTGAAGTCGGCCTCGTTCAGCAGGCGGGTCTCGTAGCCGATCAGGCGGTACTCGGCGACGCGGGCGGGGTTGAACTCGACCTGGATCTTCACATCGTCGGCGATGGGGAAGGCGCCCCGGTCGAACATCGGCCCGAACAGGCGGCGCGCCTCGTTCAGACCATCGACGTAGGCCGCCGTGCCGTTCCCGGCCTGTGCGATGGTCTGCATCCGTTCGTCCTGGTAGTTGCCCCGTCCGAAGCCGTAGACGGACAGGTAGATGCCGGTCTCGCGCCTGGCGGCGACGTAGTCCTCAAGACGCTGGTTGTTCGTCTGGCCGACGTTGAAGTCGCCGTCCGTGAACATCAGGATGCGGTTGACCTTGTCCCGGGCGAAACTGACCTGGGCCTGATCGTAGGCGTTGGTCATGCCGGTCGCCCCGGCGGTGCCGCCCGAGGCGTAAAGGCTGGCGACCGCGCAGCGCAGTTTCAGCTTCTGGTCGCCCGGCGTCGGGGCCAGGGTCGTACCGGCGCCTTCGGCGTAGTAGGTGACGGCGACGTGGTCCTGCGGACGCAGCCGGTCGATGATCAGGTTCATCGACTTTTGCGCCAGATCCAGCTTGTCCTGACTGCCCATCGAGCCGGAGACGTCCACCAGGAAGGTCAGGTTCAGCGGCCGACGCTCGGCGTCGGGCAACTCATAACCCTGTAGCCCGACATGCACGATCTGACGCCCCGGCGACCAGGGCGAGGCAGCGACCACCGTCGTGACCGCGAACGGCTCCCGCGCCGAGCGGGGACGGGCGTAGCCATAGTCGAAATAATTGACCAGCTCCTCGACCCGGACCGCATCGGCGGGCGGCGTGCGGCCTTCGTTGATGAAGCGGCGGGTGTTCGAATAGCTGGCGGTGTCCACGTCGATGGAGAAGGTCGAGACCGGCTGGTCAGCGACCCGGTGGACCGGATTGGGGCGTGCGTCGGGATAGCGCTCGGTGTCGGCATGGACAGCGGGCGGCGGCGCGCCCGGAACGACCGAGTTTGAGGCGGCCGGCACAGTGGCCAGATAGTCGACGACGGTGCTCTGGCCCGTCGTCATCAGTTCCTCTCTGGTGACGGTTATCAAGGGCGTGGGCGACGTGGTCGGATCGCGCTGCACACGCGCTCCGGTGACGACGACTTCATCGATCTGGGTGGCCTCCGCGGCGGGGGGAGGGGGCGTCGGCGCCGGGCGCACCTGCAGACGAGGCGGCGCGGCCACCGGTCTGTCCGGCGTTCGCAGCGTAATGCCGACCTCGGCGCAGGCGGCGGCGGACACCTCGCCGTCCCGGGCGAGATTTCGTTGCGGGGCGTTGATCGGCGCGGGTGCGGCGCCGATGGTCATCAGGGCGCTCATCGCCACGACGACGGCGGACTTCAACGGACGGTCGGTCATTGCGTCTCTCCCCTTGCTGGTTCGCTCATCTGGCCAGTGAAGGTCAGGCCAAACTGTGGCGCGCGATCCTGACGAAGCCTGACGCTACGGGGTGGCGATTCAGGCCGCCAGCCCCCACTATGGAAGCTTCGCGGATGAGGGGATGACGCATGGCCGAGGCTGGCGGACTTGAGCTTGGGCATGTTGCGGCCCTGCTGGCGGCGGGCGTGGTCGCCGTGCCGCTGTTCCGACGCCTGCAACTGGGTTCCGTGCTGGGCTATCTGGCGGCCGGTCTGGCCATCGGCCCGTTCGGCGTCGGGCTGTTCAAGGAACCGGAGACGATCCTGCACGTCGCCGAGTTCGGGGTGGTCATCTTCCTGTTCATCATCGGACTGGAGATGCGGCCAACCCGATTGTGGAGTCTGCGCAAGGACATCTTCGGCCTGGGCGCCGCCCAGGTGCTGGGCGCCGGTCTGTTGCTGACCCTGACCGGCATGGCCGCGGGCTATTCCGCGCCTGTGTCCTTCATCGTCGCCATGGGCTTCGTGCTCAGCTCGACCGCCGTCATCATGCAGATGCTGGACGAGCGGGGCCAGATGGGCTCGCCGCAGGGCAGTCGCGCCATCTCCATCCTGCTGCTGGAAGACCTCGCCATCGTGCCGCTGCTGGCGATCGTGGCGGTGATGGCTTCGGTCATGGGACTGGCCGGTGAAGGCGGGCCGCCGCTGTGGCGCACCCTTCTGCTCGCCGTCGGAGCCATCGCCATCGTGCTGTTCGCGGGCAAGTTCCTGATGAACCCGGTGTTCCGCATCCTCGCTCGCTACGGTGGCCGCGAGGTCATGACGGCGGCGGCTCTGCTGGTCGTGGTCGGCGCCGCCTGGCTGATGGACCTCGGCGGCCTGTCGATGGCCATGGGCGCCTTTCTGGCGGGGGTGCTGCTGTCGGAATCCACCTTCCGCCATCAACTGGAAGCGGATGTGGAGCCCTTCCGCGCGATCCTTCTGGGCCTGTTCTTCCTCAGCGTCGGCATGTCGCTGGACCTCGCGGTGGTGCTGGCAGAGTGGCAGGTGGTCATCGGTGGCGTGATCGCCTTCATGGCGGTGAAGGCCGTCGCCATCTACGGCGTCGCCCGCATCTTCAAGGCCAGCGAGCGCGAGGCGGTCGAGCGCGCCGTCCTGTTCGCCCAAGGCGGGGAGTTCGCCTTTGTTCTCTACGGCGCGGCGCTGGCGACCGGCGTGTTCGACGGGCGTATCGCCGCCATCGCCAGCGCGGTGGTCATCCTGTCGATGATGCTGACCCCGATCACCACCATCCTCGTCAGCCGCTTCATGCCTGCCGAGACCCTGAATCCGGAAGAGGCGGACGGCGTCGACAAGGCGAAGAACCTGCGGGAGCGCGTGCTGATCATCGGCTTCGGCCGCTTCGCCCAGGTCGTGTCCCAGCCTCTGCTGGCGCGCGACGTGGACGTGTCGATCATCGACATGGACGTGGAGATGATCCAGGCCGCCGGGAATTTCGGCTTCAAGGTCTACTATGGCGACGGCACCCGGCTGGATGTGTTGCGGGCGTCAGGGGCGGCAAAGGCCGAGACCATTCTGGTCTGTGTCGACAAGCAGGAAGACGCCGACAAGATCGTGGAACTGGTCAAGGCGGAGTTCCCGCTGACCAAGCTGTTCGTGCGCGCCTACGACCGCGGCCACGCCATTCGTCTGGTGCAGGCCGGGGTCGAGTACCAGTTGCGCGAAACCTTCGAGAGCGCGCTGGTGTTCGGCTATCAGGTGCTGATCGACCTCGGCTTCACCCATCAGGAAGCCGAGGAGACCATCGAGGATGTGCGTCGTCGCGATGAGGAGCGGCTGTCGATCCAGATGGTCGAGGGCATCACCGGCGGTCGCTCGCTGATGCGCGGCAACATCCGCACCACCAAGCCCGAACCCTACATCAAGCCGCATCGCGAAGGTCAGGCCCTCAACGAGGAAGCCGCCGAGGCGCTGGAGGAAGAAGACGAGCGCGAGAAGACCGGCGCCTGATCGCGCCGGTTACGGGACGTCAGAAGAATTTCGGGATCGGCCCCAGCTGCGGCGTCTGGTCGGGCAGATCGACGAACGCTTCATCGACATAGCACCAGCCCCAACCCTCCGGCGGGTCATAGCCCTCGATGATCGGGTGGTGGGTGGCCCGGTGGTGGGCGCTGGCGTGGCGGCTGGGACTGTCATCGCAACAGCCGACGTGGCCGCAGGTCCTGCACAGGCGCAGATGCACCCACCAGCCGCCCGTCTTCAGGCACTCCTCGCAGCCCTTCGACCCCGGCGTGACCCGGTTGATGGTGTTCAGATGACCGCAACCCGCCATGGCGCCTCTCTCCCGTCGAGGGCCAATGTTCGCGATATGTCGTCGCGTCTGCAAGGTGTCAGGATTGTGTCTGGGGAGGTTGTCGTTAAGGTCCGGCAGCTTTTGCTTACCGAGGATCCTGTAGATGAAGTTCCGCGCCGTATCGCTTGCCGCCCTTATCGCCGTCGCATCGCCGACGATCGCCTTCGCCCAGCACGCAGGACATGCGGGCCATGCGGCCGCGGCCGCCCAGCCCACCCGGTCGCAAGCGGCCCCCGTGTCGCAGCTGGTGTCCGAGGTGAACATTCCCTGGAAGCGCTTCCAGCTGGACAACGGTCTGACCGTGATCGTGCACGAGGACCGCAAGGCGCCGGTGGTGGCGATTTCGGTCTGGTACAACGTCGGCTCGAAGGACGAGCCCGCCGGATCGACCGGTTTCGCCCACCTGTTCGAACACCTGATGTTCGGCGGTTCGGAGAACGCTCCGGGCAGCTACCTCGGCCGCATGCGCAACCTCGGGCCGTCGAACCTGAACGGCACGACCTGGTTCGACCGCACCAACTATTTCCAGACCGTCCCGACCCCGGCGCTGGAACAGGCCCTGTTCCTTGAAAGCGACCGCATGGGCTATCTGCTCGGCGAGGTCGGACAGGACGTGCTCGATCTGCAGCGCGGCGTGGTCCAGAACGAGAAGCGTCAGGGCGACAACCAGCCCTACGGCATGTTCGAGTACGCACAGCTGGAAGCTCTCTTCCCGGAAGGCCACCCCTACCGTCACTCGACCATCGGTTCGATGGCCGACCTCGACGCCGCCAGCCTTGAAACGGTGCGGAACTGGTTCCGCGATAACTATGGTCCGAACAACGCCATCGTCGTCCTGTCGGGCGACATTGACGAGACGACCGCTCGCACCCTGATGAACCGCTATTTCGGTCCGATCCCGCGCGGTCCGGTGAACACCCCGGCGGAGGCTGACGTCCCGACCCTCGCCGCCCCGATCGTGGCGACGATGCATGACCGCGTCGCCAACACCCGTCTGACCCGCAGTTGGGCCGTTCCGGGGCTGCTGAGCGATGACGCCGTGCCGCTGGCCGTCGCCGCCCAGGTGCTCGGCGGGCTGGCCTCCTCGCGCCTCGACACCCAGCTGGTGCGTGACGAACAAACTGCCGTGTCGGTCTCCTCGTCGCTCTCGGACTTCCACCGTGTCGGCATTTTCGACATTTCGGTTGACGTCAAGCCGGGGCAGGACGCCGCCGAGGTGGGCCGTCGTCTGGACGCCATCGTCACCGACTTCATCGCCAACGGCCCGACCGAGGAAGAAGTCTCGCGCGTCGCCACCCAGTATGTTTCGCGCCGTATCCAGAGCCTCGAGCAGGTCAACGGCAAGGCCAACGTGCTGGCGGAGGGCCAGCTGTATGCGGGCGATCCCGACCACTACAAGAAGGAACTGGCCGAATACGCCTCGGTCACCCCGGCCCAGGTCACGGCCGCCATGCAGCGCTGGCTGACGCGCCCGGTCTTCGACATGACCATCGCGCCGGGCGAGCGTGAAGCCTACACCGAGGCCGCCGCCAGCCCGCCGGGCGCCGCTCCGGCCCCGGCCGCTGAAATCGAACGCGTCGCCCGCATGCCTATGCCGGAAGTCGGTCAGGTGCCGGACCTGAGCTTCCCGGCCGTGGAACGCACCCGGCTGTCGAACGGCATCGAGGTGGTCTACGCCCAGGTCGACACCGTTCCGGTGACCCGTGTCGCGGTCGAGTTCAATGCCGGCTTCGCCGCCGACCGCGCAGACCAACTGGGCGCCCAGGCCATGATGCTGGACCTGCTGGACGAGGGCACCACGACCCGGGACGCCAACCAGCTGGCTGAAGAGGAGGAACGCCTCGGCGCCTCGATCAACGTCGGCGCCTCGATGGACCGCACCTCGGCCGACCTTTCGACGGTGACGGCCAACCTGACGCCGGCCTTGGCCCTGCTGTCGGACGTCGTGCGCAACCCGGCGTTCGCTCCTTCGGAAGTCGAGCGTATCCGCGCCACCCGTCTTTCGGGTCTGGCCAGCGAACGCACCAACCCCGGCGCTATCGCCGCGCGCGCCCTGCCGCCGCTGATCTACGGCCCGAACAGCCCCTATGGCCGTTCGTTCACGGGGTCTGGGGACGAAGCGAGCCTGACCGCCCTGACCCGCGCCGATCTGGTCGCGACGCACGACGCCTGGGTGCGCCCGGACAATGCGACGATCTTCGTCGTCTCGGACCTGCCGCTGGCCGAGGTCACGCCGCAGCTGGAAGCCGCCTTCGGCGACTGGCGCGCCCCCTCGACGCCGAAGGGGACCAAGGACTTCTCGGCCCCGATCCCCGCGCCGCGCAACCGTATCGTCCTGATCGACCGTCCGCAGTCGCCCCAGTCGCTGATCTACGGCGGCGCGGTCCTGCCGGTGTCTGGCACCGATGACCTGCTGGCGCTGAACGCGGCGAACGTGACGCTGGGTTCGGACTTCCTGTCGCGGATCAACTCGGACCTGCGTGAGACCAAGGGCTGGTCCTACGGCGTGCGGGGCGGCATCAACGCGCTCGAACACCGCGTGCCCTACATCGTGAATGCGCCGGTCCAGGCCAACCGCACCGGTGACTCCGTCGCGGCCCTGATCGCCCAGTACGACCGCTTCCTGGAAACCGACGGCGTTTCGCCGACAGAGCTGGAGCGGACCATCAACGGCAACACCCGGTCGCTGGCGGGCGGCTTCGAGACCTCGGGCCAGATCCTCGGCGCCCTGCGTTCGAACGCCCTGTACGGCCGCCCGGACGACTATCAGTCGACCCTCGCCAGCCGCACGCGGGCCCTGACCGCCGCCCAGATGGATGCCGCCGCCCGCCGCGACATCCATCCGGACCAATTCGTCTGGGTCGTCGTCGGCGACGCCTCGGTGGTGCGCCCGCAACTGGAGGCCTTGGGCCTGCCGATCGAGGAACAGTCGATCCGCTAAAGTCGGACCGGGACCCGGCCGGGTGCGCTGCATCCGGTCGGGGCTTCGGCTCCGCCGCGCCTTTCGGGGCGAACATCGCGTTTCGGGACGGTCTCGCCTATATAGCGCGCTCCTGACCTCCCGCCTGAACGCTCAAACCCCACACCATGTCGAAGATCCTCGACCGTAGGCTGTCCGTGGCCCCGATGATGGACTGGACCGACCGGCACTGCCGGGCGTTCCATCGCGCGCTGTCGAGCCGCGCCCTGCTGTACACCGAGATGGTCACGGCTCCGGCGGTGCTGAACGGCGACCGCGACAAGCTGCTGGGCTTCGCCGATGTCGAGCATCCGGTGGCGCTTCAGATCGGTGGCTCGAACCCCGCCCAGTTGGCCGAGGCCGCCCGCATCGGCGAGCAGTACGGTTATGACGAGATCAATCTCAACGTCGGCTGCCCCTCGGACCGGGTCCAGTCCGGCAAGTTCGGCGCCTGCCTGATGCGTGAGCCGGAGCTGGTCGCTGACTGTATGGCGGCCATCAAAAGCGCCGTCTCGGTCCCGGCCACCGTCAAATGCCGCATCGGAGTCGATGATCAGGACTCCGAGGTCAGCCTGTTCGCCACCGTCGACGCCAGCGCAGCCGTGGGCATCGACACCTTCATCGTCCATGCCCGCAAGGCCTGGCTGAAGGGGCTGTCGCCCAAGGAGAACCGGGACGTACCGCCGCTCGACTACGCGCTGGTGCGTCGTCTGAAGCGCGAGCGTCCGCATCTGTCGATCAGCATCAACGGCGGCATCGCCAATCTCGACGAGGCCGAGGCGCACATGGCCGCCGATGACGGTATCCAACTGGACGGCGTCATGCTGGGGCGGGCCGCCTATCACGAGCCCGCGCTGCTGGGGCAGGCCGACCGCCGCATGTTCGGTGTCACGACCCCGGACGTGGACGCGTATGAGGCGCTGGAACGCTATCGTCCCTATCTGGTCGCCCGGCTGGAGGAGGGGGTGCATCTGGCGCACATGACCCGGCATGTACTGGGCGTCATGCACGGCCGCGCCGGCGCCCGCGCCTTCCGCCGTATCCTGACGGTTGAAAGCGTGAAGCCGGGCGCGGGGATTGACGTCGTGGACCGGGCTGTCGAGGCGGTTCGTGAAGCCGAGGCCCGCTTCGAGGCCCGCGAAGACGCGGCCTGACCGGAACTCACCTGAGGCGAGAAAGTCACGGCCCCGCTTTTGTGAAACCGGGCTCGGTCAACACGGGAACCTCGCGGACTCAGCCCGCATTGGTTGGTCAGGAGAGACCGCCATGCCCAAGCGCACCCCGCCTGCCCAGCCCGATCTGCGCCTCGTTCAGGCCGAAGCCGAGGTGTATGATCTCATGCGCCGGCCCGAGAGCACCGCGGATCGCGTGAAGCGGCTTCAGCTTGAGGCCAGGGCCTTGGCGGTCGAGCAGGTCGAGGCTCTGGAGGCTGTCCTGATGCAGGCCGCCGCCATGGCCAAGGAGATCGCCGAAGGCGGCGACGCCTATCCGGTCGGCGCGCGCGAGATCGCCGGGCGTCTGGCCTCGGACCTGCCGTCGAAGTCCGAGACCCTGAAAGCCATCGTCAGCCGGGTGATCTGACGCCGCCGCCGCGCTCCGGGCGGCGAGGCCTACGCCAGCAGGTCGTCGTATTCCGGATGGCGTCTGTGCCACAGCACAGCATAGCTGCAACGCGGCTGGAGCTTCAGGCCCTCGTTCCGCGCGTGAGCGGCCAATGACTGCATGAACCGGCCCGCCGCGCCGCCGCCGCGCAGGGCGGGATCGGCCTCCACATGCAGGATCACGCGCGTATCGCCCTGAACCGCATAGTCGGCGAAGACGAGCCGCACCTGTCCATCGGCGTCGGTGAAGCCCTGCTCAAAACGTTGCTCGGCGCGGACATCGCGTAAGATGGTCATGGGACACTCCTGACCGGTCTTCGCCGGTCGTCACGGCTGCAATCCGCTGATCGGCTTCGCGTTCCCGAAATCAGGCCTCAAATCCACCAGCCGCGTGGGCGGGCGACGGGCTTGCCGGCCTTGAGGGTCCAGACGCCGACGGCGCCGCGCAGCACCACCCACAGCGCCGCGAGGAACAGCAGGGGCACGCCCAGACCGAACGGAGCCGCCAGCAGGATCACGCCTGCCATGACGGCGATGGCTGCGGCCCACAGGGTGCGCTGCTGGAAGATGAAGTGCGAGCGGGACAGGTCGTCTTCCGGCCCGGGACGGCCTGTGACAGCCAGCAGGGCGATCATCGCCGACACCCCGACCGTCGGTACGGCCAGCAGGATCAGCGCATAAACCGAGTACAGGCCCGTGCCGCCGCCGGGGGGATCGCGGACCTCTTCCCGATCCTTCGAACGGCCGGTGAAGCCCGGCGAGGGTTCAAAGATCGAATCGGCGGAGGCCGGACGCGACTTCGGCTTCGGCGCCGCCTCGGGCGCGGGCGGCGGGATCACGGGTTCGGGCGTCTCGATCACCGGGCGCGGCGGGGCCGGGTCGAACAGGTCCGGCTCACGCTCCGGCTTGATGGCGGTGACAGGCGCCGGTTCGGGATCCGGCGTGGGTTCGGGTTCCGGCTCGGGCTCCGGCGCGACCTCGCGGGCGCGGCCCTGCAGCGAGGCCGCGGAAGAGAAACCGACATGATCGTCATGATCATCAGGGTGTTGCGGATCGCCCGGTTCGGCCATCGGAGGTCCTTCAAGTCCACCGTCAGGTATGACGGCCCCGTTCGCGCGGCGCAACCTGTGGCGTCCTGATCGACCCGGCGTCTAGCGGGCCAGAACCAGCTCGCAGCCCGGAACCGCTTCGCCGCCCAGCGCGCCCGGCTTTTCGATCCGCACGGCGCAGCGGCGGACACGCGCGTCCTTGAGCATGGCCAGCGCCAGCCGTTCGGCGAAGGTCTCGACCAGCCCGATGTGGCCTTCCGCCACGATGGCGCGAGCAGCCTCGGCGACGGTCTCGTAGTTGATCGTGTCGCCCAGTCGTTCGATCGGCGCGGGCGTCATCTCGAGCGTCACGTCGATCACCAGTCGCTGCAGGCGGCCCTGTTCGTGATCATAGACGCCGATGCCTGCGGCGACTTCGAGCCCGCGGACGAAGACGGTCAGGCCCTCGCGCACCGGGGCGCCGGAAACGGGGAAGGGGAGGGGGGACGGGGCTGCCACGGGCTACTCCACGATGTCCGGGGTTCGCCAGGCCAGATGCTGGCCCCCGTCGACGGCGATCATCTGGCCCGTCACGAGGTCGGCTTCAACCAGCCAACGCACGGCGGCGGCCACGGCCTCAGGACTTCCGGCCTTCTGTAGGGGCACGGCGGCGGCCTCGGCGGCGAAGTCTTCGGGGCTCTGATGGATGGAGGGCAGGGTCGGCCCGGGACCGACGCCGTTCACCCGGATGTGGGGCGCCAAGGCCTGCGCCATCGTCCGCGTCGCCCACCACAGGCCGTTGCGCGACAGGGCGTAGGAGAAGAAGCGGGGATCGGGCTTCAGAACCCGCTGATCCAGCAGATTGACGATGCTGCCGCCGTCGGGCGCCCGGGCCGCGAAGGCCTCGGACAGGACGATAGGCGCCCGCAGATTGGTCTCGATGTGGGCGTCCCAGATATCGCGCTCCAGCGCACCGACCCGGTCATCCTCGAACACCGAGGCGTTGTTCACCAGCACGGTCAGCGGGCCGAGGGCCTCGACGGCGGCGGGGACGATCCCGCGTACTTCGGCTTCGAGAGACAGGTCGCCCTGTACGGTGGCCGCCCGGCGGCCCAAGGCGCGCACCTCATCGGCCACGGCCTCCGCCGCGTCCTTCGATCCGCGATAATGGATCACAACGTCGAAGCCGGCGCGGGCCAGCTCCAGACAGATCGCCTTGCCGATCCGCTTGCCGCCGCCGGTGACCAGAGCGGCGCCGCGATCAGCGGCGGGCTTAGTCAACCCGGCCGAACTCGATGAAGTTGATGACGCCGAGAACGACGACGAAGCCGAGGATGATGTAGAGGGCCAGCATGGAAAGCTCCTTGATGCGACCGGCAATAAAGGCACCGGCCCTGCTGTTCAAGAACGCATCAGGGCCTATCGTCGCCGGATGACCACTTGGCGCACGCGCATCGAACCCTTTACCCGACCCCTGTTCTTCGCCTTCTCGCGGGCGACGCGGGGGATGACGCTGGGCGTGCGTGGGGTTGCGGTGGACGGCGAGGGGCGGGTGCTGCTGGTCAAGCACACCTATGTCCACGGCTGGTGGCTGCCCGGCGGCGGGGTCGAGCGGGGGCAGACGGCCGAGGACGCCCTGATCCGGGAAATGCGCGAGGAGGCCGGTCTGATCGTCGAGGGGCGGCCTGTTCTGGTCAGTGTTCATTCGAACGAGCGTTATTTCCGGGGCGACCATGTGTTGGTCTACCGGATGGACCGGTTCACGATGACGGAGCGCTCCAGCCATGGGGAGATCGCCGAGATCGGCTGGTTCGATCCGGCCGCCCTGCCCGAGGACGCGCATCGTTCGACGCGAGCGCGATTGGCGGAGGTGTTCGGCGAGGCTGAGGCGACGCCGCACTGGTAGCGACGGAACCGGCCAAGCTTGGCGTTGGAGACTCCGGGGGCTTCAGGAGACACACCATGCGTGAACTGCATCGCCGCACTGCCCTGATGATCGGGCTCGCCGCCGCCTTCGCCGCCGGAACGGCCGCCGCACAGGACCGCCCGCGTCGGGGGGATCGTCGCCGCCGTCGGGCCGATCGCGCCGTCGAGAGCGGCCGGTCCAATGCCCCGCACACCTCGATCTCGACCGGCTCCGATCCGAAGCAGGCCTATGATCTCTACGCCGGAGCCGGGACGGGACCGGTGCTCGCCTATATTCACGGCGGCGGCTGGTCGATGGGCGATAAGGCCATGGTGCACAGCCTGCCGGAGTACGCCCAAAGGCACGGGCTAACCCTCGCCTCCATCGGCTATCGACTGGTGCCCCAGGTCACGCCGCGTGAGCAGGCGCAGGACGTCGCCGCCGCCGTCGTGGCGCTGAAGCGGACCCATCCGGGCCGCCCGCTCTTCCTGATGGGCCATTCCGCCGGAGCCCACCTGGCGGCGTTGGTCGGGGCCGATCCGACCTATCTGGCCGGTGTGGGGCTTCAGCCGTCCGATCTGGCGGGGGTGATTCTGCTGGACGGCGCGGGCTATGACGCCACCGGGGACCGTGGAAACGGGCCCGCCGGACGCCTCCTGGGCAATCTCTATTCGGAAGCCTTCGGCGACAACGCCGCGGCCTTGTCGCCGACCCTGCTTGTCCGGGCGGGCGTGCGCTATCCGCCCTATCTGATCTTCTACATCTCCAGCCGTGATGACGCCCGGGGCCAGAGCGAGGCGCTGGCCGCCGCCCTGACTCGCGCGGGCGGTCAGGCGCAGGTCATCGTCGCTCCGGACGACAGCCACCGCGACATCAATGTCGAGTTCGGTCAGGCAGGCGACGCGGAGGGAGAACGCGCCGTCCGGTTCATTCTCGGTCGCTGAGACCCGGTGCGCGCCGTCGACAAGGGTGATAGCCATGGCGGCATGAACCCGATGCTGCTGTCCATGATCGCTGTCGTCTTCGCCGGCGGCGCCACCGCGCTTCAGGCGCCGACCAATGCGAAGTTGATGACCGCCGTCGGCTCGCCGGTGAACGCGGCCTTCGTCTCCTTCGCGGTCGGCACGGCGGCGCTGGGCATCATCGCCATGATCCTGCAGGCCAAGCCGGACCTGACCGCCGCGCGCGCCCTGCCCTGGTACGCATGGATCGGCGGTCTGTACGGCGCCATCTTCGTGGTCGCCGCCGCCTGGGGCGTACCGCGTCTGGGCGTCGCCCTGACCATCACCCTGATGGTGGCGGGGCAGCTTCTGATCGGCCTGATCCTCGACCATTTCGGCGCCTTCGGCACGCCGCAGAACCCGATCAGTCTCGGCCGCATGGCCGGCGTGGCGCTGGTCATCGCGGGCGTCGTGATGGTTCGTCGGTTCTGATCGACTGCTGACGCTTCGCGGCGGCGCGGGGACGCCTATATTGCGCCCGATGACCGAGGAGATGCCCGCCACCGATTCGCCCTTGCAGGCCGCCGACCTGATCAGGGATGAGGCGCGCCGCGCGCCCGACAAGCCGGGCGTCTATCGCATGTACGGCGAAGACGGGGCCTGCCTGTATGTGGGCAAGGCGCGGTCGATCAAGAAGCGCATCCTTCAGTATGCGCAGGGGCGGTTCCATACCCAGCGCATCGGCCTGATGGTCTCGTTGACCCGCTCGATGGAGCTGGTGGTCACGGCGTCCGAGACCGAGGCCCTGCTGCTGGAATCCAACTTCATCAAGAAACTGAAGCCCCGCTTCAACGTGGTGCTGCGCGACGACAAGTCCTTCGCCGAACTGATGATCCGTCGCGATCACCGGGCGCCGCAGGTTCGAAAGCACCGCGGGGCGCACACGATCAAGGGCGACTATTTCGGCCCCTTCGCCTCGACCTGGGCGGTGAACCGGACCCTGACGACCCTGCAGAAGGCCTTCCTGCTGCGGTCCTGTTCGGACAGCGTCTACGAGACCCGGACGCGACCCTGCATGCTGCACCAGATCAAGCGCTGCTCGGCGCCCTGCACGGGGTTGATCTCGCTGGAGGACTATGAAGGTCTGGTCGATGAGGCCGAGGCCTTCCTGCGCGGCAAGTCGCGCGCGGTGATCGGGCGGCTGTCCGCCGAGATGCAGGCGGCTTCGGACGATCTGGATTTCGAACAGGCCGCCCGTGTCCGTGACCGCATCCGCGCCCTGTCGGCCATTTCGATGGAGAATTCGGTCAGCGCCGAGGGCGTGGCCGAGGCGGATGTCTTCGCCCTGTACTCCGATGGCGGTCAGGCCTGTGTGCAGGTCTTCTTCTATCGGGGCGGTCAGAACTGGGGCGGCCGCGCCTACTTCCCCCGCGTGGACCGGACCGATACCGATCCGGAAATCCTGGCCGCCTTCCTGGGCCAGTTCTACGAGGACAAGCCGGTGCCCCGGCAGATCCTGTCCAATGTGATCCCGCATGAGAAGGAACTTCTGGAAGAGGCCTTCTCCATGAAGGCCAAGCTGGATGACGGCCGCCGGGTCGTCAGCATCGAAAAGCCCGCTCGGGGCGACCGCAAGGCCTTGGTCGATCACGCCCTGACCAACGCCCGCGAGGCGCTGGGCCGCAAGCTGGCCGAGAACTCCGCCCAGTCGAAAATCCTTGATGAGCTGTGCGAGGCCTTCGGTCTGGAGAGCCGTCCGGAGCGGATCGAAATCTACGACAACGCCCACATCCAGGGGACCAACGCCGTCGGCGGCATGGTGGTCGCGGGACCCGAGGGCTTCCTCAAGAACCAGTACCGCAAGTTCAACATCCGGGGCGACGAACTGACCCCCGGCGACGACTACGGCATGATGCGCGAGGTCATGCGCCGTCGCTTCAGTCGTCTGGTGAAGGATGAGGACGAGGGCGAGGAGGTCGACCGTCCCGACCTGCTGCTGATCGACGGCGGCGCCGGGCAACTGGCCGAGGTGCAGGCGGTGCTTGCCGATCTGGGGCTGGACGACATTGTGGCCGTGGGCGTGGCCAAGGGACCGGACCGCGACGCGGGCAAGGAGCATTTCTTTATTCCCGGCAAACCGCCCTTCATGCTGCCGCTGAAGTCGCCGGTTCTCTATTACGTCCAGCGTCTGCGCGATGAGGCGCACCGTTTCGCCAACGGCGCCCACGCCAAGCGGCGTTCGATGGACATCAAGAAGAACCCGCTGGACGAGATCGAAGGGGTCGGTCCGGGTCGGAAGAAGGCCTTGCTGCACGCCTTCGGCTCCGCCAAGGGCGTCGGTCGCGCCTCGGTCGCCGATCTGGTCAAGGTCGATGGTGTAAGTCAGGCGTTGGCCGAACGAATTTACGGGTTTTTCCGCCCGGGCGCCGGGGGGTAGGATAGGGCGTCGAGCGGGAAGGGCGTTTGCATGAGCGAGTTCGCGGAGGGCACGGTCCATGTCGCGGGCGAAGACATGAGGACCGCCCTGCAGACCGATCCGGAGGTGCTGGCGTTGTGGCAGGGGCTGACGCCGCTGGGCCGCAACGAGTTCATCTGCTGGGTCGAGGACGCCAAACAGCCCGCCACGCGTCAGCGGCGCATCGTCCGAACAGCCGAGGAACTGCGGGAGGGCAAGAAACGGCCCTGTTGCTGGGTCGGCTGCATCCACCGCACCGACAAGGCGCCCAGCCCGTGGCAGCAGGCGGTCCTGATCGACGGGCAGGGGCGCAGGGGGCGCTGACGGGGTCGAACGTCACCCTCTCCCCCAAGCGCAGCGGATCGCCTATACCGCCCCCATGACCGACCAGATCGCCGCCGGCTATCGCCGCTTCCGCAAAGACCACTGGCCCGAGGCCCGCGCCGAATATGAAGCGCTCGCCAAGGGGCAGAAGCCGCATACCCTGATCGTCGCCTGTTCCGACAGCCGCGCCGATCCGGCCCTGATCTTCGACGCCGCGCCGGGCGAGCTGTTCGTGGTGCGCAACGTCGCCAATCTGGTTCCGCCGTATGAGCCCGACGGTCATCTGCATGGGGTGTCGGCGGCGCTGGAGTTCGGCGTGAAGGTGCTGAACGTCTCGCGCATCGTGGTCATGGGCCACGCCTCGTGCGGCGGGGTGAACGCCATGATCCACGGCGCGCCGGACAATGTGCAGGACTTCGTCGCCCCTTGGGTCGCGCAGGGCGCGCCTGTCGTGCGCCGGGTCTGCGAGGAAGTGTCCGAGAACGAGCAGGGGCAGGCTGCGGAAGAGGCGGTGGTTCGCCTGTCGCTGGATAACCTGCGCACCTTCCCGTGGATCGCCGAACGCGAGGCCGCGGGCCAGATCAAGCTGATCGGCCTGCATTTCGGCATAGCCGACGGCGTCCTTCGCGCGTTGAAGGGACCGGGCCGCTTCGAACCCCTGACCTAGCGGCTCTCTGACGCCTCGCCTCGCCTCGCGAAGCATGGCACACCGGACGTCCCCTTTCGGAAGGCTGCGATGACCCCCACCCACCACGCCAATCCCATCCCCAACATCCTGACCGGCCTGCGCCTGCTGGCGGGCGTGGTGATGTTCCTGATGCTGGCGGGCGCGGCGCCCGGTTTCATGGACGGCTTCCTGTCGCCCGAACAGCAACTCAGCTTCGGAGTCTGGGCGTTCTGGATCTTCGCCGTCGCGGCCTCGACCGACTGGGTCGACGGCTTCCTGGCACGCCGTTGGCACGCCACCACCCGTTGGGGCGCCATTCTCGACCCTATCGCCGACAAGGTTCTGATCACCGGCGCCATTCTGGGCGTGTTGGCCTCGGGCTCCTTGCCGGGCATTGCCATTCCCTGTGGCCTGATCCTGTTCCGTGAGTTCGCCGTGTCGGCCCTGCGCGAGACCGTCGCGGGCAAGGTCAAGCTGCCGGTCACCCTGCTGGCCAAGTGGAAGACCACCCTGCAGATGCTGGCGCTGGGGGCCCTGCAACTGACCCTGCTGTGGGATGCCTTCGGTTTGACCAACCCGGACGGCACGACCCCGGAATGGCAGGGCCATTTCGAGACCTTCGCCGTCACGCTGACCTGGCTCTCCGCGATCATCACCCTGTGGACCGGCTGGCAGTATTTCTCGAAGGCCCAGCAAAAGATGAGCCAGCTCTAGGGAGTTGCGAGTGGCGAGTGTCCCGCAACAGCCATCGAGCAGACAATGAAAAGCCCCGCCCGGATCGCCGAGCGGGGCTTCTTTCTGTCTGGACGGCGAAGCAGGTCGCCCGCTAGCCAACAGCCACCGAGCCCTCTTCAGCGGACCCCGAGTTCCTCCACCAGCCACTGCATGCCGTAGACATCGCGCAGGGCCGTGGTCACCGCGCCGGTGGTCACGATGACCGAGCGGTTGACATTGCGATCATAGCCGTAGGCGTTGCGCTGGGTCAGGACGGTGGAGTCGAAGTTCGCCCCCACGATCTCGCCCGCCGCCGTCACGACAGGGCTGCCCGACGAGCCGCCGATGGTGTCGGAGGACACGGCCATGTTGAGCACGGTCGATCGGTCGATCCGGTCGCGCGCGGCCAGCAGCTTCGGCGCCACGTCGAACGGGGCGGCGCCGGTCGCGCGGTCCCACAGGCCGTCGAAGGTGGTGAAGGCGCCGAACCGCTGTCCCGGAACGTCTGTCCCCTCGATCTGGCCGTAGGTCAGGCGCAGGGTGCCGGTGGCGTCCGGATAGACGGTGTCGCCATAGGTCTCGAAGCGCAGGGCGGCGAGGCGTTCCGAGGCGCGGTCGGTCGGGGCCTGCACCTGCTCTTCCCAAGCGGCGCGAACCGCGCGGGTCGGCTCCTGGATGCGCAGCAGGTACTGGATCAGCGGATCATCCGAAGCCTCGATGGCCGCCAGCCCGCCTTCCCACAGCGCGCGACGCACCGCCGGGTCGGCCAGCGTCGTGCCCTCGATCAGACGGGCCGAAAGGCCTTCGGGCGATTCCTGACCCAGCAGGGCGCGGACGTTCGCGTTGTCGACCGTCAGCCATTCGCGGGTCTTGGACAGCCACCATTCCATGCGGACCTGCTCCAGACCCGGATAGACCGGACGCTCGGCGAACAAACCGCTCTGCACGCCCGCCAGGCGGCTGTCGGCGAACTCGGGCAGACGTTCGGCCGACGGCTTGCCGCGCTCCTGCGCACCGCGCACCAGCGTGCGCGCCCACAGGAACAGCTGCGAGCCGCCGCCGACCGGCGTGGTTCCGATCCCGGTGCCGCCTTCCAGCAGGGCATACGCCGGATAGCTTTCGCGCAGAACAGGCTGAATCCCCGTCAGCGTCGTCCAGGGATTGTCGGCGCCGACACCGGCCTCGGCGCGGCTGCGGAAGTCAGCTTCCGCCTCGGCCTTCATGCGCATGAAGTTGGCGTCGGTAAGGGCGCGCATGCGGCCCAGGCCGCGCTTGTAGGTGTTCTCGATAGAGACGATCGGATCCATCGCCTCAAACGCCTGACTCTCGCCTTCCTCAGAGTAGCGGATAAGGCGGCCGCGCAGTTCGGAGGCGATCAGTTGATCCATGGGCAGGACCACGTCCCGAACGCTGAACAGCTGGTCCTGCGTCAGCAGGCGCTGGGTCGCGCCGGGGCTGCCCGAGACGAAGACCGGCGTGCCCTCGACCGGGCGCGAGGCGTTCCACTTGAAGTGCGTCGGGGTCCTGGCCGGGGCGCCGTTCTCGTACAGGCGGATGAAGGCCGCATCGATGGCGAAGCGCGGGAAGCTGAAGTTGTCCAGATCGCCGCCGAACGTGGCCGCGCGATCCTCGGGCGCCCACGCCAGACGGACGTCGGAGTAGCGCTTGTAGGTGTACAGTTTGAACTGACCGCCCCGGTACAGGGTCACGACCTGACAGCGTTTGTCGGTGGCGTCGCCACACGCTTCCTGCTCGATACGACTGGCCTCGGCGTCACGGGCGCGGGTGAAGGCCTGACCCGTCAAGCCGGCGCCGGCGGCGTGCATGCGCTGGGTCACGTCGCTGATGTCGGTCAGGATCTCGGCCGTCCCGCCCGGGCATTTCAGCTCTTCCTCGCGGCTGCGCGGGGTGAAGCCGGTCTCGGCGTAGTTGGTTTCCTGCGTCGACAGGTTGGCCACGCAGGTGGCGACGCAGTGGTTGTTGGTCATCACCAGACCACTGGCGGACACCAGACCGGCCGAACAGCCGCCGAACTTCACCGACGACAACCGCACCCGGTCCAGCCACGCCTGATCAATGTTGGTGCCCAGTGTCTGGTTGGCGCGCGCGATGGGGAAGTTGTCGAAGGTCCACATGCCTTCTTCAGCCCGGGCCAGGGTCGGGGCGGCGGACCCGGCGGCGAGGGTCAGAAGGGCGGCGACGAGGGCGGGGGTGTAGCGCATGACAGAACTCCGGGCGGGCGACAGGGCGCCCCGTTGTTGCGCGGACCATGAAACCAGAAGGGGCCGCCCGGCAAGTGCGGACGGCCCCCTCGAAGGTACGACGATGTCGCGCCGGTCTTAGCGGCGGCGACGTTGCGGACGGTCGACGCCCAGTTCCTGAAGCAGGCGCGGGCTCGGATAGATGTTGCGCAGCGCTTCGGTGATCGCGGCGGTCGAGACCGAGACGGTGCGGTTCAGTTCACCGTCGTAGCCGAAAGAGCCGCCCAGCGAGTGGATGTTGCCGTCGAAGGCGGCGCCGATCACTTCACCGTTGGCGTTGATCACGGGCGAGCCCGAGTTGCCGCCGATGATGTCGTTGGTCGAGGTGAAGTCATAGACCGTGGCCTTGTTCACGCGGGCCTCGTTGTCGATGAAGGCCTGGGCCGCGTTGAACGGCTCCGAACCGGTGGCCCGCTCGTAAAGGCCGCCCATGTAGGTGAACGGCGGCACGGTCACGCCGCGGTAGGTCCAGCCCTGCACCTGGCCGTAAGACAGGCGCAGGCTGAAGGTGGCGTCCGGATACAGGTTGGTGCCGTAGACCGCGAAGCGGGCCTGGGCGACCTTCTCGGCGGCGCGGGCGGTGGGGGCGTTGACCTCGGCGTTCCAGCGGGCGCCGACGGCGGCGGCCGCGTCGTCGTTGGCCAGCACGAAGGCCAGCAGCGGATCGGCGGCGGCCAGCTGTTCGGCGGTCATGGTCAGCGCCTGGGCGCGGAAGGCCGGGTCGGCCAGCTTGGTGCCCGAGATCAGGCGGTCAGCCAACGCTTCCGGGCTTTCGCGTCCCAGCATTGCCTTCACCTGCGGATTGTCGACCGTCAGATACTCGCGGGTCTTCGACAGCCAGTAGCGCAGACGGATTTCTTCCATGTCCGTGTAGATCGGCGTTTCGGCCGAGATCGCGGCGGACATCCGGGCGCGCTGTTCAGGGGTCAGGTTGGTGTTCTTGGCCGCACGGACGATCGCGCGGGCGTAGGAATACAGCTGCGAACCGCCGCCGGCCGATTGCTCCAGCTGGCGGTAGGGCAGGTACAGGTCGCGGGCGACGCCCTGCACGCGCTCCAGGTCGGCCCACGGATCGCCGATGCGCTGCACCAGCGAGGGGTCGGCGGCGACGCGGGCGCGCAGCTCGTTCTCTTCCTCACGCTTGCGGGCCATGAAGGCCGGGTCGGTCAGGGCGCCTTGCTGGCCGTAGTAGACCTTGAAGCTGTTCTCGAGGCCGAAGATGGGGTCAAACGAGACGCGCTTCGCCTCATCGCCGGTCAGCGAGTACTCGAGCAGGCGACCACGCAGTTCCGAGCTCTGGATCAGGGTGATTGGCAGTTGCTGATCGCGCAGGCGCTCCAGCTGGCTCATGGTCAGCAGGCGCGAGGTCGAACCGGGATTGCCCGACACGAAGGTTACGTCGCCTTCGGCCGGAGCGTTCGGGTTCCAGCGCAGATAGTTGTTGCCGACTTCAACCGGCTTGCCGTCCTCGTACGCGCGCAGGAAGGCGGCATCCAGAGCGTAGCGCGGGAAGTTGAAATTGTCGGGATCCCCCCCGAAGAAAGCGGCCTGATTTTCCGGCGCGAAGACCAGGCGGACGTCGTCGTACTTGCGGAACTTGTACAGGGCGTACTTACCGCCGCGGTAGAAGCTGATGACCTGACAGTTGAACTTCGCATCGCCGGCGCAGGCTTCCTGCTGGATCTTGTTGATCTCGGCCGAGCGCGCGGTGTTGAAGGCCGCGCCTTCGAGGCCCGCGCCGGCCGCCAGAACAAGGTCGGTGACGTCCACGATCTCGGTCAGCACCTCGGCGGTCTGACCGGGGCAGCGGCGCTCCTCCTCACGGGTGGCCGACAGGAAACCGTTCTTCACCAGGTCTTCGCTGGGCGTCGACAGTTCCTGCGAGCAGCCGACGACGCAGTGCCAGTTGGTCAGGATCAGGCCTTCCGGCGAGACGAAGGAGGCCGAGCAGCCCTGGATGCGGACCGAGGCGTTGCGCACGCGGTCCAGCCACTGCTGGTCGATGCGGGTGCCGTAGCGCTGGTTCACCGTCGCGATGGGGAAGTTGTCATAGGTCCACATGCCTTCGTCCGCCCGGGCGGTGTCCGGCGCGGCCATGATGGCCATGACGCCGCCGACGGCGATGATGGACGCGGTCGCCTGAACGGCGGAACGCAACGAGCGGAACAGCATGAAGTGGTCTCCTCTGGGCTCGACCCTCTTCGCCGGCCCTCTTGGCGCGTACCTAGCGCCAGTCTCCGCCGGTCGTCCACGGTTTCCCGCGCGGGTCCTGCCTGAACGGTGATCGCCTTACCCCGATTTAACTTGGCCACAACCACAGGGGCGGTCACATAGCGACCAACGTCGGGGATACGTCACAGTTCATGTCGCTAGCACTCTCAACCCTCCTGTACGAATGGCGCCGCTACATGGCGGCTGTGATGGCGCTCGCGCTGTCGGGTCTGCTGGTGCTGGCGATGACCGGTGTCTTCATCGGCATCGGCAAGGGCTTCACCGCGACCATCGAGCGCTCCAGCGCCGACATCATCATCATGCAGCCGGGCGCCACCAGCCTGATCGGCGGACCGTCGGGCGTGCCGCGTCGCTTTATCCCCCTGGCCTATCGCAATCCGGCCGTGGTGGAGGTCCAGCCGCTGGACGGCGCGGGCGGTTCCTTCCAGTCGGTGAAGAACGTCGATCCCACGATGTCCCAGGCCGATCGCGCCAAGATGGGCGCGCCCCGGCAGCAGTTCGTGCAGTCCATGGTCATCGATACCACGCCCGGCTCGGTGACCATTCCGACGGACTATTCGCAGGAACTGGTCGACGCCCTGCGTCAGCCCTACACCGTCGCCATCGACGAGACCGCGACCAGCAAGCTGGGCGTGAAGCTCGGCGACCGGGCGCTGTACAACGGGCAAACCGTCACCGTGGTGGGCATTACGCGTGGCTACCCGAACATGATGCAGGCCACCGTGATCATGTCGCGCGACACGCTGCGCATGGTCGGGCAGGCCGATACAGGACCGCGCGTCGGTCCGCTGATGGTCAAGCTGTCCGATCCCTCTCAGGCCCAGCGCGTGGCCGATGAGCTGAACGTCCAGGGCGACGGCCAGTGGAAGGCCTGGACCCGTCAGCAGCTGGCGGACGCCAACGCCGGCGCCATGTTCCAGGAGGGCATTCTGGTCATCATCATCGGCGGATGCGTGGTGCTGGGCACCATTATCGGCGTGGCCATCACTTGGCAGACCCTGCGCGGCGCCATCATGGCCAACATCAAGGAGTTCGCCTCGCTGCGCGCCCTTGGCGTCGGCATGGGCAGCCTGCGTCGCATTGTTATGGAGCTCAGCTTCTGGGTCGGTTGCGTCGGGGTGGTCGCGGCGATCTTCCTGACCTGGTTGATCTCGCTGTTCGCGATGGCCAACGCCGTCATCATCGCCCTTCCGTTCGGCCTGCTGCTGATCGTCGGCGGCGGTCTGATCATCATCGCCATGCTGTCCGGCCTGCTGTCGCTCGGCATTCTCAAGAACAGCCAACCTGCGGACCTGCTGCGATGACCGGCCATACCAAGGTTCACGGAAAGCACGGCGACTTCGCCATCGAGGCCAAGGGTCTGGTCAAGCGATTCAAGTCGGGCAAAAGCTTTGTGCAGGTGCTGAAGGGCGTCGATTTCGACGCGCGCCACGGCGATCTGACCATGGTCATGGGGCCGTCGGGGTCGGGCAAATCGACCCTGATCGCCGCCCTGTCCGGCCTGCTGCGTCCCGAGGAGGGCCGTGTCGATGCACTGGACGTCGATGATCTGTGGAGCTTCTCCACGAGCAAGATCGACAGGTTCCGCCTCGATCATTGCGGCTTCATCTTCCAGGGGTTCAACCTGTTCCCGGCCCTGAGCGCCCTGCAGCAGGTCGAGATCGTGCTGAAGTTTCAGGGGCTGTCCAAGGGTGATGCCAAGAAGCGCGCCCGGCTGGCGCTGGAGGAGGTCGGCCTTGGCCACCGCCTGCACCAGCGTCCGACCGCCCTGTCCGGTGGTGAGAAGCAGCGCGTGGCCATCGCCCGCGCCCTCGCCAAGGACCCGCACATCCTGTTCGCGGACGAGCCGACATCGGCGCTCGACGGCGAGAACGGTCAGGTGGTCATCCGCCTGCTGCGTCGCGCCGCCACCGAGCACGGCGCCGCGGTCATCTGCGTGACCCACGACCCACGCCTCGAGGCCTGGGCCGACCGGGTCATCCACATCGAAGACGGCGTCATCACCAGTGACGAGCGCCGAACCCCCAATCCTGACGCCGCCCTGGCGTCGCACTGAACGCCCTTTCCGGACCGAGAAACATTATGCGCTTCCTCAAAAACAAATGGCTCTGGATCGGCCTGGCGTGCGTCATCCTGATCGTGGTCGGGTTCCTCGTCCTGCAAGGTAACGCCAAGGCGAAGAAGGCCGAGGAAGAGAAGGCCGCCGCCGAGAAGGTTGAAAGCCCGTATGCCGCCATCGCAAACGGCAAGGTCGATATCGAGGGCGGCATCATCCAGATCGCGGCCCGTCGCGGCGGGGTCGTGCGCGAGGTGCTGGTGCAGGAAGGCGACCGTGTCGTCGCCGGACAGATTCTCGCCCGTCAGGAAGACGACGAGCCCCGCTTGGCCCTGCAGACCGCCAACGCCGATCTGGCCTCGGCCGAGAGCCAGTTGCGCCTGATCCAGGTCGACATCCGCGCCGCCCGTCGTGAGTACGAGCGCATGGAGCGTCTGGCCGCCACCAACTTCGTCGCGGCCCAACGCCTCGATCAGGCCCGCGACGCCATCGCCCAGGCCGAAGCCCGCCTCGGCTCGCAGCAGGCGACGGTCCAGACCGCTCGCGCCCGTCGCGATCAGGCTGCCTATGACGTCGAACTGACGATCATCCGTTCGCCCTCGGCCGGGCGCATCGTGCGCCGTTACGCCAACCCGGGCGCCGGCGCCTCGACCCTGAACGTGTCCAACATGTTTGATCTGGAGCCCGACGCGCCGCGTATCGCCCGCGCTGAAATCGTGGAAAGCGACATTCCGAACGTCGCCGACGGTCAGCAGGTCGAGATCACGCCGGAAGGTGATCCGTCCAAGGTCTATGTCGGTACGGTCATGCGTCGCGCCGCCGTCTTCGGCGCTCGCAAACTGGCCTCGGACGATCCCTCGCAGCGTTCGGACGAGCGCGTGGTGGAGGTCGTGGTTTCGGCCGGTGACGCGCCCCTGCTGATCGGTCAGCGCGTGCTGGTGAAGTTCATGAAGCCGGGCCAGACCGCCGGTGCGTCGCGCACGCCTTCGGTGGGCGTGCCGGCCAACCGCTCGATGCAGGCGCCCGCCCGTCAGGGCTGATGACTTCAGGGATCAGGCGTGCGTCGCGCGCGCCTGATCCTTCAGCCAGCGCATCAGGGTCCGCTCGGCGCTGTCCGGCTCTCCGCCGTTCCGGATCAGGGCCAGCGCCCCGTCGTTGGGAACGAAGCCGAACGGGGCGACCAGTCGTCCCGCGGCGATGTCATCCGCCACGATCATCCACGGCAGCACCGCCGCGCCCAGCCCCGCCAGGGCCGCGTCCAACACCACATGCTGATGCGGCAGGACCCGGCTGCGGCCTCCGGGCTGCGCCTGCCCGCTGAGTTCGCTCCATTCCGCCCAGGCGATTTCGCGGGTGCGCGTGATCAGCCGTGTCGACGTCATGATCGAGGCGGCCAGCGCCGGTGCGCAGACCGGTCCGACCCGGTTCTCCGCCAGAACCTCCAGCCCGGGTGTGTCGCGCATCGCCGCATCGACGTGCCTGAGCGCCAGATCGGCGCCCCTCTGCTTCAGCGCCCGGTTCTCCAGTTCGGTGATGTGCAGCACGATCTCGGGGTGGCGCGACTCAAGATCGGCCAGCCTTGGCACCAGCCATTTGACGGCCAGGCTGGGATGCACCGCCAGACGCAGTTCGCGGCGCTCCCGGATCCGTCCGACAGCGGCGGCCAGCTTGTCGAAGCCCTCGGTCAGCCCGGCCAAAAGCGTGCGCCCCTGCTCGGTCAGCCGCAGTCCGTGTTTCGGTCCCTCGAACAGGCGAACGCCCAGCGCCGCCTCCAGCGCCTTCACCTGACGGCTGACCGCGCTGTGGGTCACGTTCAGCTCCTGCGCCGCGCGGGTGGCGCTGCCGGTCCGCCCCATGGCCTCGAACGCCCTCAGTCCGTTAAGTGACGGCAGGCCGCTCCGGGGTGTGAGGTTTTCGAACATGGCAACGCGGATATGTCGCTTTCGCCGGACGAGCAATCCCGCGATCCAGCGCCATGTCCGTTCGCACCTTCCTCGTGGTTCCCATCCTCGGCCTTGGTCAGATGGTGGCCTTCGCCTCCAGCTACTACCTGCTCGGCGTGTTGGGGGAGCCGATGGCGCGCGCCTTCGATCTGCCCGCATCCGCCGTCTTCGCCGCCCTGTCCGTCGCCTTTCTGATCTCCGCGGCGCTGACCCCGTTCGGCGGGCGCTGGATCGAGCGGCGGGGCGGGCGGCGCGTGCTCGGCGCGGCGCATCTGGCTTTCACCGGAGCCCTTTCGCTGATCGCCTGCGCGCCGTCAGGAGCGGTCTTGCTGGCCGGGGTCGCCCTGCTGGGGCTGGGCATGTCCATCGGGATGTACGGCACGGCCTTCGCCCTGTTGGTCCAGATCCACGGGGCGGCGGCCCGGCGGCCGATCACCGCCGTGTCCCTGATCGGCGCGCTGGGCGGCGGTCTCGGCTGGCCGGTCAGTCGCATGGTGATCGAGGCCGCCGACTGGCGCACCGCCTGTCTGGTCTGGGCGACGGCCCATCTGCTGGTCTGCCTGCCGCTGACGGTGCTGCTGCTGCCCGGCCATCGAGCATCGGCTCCCTGTCCGAAGGCGGACCGGGCGCGGCCGGTCCTGTGGGACCGCCGGATGATCCAGATCGCGGGCGTCTTCGCGGGCGGCTGGATGGTCTCGACCGCCATGGGCGCACATCTGCCGCGTTTGCTCGGTGATCTGGGACTGAACCCGGTCCACGCGGCCTGGGCGGCGGGGCTGACGGCCGCCAGCGCGGTCGCGGCCCGCCTGTTCGATCTGCTCGTCCTGCACCGTTCGCATCCGGTGCTGACCGTCCGCATCGCGTCCCTGTTTCACCCTCTGGGAGCGGCGCTGGCCGTCGCGGGGGGTGCGCGTCTGGCGCCCTTGCTTGCGGTGGGGCAGGGGCTGGGCAACGGCATGCTTTCCGTGGCGTCCGGCGTTCTGCCGCTGCACGTTTTCGGCCCGGATCGGTACGCGGTCCGGCAGGCGCTGGTCCTGACCCCCGCGCGGTATCTGCAAGCGGTGGCCCCGGCGGCCTATGCGCTGGTGATCGACGTGTCGCCCGTGGCGGCGCTGACCCTGTCCAGCCTGATCTGCTTCGGCGTCTTCGCCCTCACCCTTGGCCTGGGGCCGGCGCGGGCGGGGCGTTAAGACTCTTCTCGGATAGCGGCGGTTTTTAATTTCTGTACAATCTTTGCGGGCGTCGTAATGTGCGCTCTCTCAAGCTTCACAGGAGAGACGCCGTGGCCTTCCCGACCTCAGTGAACGATCAGGTTACCGACGCGATCACCCAGAGCAATGTTAAGGTTCTGGGCGAGTCCCCTGCTGTCGCCATGGGTAATCTCTACCAGACCATGGCGCATTCCACCGGACTGGCGTTCGAGAACGCGGTCTCCAGCCAGAACCAGCAGGCGGTTCTGGCCCAGTCGGCCACCGTTCAGGGCGTGATGCAGATCTACAGCCTGGATGCGACCGCGGCTCCGGTCGCGCCCGCGGCTGACAAGCCCGCCTGACGGAGCCGGCCGATGCCGCCTCGCCGCCGCGCCGCGCCCGCTCCTGCCGGGGCGCCCGGACCCACGGACGCCGATCCGCTTCCGGACACGCCTGACGCCAGTGACATCCCTGACGCCCTTTCATCGGAAGACCCGACCATGGCCTATCCCACGTCCGTTAATTCCCAGATCACCGACGCCGTCACCCAGGCCAATGTGAAGGTCGTGGGCGAAGCCCCGGCCATGGCTCTGGGCTCACTGTACCAATCAGCCGCTCACTCGCTCGGGATCATGTTCGAGAACGCGGTCACCGCTCAGCAGAACCAGAACATCATGGCCCAGGCTGCGACGACCCAGGGTGTGATCGCCCTGTATCGGTCCAGCGGGCTCACGCCGCCGCCGTCGGCGGCTCCGCGTTCGGGCGAGGGCGCCGACGGTGCCTGACGCGAAGGCCTCCGCGGACGAGGCGATCCTTCAGGCCCTGCTCGCGTCGTCCGACCGGACCGGTGACGCCATGCTCCGGCTGGCGGCCACCCAGACGGCCTGTTTGGTGATCAGCGACGCGGCCGGCAGTCTGCGCCGGATGTCGATGGTGTTCGAGGCCGCGGCCACGGCCGCTCTCGTCCGTTCGCTGGAGCCCGGCGGCGGCTCAGTCGGCTCCGGAGCTCTGGATCAGGCCGAGCGCACCATGCGGGCGGCGCTGGACAGCTTCATCGCCACGACCGATGCGGCGCTCAGGGTCGCCAGAGTTCAGGCGTCTACCGCCCCCTGAACTCCGGCTTCCGCTTGTCCAGCACGGCGGCGATGCCCTCGGCATGGTCGTCGGTCAGGTGGGCCAGCGCCTGCATGGCGGCTGTCATCTCCAGAATCTGGTCAAAGGTCGCGTCGCGCCCCTGACGCAGCAGGGCCTTGGTCATACGCAGGGCGTGGGGCGCCTGCGCGGCGATTTCGCCTGCGGTCTTCATCGCCTCGTCCAGCAGGTCGGCGGCCGGGACCACCCGGTTGACCAAGCCCCAGTCATACGCCGTTCGTGCATCCACCGTGCGGCCCGTGAACAGCATCTCCGCCGCCCGGGCGTAGCCGACGTTGCGCGGCAGCAGCCAGGCGCCGCCGTCGCCCGGCAGAATGCCCAGCCGCAGGAAGGGCGCGCCGAACGACGCCTGTTCGGACGCGATGCGAATGTCGCCCAGCCCGGCGATGTCGCCACCCAGCCCCATCGCCGGCCCGTTCACCGCCGTCACCAGCGGAACTTCCAGCCCGTACAGGGCGCGCACGATCAGCTGCACTTCACGTCGATAGCTTTCGCGGATGTCCGGCCCTGTCCCGCCGAAGGCGCCCGACCGATCCCGCATGGCCTTCAGATCGCCGCCTGCCGAGAAAGCGCGCCCGGCGCCGGTCAGCACCACACAGCGCACCGCGCGGTCCGCGTTCACCGCCTCGCAGGCGCGGGCGAAGGCGGCGCCGTCGCCGGGATCGGGCAGGGCGTTCAGCCTGTCGGCGCGATTCAGCGTCCAAAGCTCGATCGGGCCGCGACGTTCGATATGGATCAGGGTCATGAGACGGTGGCGAGTGGCGAGCGGGTCAGGTCCCGGGTCTGACTCAGTAGTCGCTTGTCCGCCGCGGCCCAACCCGCAAACTCGCCACAAAGCAAAAGCCCCGGACCTTGCGGGCCGGGGCTTTCCTGTTCTTCGGATCCGGGTCTCGCCTTACCGGCGCGCCCTGTCGATCTTGATCGGCACGAAATTGGACGGGTGGCTGATCACGCGATCGCCGGCGCCGTTTGTGTGTTTCGTGTTCACGAGCATTCCGCCCCAGAGCGCAAAGCTCATCATGGCGTGCTGCAGGTTGCGGTCCTTATCGTTCATCTGTGATGTCTCCTTTCGTTGAACGATGAAAAGAGACACGTCGTGCTGATCGGGGGTCTCACCGTCATAGTCGTTTCGCGTCATGGTGAAGGTAGGATAATCATGCGCGGATTGCAAGTGTTTTTACTCCGGTAGCGGACCATATTTCTCGCAGATGTCATCAAACCCGTCCGACCTTCCCCGACAGCCTCAACGACCGGTCGCCACGCCCTGCGTGAAGGTCTGCATCGTCGACGGCCCGACGGGGCTGTGCCTGGGTTGCTATCGCACCCTGCAGGAGATCGGCGGCTGGAGCGCCCTGAGCGATGAACGCCGCGCGGAGATCATGACCCAGCTTTCGTCCCGCCGCTCGCGGATTGATCCGGCGAAGCTGGGGCCGGTCTGAGCTTAACCCCCTGTCCACCATCCTCCTTCACCGCATCCCAATCGCTCTGTGGGACAGAGGGGGCAGCCGCAGGAAGCGGCGGTAGTTGCGGGATGCGCGTCCTGATGCGTTTCGACCTGTCCTCTCTCGGTGTGCTGGGCCTCGCCGTCGCTTCGTCCCTGACCGTCCTGTGGTGGATGGATCAGAGCGGTCTGCGCAACGAGGCGCAGGCGGCCGAGTCCGCCGCGATCAGCGCCCCCGCCACCGGCGGTCCGGCGCAGGTTCTCAAGGAGCCGGACGGGCATTACTGGGCGGATGTCCGGATCGACGGCCGCGCCATCCACGCCATGGTCGACACCGGCGCCAGCGTCATGGTCCTGACCAAGGAGGACGCCGTGCGCCTGGGGCTCGGGCTGAAGCCGGATGACTTCGACGCAAAGCTTGTCACCGCCTCGGGGCCGGTCGCCGCCGCCCCTGTGCGCCTGCGGTCCGTGTCCGTATCCGGCGCCCGTGTCGAGAATGTCGAGGCTCTGGTGGTGGCGGAGGGGCTGCCCCACTCGCTGCTCGGTATGAGCTATCTCGGCCGCCTGTCCAGCTTCACCGCCACTCCGGCCGCACTGACCCTGACGCCCTGATCTCTCTCAGATCGCCTTCAGGACCACCGACAGCGCCGTCCCGATCATGTAGAGGGCGAACACCTTGCGCAGCACCCGCTTGTGCAGCCTGTGCGCCAGTCTGGCGCCCCAGGGCGCGACCGCCGTGGTCAGCACGCCCATGATGATCGCGGCGGGGATGTTGATGTAGCCGAGACTGAACGGCGGACGCCCGGCGGCGCCCCAGCCGAACACCAGAAAGCCCAGCGCCGCCGCGCCGCCGATGGCCACGCCGAAGCCTGATGCGGTCGCCACCGCCTGATGGATCGGCCGTCCGCACAGGGTCATCACCAGCCCGCCGAAGCTGCCGCCGCCGATCCCCATCATGGCGGACAGGCCGCCGATGGCCGTGCCGACGATCCGGCGCAGCCAGCCGGTCGGCAGGTCCTTCGCCAGTGTGAACCGCTCGGGCAGCAGGCCGAGTTGCAGACCGATCAGGACCAGGCAGACGCCATAGACGATGGCCAGCCCCTCCATCGAGGCCACGCCCGCGATGCCTGCGCCGACCAGTCCGCCCAGCCCCACCCAGGGCGTCCAGCTTTTCAGCACCGCCTCATCGACGGCCCCGTGGCTGCGGTGCGCCCTCAATGACCTCAGCGACGTCGCGACGATGGTCAGCAGGGATGTGCCGACCGCGACGTGCAGGTTGCTTTCACCCCCGACGCCCAGCACCTCGAACGCATAGAACAGAGCGGGCACGATCACCGTCCCGCCGCCCACGCCGAACAGCCCGGCGACCACGCCGCCCGCCAATCCCGCCGCGGCCAGCGCCGCCAGCAGGATCAGGATTTCAGACAGGGGAAGGGCGGTCATGGTTGCGGTCTAGCTGCCCGCTGTGAGGACGAGAAGGGATTAGGGATTAGGGATTGGCGAAGTGGGCAGAATGAAAGCCTGACTGCTCGGTCAGCTAAATCCCTGGTCCCTGATCCCTAATCCCTAATCCCTCTCTTCAATCCGTCAGCCAGAACAGGTCCTCGACCTTCACATCCAGCGCCCGCGCGAGGCTCAGGGCGAGGATGGTGGACGGTATGAAGACGCCGTTCTCGACGGTGTTGACGGTCTTGCGCGACACCCCGGCCTTCTCGGCCAGTTCCGCCTGCGTCAGACCCGCCGCCTGCCGCGCCTCCTTGAGACGGGACGCCAGTCGGGGATCAGCCATCGTCTTCCATCTCTCGCTCGGCGCGGCGGTGCAGGGCGGCGAAGCGCATCGCCGCTGTCGCCGCGGCGATCCACAGCACCATCGGCAGCGCCACCACCGTCACGCGCGGGTTCCACAGGCCGACCAGATACAGACCCATCACCCCGACCAGCAGGACCCAGAAGGCCCGGATCATGGCGTCTGCGCGGTAGCTGCGGGTCAGTTCGTCCTCCAGTAGCCGCTTCTGCTTCCGCGAGCCGCCGTCCCAGCCCATGATCATCACCGGGATCAGAAGCACGTTCAGCACCGCCGCCGCGGCCAGAAACACGCCGCTCAAGCTCGGGTCCTCGCCGCTCAGCCACTCATCGGCCCGCGCCATGGCGATCACGGTGAGGCCCAGCATGGCCACCGGCAGGAAGTTGATCCGGGCCACCCAGTCGCGCTGCAACCGGTCCCGATAGCCGCCGCTTTGCGCCAGTCGCTTCTGCGCCTCGCCCGGGCGAAACGCGATCAGGCCGCCCAGCCCCGCGACCGCCACCACTGCTCCGACCACCGTAGCGACGGCCAGCAGGCGCGCGGGATCGAGACCGTCCTCATGCCAGAACAGGCCCGCCAGAACGGCCGAGAACATGCCCAGGCAGAAGATCGCGACCGCGATGCGGGAGCGAAGCTCGCGCCGCCGCTCCTGCGCCTTCCAGTCTGTTTCCGTCATGGTGTCGCCTCCCGTGTCACCTACGGGTTACATGTCACCTGTGGGTTACATGAGTCAAGCGGTCAGAGCAGCAGGGCGCCTTCGTGCCTGAGCAGCCAGGTCTTGCGCTCCAGCCCGCCCCCGAAGCCGACCATGGCGCCGTCCGCGCCGACGACCCGGTGGCAGGGCAGGACCACCGCGATCGGATTCCGGTTCAGGGCCACGCCCGCCGCCTGCGCCGCGCCCGGCTCGCCCGCGCGTCTGGCCATCTCGCCATAGCTGATCGTCAGTCCCGCCGGGATGTCCGCCAGCCCCCGCCAGACCCGCGCCTGAAATCCGTCCGCCGCGACCGCCCCGTCCAGCGACCACGGGATACACCCCAGCGCCGCCTGATCTCCCGCGAAATAAGCGTCCAGCCTCACCCGCATAGCCTCCGGCGTCTCTCCGTCAACCAGCGCGACGTCCGGGTATTCCCGCCGCATCACCTTGGCCAGCCCCTCGCCGAACGACACCCCGCGTAGCCGCCCCTCCGCATCGCAGGCCAGAGCCAGCGGGCCGACCGGGGAGGGCAGGGTGGAGACGGTCAGCAGCATCCTTGCATCCTGCCCCGAGTCCGCGATCATGGCTCGCGGCTTTCGGACCTTCACCCGGGGCGTAAGGCAACCATCGTCGGGCGGCGTCGTTTCCCCGACCCGAACAACGGTCGGAGATGACCTGATGCCTTCCGCCAAATATCTGTCCGCCATCGCCGCAGGCGCCGTCGTGCTGGCTGCCGCTCCGCTGGCCATGGCCCAGACACCCTACGGCTCCACCCAACAGCCGCAGTCGACCCAGCAGCAGGACGCCTTCGGGGCCATTCTGGGAGCCCTTTTCGGCGACCGTCTGGGCGTGTCCAGTTCGCTGGAGGCGGAGTGGAGCCGGGGCCGCCGTCCCCTGTCCAACCAGAGCGCCCAGTTCCAGACCCGGCTCGACACCGATGTCCGCGCCGGTCGTCTGTCCAGCAATGAGGCCCGCCGCCTGCGGGACGAGTATCAGGATCTGGTCGATCTCGAGGCCCGCTACACCGCCGACGGCCGGGTGACGACACAGGAGCGCGCCGATCTGGTCGCCCGGTATCGCGAGTTCTCCCAGCGCGTCGAAGCTGGCGGCTCGGACTATTCCTCGGGCCGCAGCAGCGTCGCGGACGGTCGCGCGGACTTCGAGGCGCGCGTCGATGCCGCCGTGCGCACCCGCCGCCTGACCCGCACCGAAGGGACCCGCCTGAAGGCCGACTATTCCGACCTGATCCGCGTCGAGGCCGGATATCTGCGTGACGGACGCCTGACCGCGACGGAGCGGGATGATCTCGACAGCCGCCTCGATGCGCTCGACGCCCGCGTCGGCGACGGCCCGATCGGCGGCGGGAACAGCGGCTACCTCGACAACCGCACCCGCCTGAACAACATCGACCGCGCCCTGTCGTCTTCCGGCCTCGGCAGCACGGTGCAGGCCCAGATCCGCGTCGAGCTGGGCGACCTGACCCGTCTCGAGGCCGCCTACAGTCGCATCCAGCCGTCGTCGGACGACCGCGCCTATCTGGAGCGCCGGATCAGCGATCTGGAAACCCGCGCCCGTATTCGCCGCTAAAGCGCTGTCCTGCTGCCAACCTGCTGTCAGCAGGCCAACCTCGAAGGGGCGTGCGTCACTGGCGCGCGCCCCTTCCGCTGACTAGATTGCGTTCATGGCCCGTTCTCCCCGCTCGTCGACACAGATCACCCCCCAGGGGACGCGCAAGCCCGAGCATGTGCGGTCCGAGGCGGCAGGAGTGTCAGAGGCCTCGACGCCCTTCGTCTTCGACGCGGGCGCCAAGCCGAAGCACATGCCCATGTTCGCCCCGGTCGCGGGCCCCCGCCTGACGCCCGAGGAAGCCCCCGGCAAGCCCGAGGGCTGGACGCCACACCGTCCGCAGCGGCCCGGCGACAAGAAGCGCGTCCCGTTCCGGCTGGAGACGAAATACACCCCCGCCGGCGACCAGCCCTCGGCCATCGCCGAATTGGTGGCCCAGGCGGAGGCGGGCGACCGCGATCAGGTGCTGCTGGGCGTCACCGGCTCGGGCAAGACCTTCACCATGGCCAAGGTCATTGAACAGACCCAGCGCCCGGCCCTGATCCTGGCCCACAACAAGACCCTGGCCGCCCAGCTCTATTCCGAGTTCAAGAGCTTCTTTCCCGACAACGCCGTCGAGTATTTCGTCTCGTACTACGACTACTACCAGCCGGAAGCTTATGTTCCAAAATCAGATACTTATATCGAAAAGGACTCTTCGATAAACGAGCAGATCGACCGGATGCGGCACTCGGCGACGCGGGCGATCCTCGAGCGGGACGATGTCATCGTCGTGGCCTCGGTCAGCTGCATCTACGGCATCGGGTCGGTCGAGACCTATACGGCGATGACCTTCACCCTGAAGGTCGGGGACCAGATCGATGAGGCCAAGCTGCGGGCCGATCTGATCGCGCTGCAGTACAAGCGCAACGACTTGCATTTCGAGCGCGGCATGTTCCGCAAGCGGGGCGACACCCTCGAAATCTTCCCCGTCCACATGGAGGACCGCGCCTGGCGCATCCAGCTGTTCGGGGATGAGCTGGAGTCCATCCAGGAGTTCGATCCGCTGACCGGAAAAAAGACGGCCGATCTGGAGGAGATCACCGTCTACGCCGCCAGCCACTACGTCACCCCGCGCCCGTCGCTCAATCAGGCCATGACCGGCATCAAGGCCGAGCTGAAGGAGACGCTCGACTGGATGAACGAGAACGGCAAGCTGCTGGAGGCCCAGCGCCTTGAACAGCGGGTCCGCTTCGATCTGGAGATGATGGAGGCCACCGGCTCCTGCGCCGGCATCGAGAACTACAGCCGCTGGCTGACCGGCCGCGCGCCGGGCGAGCCCCCGCCCACCTTCTTCGAATACATCCCCGACAACGCCCTGCTGTTCGTGGACGAAAGCCACGTCACCATCGGCCAGATCGGCGCCATGTACCGGGGCGACTACCGCCGCAAATCGACCCTGGCCGAGTACGGCTTCCGCCTGCCCAGCTGCATCGACAACCGCCCGCTCAAGTTCGACGAATGGGACGCCATGCGCCCCCAGACCGTCCACGTCAGCGCCACCCCCGGCCAGTGGGAGCTGGCCCAGACCGGCGGCGTCTTCACCGAACAGGTCATCCGCCCCACCGGCCTGATCGACCCCCCGGTCGAGATCCGCCCGGTCAGCGGCGCCACCCGCAACCAGGTCGATGACGTCATCGACGAGGTCCGCCAGACGGCGGCGAAGGGGTACCGCTCCCTCGTCACCACCCTGACCAAGAAGATGGCCGAGGACCTGACGGAATACATGCATGAGCAGGGCATCCGCGTCCGCTACATGCACTCCGACGTCGACACCCTCGAACGCATCGAGATCCTGCGCGACCTGCGCTTGGGCTCATTCGACGTCCTGATCGGCATCAACCTGCTGCGCGAGGGCCTCGACATCCCCGAGTGCGGTCTGGTCGCCATCCTCGACGCCGACAAGGAGGGCTTCCTGCGCTCCGAAACGTCGCTGATCCAGACCATCGGCCGCGCCGCCCGGAACGTGGACGGCCGCGTCATCCTGTATGCCGACCGCATGACCGGCTCGATGGAGCGCGCCATCGCCGAGACCAACCGCCGGCGCGAGAAGCAGGAAGCCTACAACGCCGAACACGGCATCACGCCGGAATCGGTCAAGCGCGACATCAAGGAGATCATGGCCTCGCCCTACGAGAGCCGCGAGATGGACCGCCTGACCCGCCCCGGCGTGGCCGAGGAGGCCAAACCCTTCATCGGCTCCAACTTCCAGGCCGCCCTCAAGGACCTGGAAGGCCGCATGCGCAACGCCGCCGCCAATCTGGAGTTCGAGGAAGCCGCCCGCCTGCGCGACGAGATCAAGAAGATGAAGCTCCTCGACCTCGAGTTCGCCAACGAAGCCCTGACCGGGGCCGGGGAAGAGGTCGACAAGTCCGCCCCGAAGCGGTGGCGGGCCGAGGCGGCGGCGGAGAAGGCGGAGGCGTTCCGGAAGGGGCGGTGAGGGGGCCTAGCCTGATACTTCCTACTTCACTGGTGGGGTGCTGCCTTCAAACTGTGCCTCGCAGCTTCCGTGGGCACATACCGGCTTCCTAAAATCGTGCGGTCTTTTAAACCGTGTTCGCGCGCATTTCGAACAGGCGAAGAACGCTTTGAATGTACTGAACTCTGCCCAACGCGCTTGTTCATCTCCCTTTGAGCCGTCGCCATATGGGCCTTCTTGGAAGTGGCTTCCGAAGTTCTCGACTACTCCTTGCTGGAGGCTGGTGAGAAAGCGATTGTTCACCCCCGGCACCAGCGGGATCGTAATTTTCGCACCATTCAGGAATGTGGCAAGCGCAGCCGCCAGTTCGCTTCGCTCGTAGGAGTACGCGCGTTCTAACGAGCGGATGCGCAGGTTGACCCCGAAGTCGCGGCAAATGGAGAGAAGCCATTCCTCCTCTGCCTGCCGCATCTCATTGGCTGCGGATTCTCCGGCCGCCCATCGAGTTTGAATCATCGCATCGGTCACCTTCTCGTCGGCAAACCGTGGGCCGTAGTCCCGATCCAGCCGAATGATCCGGGTGAAGCGCCAGTCGGCCGCTCCGAGTTGATCGCGCAGATAGAGGTAGAAGCGCTCATCGTGCGTAGTGATGATCAGTTGGAAGCCGGCGAATTCGTTCGCCAGAAGTGCTGCAATGGTTCGTCGATGGTCGGCATCGTAGGACGTAACCACATCGTCTAGGGCCACGATCGGGGCGTTCGTGTTGAATGCCTTGATCGCCGCCAATCTAAGCGCCAGAGCCAGTGAGTGAATCTGAGAGTCGCTTAGATAGCCTCCTGGCTGAACGCCTTGGCGATTGTCCGAGAAGTCGATCAGAAGGTTTAGTCGCTGTTGGTTGTCGTCTTCCTCGGGTGGGAGCTCCAGACGGACCGGTGCCGCACTGTTTCCCTGTATCGCCCGGTAGATATCGTTGACGGGCTTTCGGAGCCCATCCAGCAGTACTTGGAGCTTGATGCGGATCTCGCCCGATACGAAGGCGCTCTGCGCCGTCAGTTCATCAGAAAGGGCTGTAAGCTCGGTAGCTGTCCGTTCGGCCAGCTCTTGATCGGTTCTAATCGCAAGAAGGCGGTCCACCTTAGCCTTTGCCTTGGCGTAGGTATGTGCACCCTGCTTCTTCTCGATGTCGGCGATGGCGGTGTCCAGCGTCGTCAACGACGCCAGAACTGCGGAGATTGCCGGTGCCGCATCGGGAGTGGTGCCATCCTTCCAGGCGTCAATAACCGTGCGATAGAGCCCTAGTTCATCACGCGCATCTTGGAAGTTGTCAGGCAAAGTGATCGTCTTCAAAATACCAGCAAGGCGAGTATGAGCGGCCGCTAGTGACTTTGCCGCCGCCTCGTCATTCTTCTTCGCTTCGGCATAGTCCTTGAGCGCCGCTAGGCGGTCGGCGATATGCTGATGAACACCGGCGGCTCCTCCCGCTACGCTGTTCGCTATGGGCGTTAGGCAGAGTGGGCATTCTGCTACGACAAACGTCGCATCCTCTGCGAACAGCGGCTCGGCTTCCTTCCAGACAGCGGCAAATGCCGCTTCAGTGGCGGCGGCACGTTCGACCGCGAAAGCCTTCGCTGTTTCGGCTTTCGCAGCGACGGCTGCAGAGAAAGTTACGATGAGCCCTTGGTCAATGGACTGACCGGTGTCGGGGTCATCGACCACCTCGTAAAGCGCCGCCAACGCGTTACGTATCTGACGCATCCCCTCTAAACCGAGGCGCTTCTCCTCGGCTTGGGACCGCTCAGAGAGGGTTACGAACGCCGGATCTTCCTGCGTCAGCACTGCAAACCTCAAATGGCTATCGAGCGGCGCAATCACGACATCATTTACGTAGGCCAGCAGCGCATCGGCGTTCCATGCTTGAACGACTTGGCTGGTTTCTTTGGAGAGTTGCGTGTTGATGCTCGTAAAGGGTGACTCGTCTTCCGCGGCAGCCTTGATCCCGCGACGAAGGGAACGGAGGTTCCGTTGGGCATTCACCAACGGGCCGAGCTGGAGCCAAGTCGCCACGGACTCGTATCGCTGCTCAGCCGTTTGGGCTTCCACGAAGCTTCGCAGCGCATGCCCACGGATGATTGGAGCGACCACGAACTGTGCTTGGACATCTGTCGCCGCGGGTGCCCGTACGCGTTTTCCAGCAACGCCCCGGTTTCCTTCACTGTCTTCTGTCCCGCGGCGAAATGCGGTGGAAACGCTTGCAACGATCTTTCGGTCGTCGGCTAGATGGTGCGCTAGCGCAGATACGCCAGCCTTGTTGTGAATGGCTCGAACGCCGAGGCGCTCGAGCGACCCGTCATCGGAGAATGCAAACTCCAAGGCATCCACGATGCTCGATTTGCCGTGCCCGTTCGGCGCAAACACAGCCAGCGAACGCTGGGTAGTGAAGTCGAAAGTCTTCGGGTCGAGGTAGGCCCGGAAACCCTGAACAAGCAGGGTTCGCAGGAAGTAGGGAGCGTTACCCATTCGCCACCTCTACAGGGGCTTGTGCTCGCGTCTTTGCCAGAGCAACAACGGCCGCTTTTGCCTGCGCCACCGCGTCGTCAGCCACATCCGACGCGAGAATATGTTCAGCTAGAATTGCTGCAAGATCGCTATCAACAGCGTCCCGCTTAGCTAACCTCGTCCCGACGTTCTTGAGAAATGCGTCCGGCGTTTCCGGCGGTTCTTCCTGATTGCTCATGGTGCCCTCCCGCCATCATCTCTATCACCGCGCAACAATAACGCGAATGAAAGTTGGTGGACCTCCCAACCGATAGCGGTGCTCCGGTTTCGCTCGTTTGCCGGAGGATGGCGAAAGCATGGGGCGTTTTCGGCCCTCCCCACTCGGTCGCTGGCCCCCCTCCCCGGGCGGGGAGGGAAAGAGCCGACACTCACCCTTGCGCGCGAGGACGACGGCTGCGCCGTCGTGCGCGACCACCCTCCCCATCGGGAGAGGGAAAACCCATGCGACCAATTTTGACGCACCGCCGGTCTATCCTCCGCCCATGGACTGGAGCGATCAGAAAATCCGTTCGGATGAGAGCTGGGACGAGATCCGGCGGTGCTGGGAGGCCGGGGAGACCGGGGCGTCGCTGGCGCGGCGGTATCAGGTCGGGCTGGCCAACCTGTGGCGGCGGCGGGCGTCGGAGAGCTGGCGGCGTCCGGAGCGGGTGGATGCGAAGCCGGAGCCGGTGGAGGGCTGGGATCGGTGGGCGCGGGCGCGGCTGGACGAGTTCGAACTGAGGCTGGCGGAGCAGCGGGCGCTGGCGATGACCCTGGCCGAGGCGATGACGGGGGCGGGGCCGCCGGTGGGCACGCCCCTGTGGCATGTCGGCTTTGTGCTGGAGTGGCGGGCCGAACACCTGGGCGCCGAGGCGGCGGCGAAGGATCGGGCGTGGCTGACCGCGAAACACCCGTGGGCGGAGGGGTTCTGGGATGAGGAGGGCCGCCTGCGGCGGGCCGGCTATGTGGACATGCTCATTCTGATGGCCAACCGCGCGGCGTGGCGGGAGGAGACGGGCGTGCCGGACGGAGTGGCGGAGGATGTGCCGTGATTGTCTCCCTTCCCCCTCGATGGGGGAAGGGTCGGGGATGGGGGTGCGCTCTGTGCCTGTGTGAGTGTGGCGCATTGGGAGAGGTCGACTGAGCCTCGCGGACTCGTCCTGAAATGCCCTGCCGCCACCCCCACCCAACCCTCCCCCATCGAGGGGGAGGGCTTGGTTGAAAGCGGATCAGCCTGCGCGAAGCGCCAGGCCGCGTCGGGTCGGGAGGTCCCGAAGGGCCGACGGTCCGCGGCCCAAACAAAAAGGCGCGGCTGCCGAAGCTGCCGCGCCCTTCCGTTTCGACATGGATGTCGGTCCTTAGAGGACCTTCAGATCCACGGCCGAGGTCTTGCCGCGCTGGGATTCCAGCTCGTATTCGACCTTGGCGTTTTCATCGAGGCCCGCGAGGCCAGCCTTCTGAACCGCGGTGATGTGGACGAACACGTCCTGACCGCCGCCATCAGGCTGGATGAAGCCATAACCCTTGGTCGGGTTGAACCACTTGACCGTACCGGTCGCCATTGTGCGTCTCCGTAAACGCGCTTTTCCAGGCGGATGCCCCTGCGGGGAATCCGTCAGCCCATCTGGACAAGCTCGTTCAGTAGAAGGAGCGCTGCACGGGGATGGAGACCGCGCGAAATCCGGACTGCGGGCGAAGTTCTCACCCGCAAAACAGCGGCGGTCAACAGCAAAGCGATTCACTCGCAAGGCGAAAAGGGTAAGCGAGGCCTTACCTTCCCTAGCGGCAGAGGCCGCGTTCGGCTCCGTCGAGGTGCAGGTGGTCGCGGTGGGCCTCGTTGTAGTCGGGGCTCAGGACGGTGGAGAAGACGCGGCAGGCCCCGTCGCGCAGGCGTTTGAGGAAGCGGGCGCGGGTGTCGGCCTCGGGGCCGTCTCCGGTCCAGTCATTGGCGATGGAGACGTGGCGGCCGTCCTCGAGGGTGACGCCCGCGACATCAAGGGCGTTGGCGCGGGCGTGCTCGCTGGGCCGGTCGTCCGGACGGTCGGAGTTGTAGATGCGGCGGCAGGAATAGGAGCCGTAGTTGTCGACGCGGGCCACGCGGGAGCCGAAAGCCTCCTGCGCGGCGGGCTGGAGCACCTGACGGTCCCAGATGACGTAGCGGACGGCCAGCGGGCACTGCATGACCAGTCCGCCGGGCGCCAGGGGGGTGATGTCGCCGCCGGTGAGGCGCACGGCGCCCTGAACGACGCAGAAGCCGCCGTCGTCGCGGTCCTCGGCCCGTTCGACCCGCACCCCCGCCTCGCGCAGGATGCGCATGCAGGCGTCGGTGACGGCGGTCACTTCCTCGGGCGCGGACAGGCGGGTGACCTCGAAGTCGCTGACCTTGGCGGCGGTGGCCTGACCGATCGGGTGGTTCAGGTCCAGCGGCTTCCACGGCAGATCCTGATGCGGGGCGAAGGCGTTGAGCAGGGCGAAGGCCGCGCAGACACCCAGCGCGGCCTCCCACAACAGGTTCCAGAAATCGGCGAAGTCGCGCTTCATGCCGGGACAGGGTTAACCGTCCCGGCGGCGCGGGCAAGGAGAAGCTTACGGGGCGAAGGCGATAGGGATCAGCTTCTGCAGCGCGCCCTGACAGGCGGCGCGCCCGGCGGGGCCGTCGTTGCTCAGGACGATGACGGCCCGCTCACGCCGGGGCGCGGCGGCGACGGTGCAGTGCCACATGGTGTTGGAGCCGTCGTGGCCGATGACCGGGCCCGGACCGCCGACGCCGCCCCACGGCTGCTGACGCACGCCCCAGCCGCAGGCGTAGGCGGCGCCTTCGGGCGGGGTGGTCAGGCGGTTCAGGCTGTCGGCGCCCAGCCAGCCGGGGGCGCCGCCCATCATGGCGCTGATGAAGCGGGCGTAGTCGTCCAGGCTCATATGGGCCGTGCCCGCGGGGCCGAGGGCGGCGGGATTGTCGGCGCCGGGGGTCTCGGGCGGGATGGCGGTGCGGGTCTCGCCGATCAGGCGGTGGCCCCAGGGATTGTCGCGCCCGGGCGGCGGGCCGAAGCCGGCGCTGGTCAGGTTCAGGGGCGTGTAGAGCTCGGCCCGCATGGCGTCCTCCCACGACCCGCCCGTGATCCGCTCGATGGCCGCGCCGATCAGGATGTAGTTGGCGTTGCCATAGGCGAAGGTTCCGCGCGGCCCGGCGGGCGGGGCGGCCAGAATCCGCTCGACCATCGCCCGGCGCTGCCCGGGCAGGGGGCGGGCGTCGGCGCGGGCGCTGATCAGCCAGTCGCGGTTGATGACGGGGCCGTCCAGCAGGCCCGCGCGGTGGTGCATGACGTCATCGAGCGTCAGGCCGTCCCAGCCGCGGTCGAGGGTCAGCTCGGGGAAGGCTTCGTTCAGCGGCATGGCCCAGCGGGCGCGACCCTGCTCGATCAGACGGGCCAGAACGGCGGCGGTCATGGCCTTGGTGTTGGAGCCCAGATGCCAGCGGTCCCGCAGGGTGACGGGATCGGCCTCGCCCTGACGTCGGACGCCCCGCACGCCGGTCCAGTCCAGCCCTTCGGGACCGAGGACGCCCGCGGCCATGGCGGGCGGTCCGGCGGCGGCGAAGACCTCGCCCAGCGCGGCGTCGGCGCCGGTCAGGTCCGTGGCGAAGGCCATACGAGGCAGGGCGCCCGCCAGAGGCAGGGCGGCGAGGCCGGTCAGCAGGCTGCGGCGCGAAGCGAGCATCCGGGGTCTCCTGTGCGAGGGCTCAGGCTTAGCCGTATCAACGGTCGCCTACACGTTAGAACGCGGAAAGGTTTGTGGCAGGTGCTGAAACACGTCTGCAACATTGCCCTGATGGCGCAGGGCGCGCAGGTTGGGCGCATGGGCAAGAATTCAGACGACTACGACAAGGCGCTGGAGCAGCTGCAGGTCAAGCTGGTGGAGACGCAGGCGTGGACCATCGAGCAGGGGCTGCGCACCCTGATCGTGCTGGAGGGGCGCGACACGGCGGGCAAGGACGGCGCGATCAAGCGGCTGACCGAATATATGTCGCCCCGGCAGACGCGGGTGGTGGCCCTGCCAAAGCCGACCGAGCGCGAGGCGAGCCAGTGGTATTTCCAGCGCTACGTCAGCCATCTTCCGGCGGCGGGCGAGACGGTGATCCTGAACCGCTCCTGGTACAATCGTGGCGGGGTCGAGCCGGTGATGGGCTTCTGCACGCCGGAACAGCACGCCCAGTTCCTGAAGGATGCGCCGCGCTTCGAGCGGATGCTGACGGACGACGGGATCGTGCTGATCAAACTGTGGCTGGACATCTCGCGTCAGGAGCAGGCGACGCGGTTGGCCGAGCGGCGGGAGGACCCGCTGAAGCGGTTCAAGCTGTCCTCGCTGGACGCCGAGGCCGAGGCTCGCTGGGACGCCTACAGCGGCGCCCGCAACCGGATGCTGGAAGAAACGGATACGAAGGCGGCGCGCTGGACCGCCGTGGCCACCGACGACAAGAAGACGGCCCGGCTGAATGTCATCCGGCACGTGCTGCGCAGCATCGGCGGGCCGGGCGAAGCGGCGGATGCACCGGACGCGAAGATCGTCTTTCCGGTGGCGGACAATCTGGATCGGCTGTTCCGCTAGACGCCGAGTTCGGCCCGCAGGGCGGCGGGCGACACACCCTGTGAGCGCAGATGGGCCAGCGTCACCGACCCGTCCCGCTTGGCATAGCGGCGGCCATCGGGGCCGGTGATCAGGTGGTGGTGGCGATAGGTCGGCGTCGGCCAGCCCATCAAGGCCTGGATCAGGACCTGAATGTGGGTCGCCTCGAACAGGTCCAGCCCCCGGATGATGTGGGTGATCCCCTGCAGGGCGTCGTCGTGGGTAACGGCGACGTGGTAGGCGGTTCCGGCGTCCTTGCGCGCGACGACGACGTCTCCGGCGGTTTCGGGCCGGGCGCGGATCAGACCTCGTTCGCCGGCGGGGCCTGCGCCCTCTTCGACAAAGGCCAGCGCATCCCATGCCCGACCGCCGAGAGCCGCTCGCGCGCGATCCAGCGACAGCCGCCAGGCGAAGGGCTTGCCCTCGGCCAGCAGGGCTGCCTCCTCATCGACGGGGTGCGGGCCGGGCCGGACGGCTTCGGGACTGCCGTGCGGGGCGTCGCCGATGGCGTCAAGAATGTCCTTGCGGGTGCGGAAGCAACGGTACAGCAGGCCACGTCGGTCCAGCACTTCGATGAGCGTGGCGTAGTCGGTCAGATGTTCAGACTGACGACGCACAGGCGTCTCCCACTCCAGCCCGAGCCAGTCCAGATCTTCGAGGATCCCGGCATCATACTCGGGCTTGCAGCGTGTGGGGTCGATGTCCTCCATCCGCAGGATGAACCGTCCGCCCCCGGCCTTCGCCGCCGTCCATGCCGTCAGGGCGGAAAAGGCGTGACCCTTGTGCAGTCGCCCGGTCGGGGAAGGGGCGAAGCGGGTGGTCAGGCTCACCTCGCCTGTTCCCGGACCAGCGCGCCGGCGGTGACCGCGGCCTCGACCGCCGTCCGGACGTTGGTCTCGGACGTGTAGTCGATCTCGGCGATCAGATCCTCGATCGCGAAGCGACGCTGGCCAATCATCCATTCGTAGACGCCGCGGATAATCGAGGAAGACGGCGGGAAGGCCCGGCCGGTGGTCTGGTACAGGGTGACCGGCTTGCGAACGGGCAAGGTGTAGGCGGGCGGACGGATCACCAGCCGTTCCTGGGCTGCGATCACTTCATCAAGGAAGGCGGGGGAAGCCATGAGGCGGCTCAGGTAATCGCTCATTTCCGCCACCTGACGGCGCAGGGCGACGCCGCTATCCCGATGCGCGGGCGGCAGATAGGCCCGGAAGCCCGGGTTCTGCATGGCCGCATGGTCCAGCAACTGGAACAGGATGCGGCCATAGAGCGGCGCCACGGAGAAGGTGATGTGCAGCGAGGGGCCGTCCTTGGCGAGGGCGTCGTGATACCAGCCCCTCGGCAGGTACAGGACGTCGCCGGGGCGCATCGTCACCTCCTGGAGGATGGGGCCTCGGCTCTGCTCGAAGAACAGACGGGTCTCCGGCGTGTCGGCAGGGTTTTCGGTCGGGTTTTCGGCCCGGTTCTGATAGAGGTTCCAGACCTTCTCGCCTTCGGTCTGAACCACGAAGACGTGGTGGTTGTCATAGTGGCTGCCGAAGGCGCGAACGCCCTCGAACGAGCAATAGACATTGGCGCCGATCTGGGCGCCGTAGGCGCTGCCCAGCGCCGCTGCGACCGCGGTGACGGGCGGGTGCAGATGCGTCACCTCATTGGCCACCACGCTGGCGCCCGCCGACATGAAGACCTCCACCTTGGCCGGGAAAGGACGCATGACCATGCCGTCGGGGGTCTGGACCGGCTGGCAGTACTGTTCCGCCGGAACAGCCTGATGGTTCCGCATCAGCCGCAGCGACGCGGCCGACCAGTTGGCGGTCTGGTTCAGCAGGCCGTTCCAGGCCGACCAGGTCAGCACCTCGCGTTTGCGCGCGTCGTCGGTCGCCGGAATATACAGCGGTTTCCGGTCGTCATACTCCGCGAGGAATTGCGCGGGCGTGATCGGGTGCAGAATGTCGTCCAGGGTCAGCATGCGAAACGATTAAATGGCCCGATCCCGACTGTCGATGAGGTCTGATGCCCGTTCCGCCCACCCCTGAACAGATCGCCGCCGCCCGCGCCGCGCTGGTCATCCTCGACCCGCGTCTGACCGAGGCCCAGGCCTGTGTGCCCGTGTTTGAATGGCGGTCCCGCACCGGTGGGTTCGAGGGCCTGTTCCGCATGATCGTGGAGCAGCAGGTTTCGGTGCAGTCCGCCGCCGCCATCTGGAAGCGGGTGATCGATGGGTTAAGCGGCGAGGTAACGCCGGAGCGAGTACTGGCGACCGAGATCGCGGCGCTGCGCGCCATGGGTCTGTCGGTTCAGAAGGCGACCTATGGCCATGAGATCGCGCGGGCGCATGTGGAGGGGCGGATCGACTTCGACCATCTGGAGCGACTGTCGGACGAGGAGGCGGTGGCGAAGCTGGTGGCGATCAAGGGTGTGGGCCGGTGGACCGCCGACACCTTTCTGATGTTTTGCGAGGGGCGGACGGATGTGTTTCCGGGCGGGGACATCGCCCTTCAGGAGGCGATGCGCTGGGCCGATGGATCGCCCGAGCGGCCGAAGGAGAAGGCGGCCAACCTGCGGGCCGAGGCCTGGAGCCCGCATCGCAGCGTCGCGGCTCATCTTCTCTGGGCCTGGTACGGAGCGGTGAAGCGTGGCGAGATCGTGCTGGAGAACCCGCCCGCATAAAGGCTAGGCTCGGACGCATGACGCCTCTGGTCGACCCCGCCATCGCCAATCCCGAGACGGTTCTCGGTGCGCTTGATTTCGCGGGCGTGGCCGTGTTCGCCGCGACCGGCGCGCTGGCCGCCGCGCGCCAGAAGCATGATCTCGTCACCTTCGCCTTCTTCGGCGCCATCACAGGCGTGGGCGGCGGGACGCTGCGCGACCTGCTGATCGGGGCCCCGGTCTTCTGGGTGCAGGACTGGCGCTACATCGCCGTCTGTCTGGCGGCATCGGTGGCGGTGTGGCTCGTCGGCGCGCGCCCCTGGCGGTTCCGGGCCCTGCTGTGGCTCGATGCCTTCGGACTGGCGGCCTATGGCGTGATGGGAGCGGCCAAGGCGGGGGCGTTCGGCATCGCGCCGCTGATCTGCATCGTCATGGGGGCGCTGACCGCCTGTTTCGGCGGGGTGGTGCGCGACCTGCTGGCGGGCGAGCCGTCGATCCTGCTGCGGCGTGAGATCACCGTTTCGGCGGCCCTGCTGGCGGCGACGGTGTTCGTGCTCGCGCGGGTGCTGGGTCTGGACCTGTGGCCGGCGGCCTTCGTCGGCGCCTCACTGGGCTTCGCCCTGCGCGCCGGGGCGCTGGTTTGGGGCTGGAGTCTGCCGGCGTTTCCGGGGACGGTCACGCGCTGATCGCCGCTCGGAGGGCGTCGCGAAAGCGTCGTCGTCCGGTCATCGCCAAGCCCACGAATCAGGGATACGGTTTGCTTGCCTGACTAGGGAAGGAGACGTGTCTTCAGTCCTGTCGCCTTGATAACCCTCCGTATCCCGGAGCGGACCTGATGCAGGTCCTCAGTCGTCCCCCTTCGGGCTGGCCCGCTCTGGTATTGAACGCCGACTTCCGGCCGCTTTCCTACTACCCGCTGTCGATCTGGCCGTGGGAGGAGGTGGTCAAGGCGGTGTATCAGGACCGCGTCGACATCGTGTCGGTGTACGACAAGGTCGTGCGCAGCCCGTCCATGGAAATCCAGCTGCCCAGCGTGATCGCGCTGAAGAGCTATGTGGATCAGGACCGGCAGCCCGCCTTCACCCGCTTCAACGTCTTCCTGCGCGACGGCTTTGTCTGCCAGTACTGCGGGGACTCCACCGAACTGACCTTTGACCACGTCATCCCGCGTTGTCGCGGCGGGCGCACGACGTGGGAGAACATCGTCGCCGCCTGCGGTCCCTGCAACCTGCGCAAGGGCGGCCGCACGCCCCAGCAGGCCCAGATGGCGATCCGCCGCGCCCCGCACCGCCCCAGCGCCTGGCAGCTTCAGGAGCATGGCCGTCGCTTCCCGCCGCACTACCTCCACCAGAGCTGGCTGGACTATCTGTACTGGGACATCGAGCTGGAGCCGTAGGGCGTTCCGGCAGCCGTCAGTGCAAGGTCGGGCGAACCAGCGACATGTCGTAGCCGAGTTCCTGCGCGCGCCTGTTAATCACAGCACGCTGCGCTTCAGAGGGGCGGGGCGTCCGGCTGAGGAGCCACAGGTAGCGGCCGGAGGGTTCGCCCACGATCGACCAGGAATAGTCGTCGGCGCGGTCCAGCACCCAGTAATCACCGACGTAGAAGGGGCCGAAGAAGGAGACCTTCAGCTTGGCGTTCTGGCTGCCCTCGACAACGCGGGCCCTGCCCTCCGAGACCTTCTGTTCGCCGTTCACGCCATCCTGTCGGCAGCTGTTGCGGACGCCGACAAGGCCGTCCGGTCGAAGGGTGTATTCAGCGATGACGCCCTCACATCCGCGTTCAAACCCGTTCTCGTAGCGGCCGATCTCATACCACAGTCCGGCATACCGGTTCAGATCGACGGGTTTGCCCGGCTGCGGAACCTCGGCATTGCCGACAGGCCCGCGTTGCAGTGTGGCGCAGGCCGTCAGGGCGAGTGCGGACAAGGCGATGATGGAGAAGCGAAGCGTGCGTTTCATGGCGGCCTAACGACGGGCCCCGGTCTCGTGTTCCGGCATGATGCCGGGGGCGCACGCCGCGACCTCCAGTTCCTCCCGGACGTGCTGGGAGTGCCGGAACAAGCTGTTGCGATGTGCTTTTCCGAGGGCATGTCCGAACATGTAGAAAGACTCCGCGCCCAGGCCGCCAGAGCGCGGTTGCTGCTGAAAGCCACCACCGATCCGATGACGGTTCGTCAGCTCACCGAATATGCCGAAGAGTGTGAGAGAAACGCCGACCTTATCGAGGCGCGCCAGACCAGGCTTCACTGACCCGGCTTTAACGGGGCGGGGCCGGCTGTCGCAGCCGCGATCGACGGCCAGACGGAACACCGCTCGAATCCCCACGTTGACGGCAAGCCACAGCCGCCGCATTCGAGCCCTCATGAAAATCCGCGTCCGCGCCGAACTCGTCTATCGCTTCGATCCTCCGACGGACGCCATCTACAAGATTCAGGTCGCGCACTGGCCCGGCCAGAATATCCTTGAGGAGCGGCTGGAGACGACGCCGCACGTCGACTTCATCGAGAACGAGGATGACGAGTTCGGGGCGCGGACGCTGCGGGCGCATCTGTCAGGCGAGGTGGCGCTGACCTATGAGGCGGTGGTCGACAACGGCGTTCTGAAGGGTCTGCCGCCGGTGACCGTGCAGCACGACTGGAATGACCTGCCGCCCGAGGTGCTGACCTATCTGTGGCCCAGCCGCTATTGCCCGTCGGACCAGTTCGGGCGGTTCGTGGAGCGGACCTTCGGCGGCACGGTCGGGGGCGAGCGGGTGTTGGCGATTCTGGAGTGGATCAAGGCCAATATCGACTATGAGCCGGGTGCGTCGGACAGCGAGACGACGGCGGCGCGGACCTTCATTGATCGGGCGGGCGTGTGCCGCGACTTCACCCATATGGGCATCACCCTGTGCCGGGCGTCGGGCATTCCGGCGCGGGCGGTCAGCGCCTATGCGCATCAGCTGACGCCGCCCGACTTCCACGCCATCTTCGAGGTCTGGTTGTCGGACGGCTGGTGGCTGGTCGATCCGACCGGGCTGGCCCCGGTCGAGGGTCTGGTGCGGATCGCCTGCGGCCGCGATGCCGCCGACATCGCCTTCCTGACCACGCAGGGGACCTGCAGCTTCGTGCGGCAGTCGGTGACGGCGGTTGCGGCGGACTGGAAACCCTTCCCGGAGGGAGAGGGGTCTAGCGCGTCATCTGCGCGCGCCACTCCGTGATGAAGTCCTGTTCGCGCAGCACCTTGTTCCGTGGGTCGATCAGAATGTGGGCGGTCGCGGGGGCGGTGATCTCGCCCCGGCCGCGGGTCATCGGCACATTGACCACCTGCCCGTCGACCTCGACCTCCACCGGCATGGGGAAGGTCTGGCCGTCACCGGTGACCCATTCCAGCCGCAGCCGGTCGCCCTCGCGTGTCTGGCGCAGGTCGGGCAGGGCGGCGTTGTAGAGATAGCCCTGGAAGAACCAGCCGTAATCGCGACCGGTCTCCTCGTTGACGATGGCCAGAAACTCGCGCGTCGTGGCGTAGCGGGTGGTGAAGTTGCCCGGGCGCGGATCAGGGCGGCCATAGACCAGCCGGGTGACCGAGCGGAAGAAGGCCTCGTCGCCGATCAGCAGGCGCAGGGAGTGCGCGATCAACGACCCCTTGTTGTAGATGTCGTTGCCCGGTCCGACGTCGCCCTTGTAGACCTCATCCTCGGACCTGGGCGTGCCGGACACCACCGGGAAGCGGTTGATCAGGCCGTTGCGCTGGGCCAGCAGTTCGGCCTGGAAATACTGCTCGCCGCGTAGCCAGCGCAGGTAGAGGGGCTGCATATAGCTGCCCAGCCCCTCGTGCAGCCACATGTCGTCGGCGTTGGCGTTAGTCATCTGGTTGCCGAACCACTCGTGCGCCAGCTCGTGGTGCAGCAGCCAGTCGTAGCCCTTGCCGTCCAGACGATACTCGTTGCCGTAGGCGTTGATCGTCTGGTGCTCCATGCCCAGATGCGGGGTCTCGACCACGCCCATCTTCTCGTCGCCGAAAGGGAAGGGACCGACGGTGGATTCGTAGAAGTCCATCATGGGCCGGAACTCGGCGAACAGGGCGCGGACATTGGCCGGGTCATCGCCGCGCAGGTACCAGTAGGACATCGGGATCGTGTTGCCGAAGCGGCTGCGATAGGCCTCGGTGATCTCCTCGTACGGCCCGATGTTCAGGGCGATGGCGTAGGTGTTCGGATTGGCCGCCGACCAGTTCCAGGTGGTCCAGCCGTCGCCGTGGTCGACCTTGCCGAGGAAGCGCCCGTTGGACGGGGCGGCGAGGTCGGACGGAATGGTGATGTGCAGGTCCACGCGGCCCGGCTCGGCCAGCGGGCTGTCGATACAGGGCCAGAAGATGTCGCAGCCCTCGCCCTGAACGGCGGTGGCGATCCACGGCTGGCCGTCGGTGGTGGTGGACCAGACGAAGCCGCCGTCCCACGGCGCGCGCGGCGCGACGCGCGGAGCCCCGGCGTAGGCGATGCGGATCTGGACCTTGTCGCCGGCGGCGAGGCCGCGGCCCAGATCGATCCAGAGACGGCCCTCCGGGTTGCGCCAACCGCCTTCGCCCTGTTCGACCTCGCGTCCGTCCACCTGAACCGAGGAGATGGTCAGCAGGGTGTCCAGTTCGACCGGCAGGATGCTGAGCGGGGCGGTGGCGGTGAAGTCCAGGACGGCGACCCCCTCGATGGACTGTTCATCCGGGATGATCCTGAGCGACAGGTCAGCCTTGTCGAAGCGGACGGCCTCCTGTTCCGGGGTGCGCGGCTGGTCGGTGGCGAGGGTGAACCCGGTCGATTCGCGGGTGGGCTTCGGCTCGGCGACCGGGGTGTCCTGCGCGACGGCGGGCGCGGCCGTCAGGGCCAGAAGCGAGACGCCCAGCAGGGCGACGCGGCGGACGGATTTGGACATGGAACAGATCCCCGGCGAACAGGTGGGCAGACTGGCGGGGAGGGGCGGTTCACGCAACCGTCAGGACACGAAGCCGTGCGCCTTTCGCTGGGCCTTCGTCGCCCGCCGGGCCCAGGCCTTGTCGATCTGCTCGCGCAGCCTGTCGTCGTCGGCGACGTCGTAGTGGACCAGAACGGCGGGCCAGCCCTCGAAATGCGGGGTCTGGAAATAGGTCCGGGGCTCGGTCGCCATCAGAAACGCCACCGTCTCCCGATCCAGAGCGAGGGCCAGCGCGGTCGGGTCGGCGTTGTCATTGACGATCCAGTGGCCGCGCATGCGGATGCAGCGCCCGCCGTGCAGGGTCGAATCCTCCGCCCCGGGGCGGCTCAGGGCATAGGCGAACATCTCGTCGCGCGTCATGGGCGCAAGGATGCGCTGTATTTCGCGCAAAGCAAAAGGGCCGGTGTTTCCACCGGCCCCTTCAAAAGTCGTGCAGCGGCCTCGCTTAGGCGGCGGCTTGCTCGGCCAGCTTGGCCTTGACCTGACGCTTGATGCGCTGTGCGGCGACCGACAGCTGCTCGTCGCGGGCCTTGACGATGAAGGCGTCCAGGCCGCCCTTGTAGTCGAGGGTGCGCAGGGCGGCGTTCGAGATACGCAGCGAGAAGGTCTGACCCAGGGCGTCCGAGGTCACCTTGACGGCCTTCAGCGACGGCAGGAAGCGGCGCTTGGTCTTGATGTTCGAGTGGCTCACGCTGTTGCCGACCATGGGGCCGATACCGGTGAGTTCGCAACGACGCGACATCTGACTATCCTTCGGAGCGGTCCGCGACGGGCGCAGACGCATGAAACAGGTGCGCGCTAGACACCGTCCAGCGCGAGAGGTGGGGCGTATAGAGGAAGAGTCCGCGAGGCGTCAAGGCGTAGGACCGTTCAGCCTCCGTTCAATTGCCGCCATATATCCACTTTACCCATGACCGAACCAGTCGCCCGAGGGGCAAGGATGAAGACCGCACTGACCCGAGCCGCCGCCATCGCCGTTCCCGCGATCGCCGGCGCCCTGTTCCTGGCCGCGCCCGCGACGCCGCAGGCGGCCATGACCGTTCAGCAGAACGGAGACACCGTCCTGCCCGGCTATTGGGAATATACGACCAGCGCCGTGGGCGTTCGCGACACCGAGCAGAAATGCGTGCGGCCCAGCGAGATCAACCGATTCTTCGGTGGCCTGTCGACGCGCCGGTGGAGCTGTACCTATCCGGTGCGGCAGGTCGGCAACGGCAACGCCCGATTCGAGGGGACCTGCACCGACCGCAAGAACCGCCGGGTGAACGTGCGGCTGAACGGCACCTACACCCAGCAGAGTTTCAGCTTCCGCGGCGGGGCCCAGCTGGCGCGCGGCACGCCCTATCTGCCCGCCTCGATCACCGCCCGTCGCATCAGCGCGACCTGCCCGGCGAACGCGGAATATTTCTGACGGAAGACAGCCTCCCGCCGTCGATGCGACGGCGGGAGGACATGCGGTCTTACCAGTAGCCGCCCGGGCACTCGCCGACCGCCGTCGCGACCACATAGGCCGAAGACGAGCCGTGCAGCGTGCCGGAGCCGACGTTGCCGTTGACGCAGCGATCCAGCTGATGGCCCACAACGGTCGTGTAGGTCGCGTCGCTGTAATAATATTTTTCGTAAAGCAGACCCGGCGGAAGCGCCGAGGCGGCGCCAGCCAGACCCGCGACGGCCACACCCGCCGCGAGTGCAAGAGACTTGATCAGTTTCATGTCAGACCCTCCGTTGATGAAGGTCCGCATTCGCGCAAACAGTTGCGCGTCTGTACAATCTGAAATTGAGTTATTGGGTAACTTTCCCGTGTTGAGGGTCAGTGCGCCGCGCCGGGCTTCAGGCGTCCGACCTGATGCAGAACAAGGGCGACCACGCCGCCGATGACGACGCCGATCACGGCGGAGATCAGGGCGGTGACCAGCCAGCCAAGGAGGCCGCCGACGGGCCCGGTGGCGTGGGCGACGGCGTGAGCCAGGTGCTCGACAGGCACGGCCGGCCAATGCAGGCCCAGTTCGTGCGCGCCGTGCATCACGATGCCGCCACCGACCCACAGCATGGCGAAGGTGCCGATGACGGACAGGGCCGCCATGATCACCGGCATGCCCTTCACCAGTCCGCGGCCAATGGTCTGGCTGAGACGCGAGGGCTTCTGCGCCATGTGCAGGCCGATATCGTCCATCTTCACGATCAGGCCCACGGCGCCGTAGACGATCACGGTCATCGCCAGGCCGACGACCACCAGCACGCCCGCCTGCGTCCACAGAGGCCGGTCGGCCACATCGTTCAGGGCGATGACCATGATCTCCGCCGACAGGATCAGATCCGTGCGAACCGCGCCGGAGACGGTCTTCTTTTCCAGGTGGGCGGGGTCATCGGAGGTTTCCTCGGCCTCACCGTGATGACCGCCGCCGAACATCTCCATCAGCTTCTCGGCGCCCTCGAAGCAGAGATAGGTTCCGCCCAACATGAGGATCGGCGTCAGGGCCCAGGGCGCGAAGGCGGTCAACAACAGGGCGATCGGCAGGATAAGCAACAGCTTGTTGCGTATGGACCCCACGGCGATCTTGCCGATGATCGGCAGTTCGCGACTGGGCGACAGGCCGGTGACGTATTTGGGAGTGACCGCCGCATCGTCGATGACGACGCCCGCCGCCTTGGCCCCCGCCTTGCCCGCCGCCGCGCCGACATCGTCAATCGACGCCGCCGCCAGCTTGGCGATCCCCGCCACGTCATCGAGCAAGGCGATAAGTCCGGAGGGCATGGGCTGTCTGTCTATACGAGGGAGGAGGGCGGCAGGCGTAGGGCAGGCGTGGGCGATTGTCGATTGGTGGCGCTCAAACCGCGTTCAAGCCCAAATGGGTTGACTTAATTCTACATAGGTAGATTTATTGGGAAATGACCCGTCAGCGATCCCTTTCTCCCGCAGCCCGGCGCGTTCTCCAGGCGCTCACCGATGCCGGCCCCGCCGGGCGTCACGGCTATGATCTTTGCCGGGAGGCGGGCATCAAGTCCGGCACCCTCTATCCCCTGCTGATGCGGCTGGAAGCGCAGGGCTATCTCGCCGCCGACTGGCAGGTTGTGGATATGCCGGGGCGTCCACCACGCCATGTCTACAGGCTCACGGCTGAAGGACGGACGCTGGCGGCAGGGAACCCGGTCATCGAACCGAAAGACGCAGGCTTACCCGACGGCAGGCCGGCATGAGATTTCTGGCCACCGCTATTCTGCGGCTTTGCTGTCAGCTGCTGCCGCCGGACAAACGGCCGTGGGGTCGGGCTGCGTTCGGCGAGTTGAGCGCTATCGAGCGTCCCGGCGAGGCGCTGTCGTTCGCACTGGGCTGTCTGGCGTGGGCGACGCGGTATGCGGTCGTCGCCCGTCCCTCATTTTTGTTGAACAGGAAGGATCATGCCGTGACGTCCCCACATATCATTTCCGGCTCCCGGGCGGTCGCACTCTCGTGCGCTGCGGCGGCCGCGACGCTGGGCATGATTTACATGGCCATGGGAGGTGCTCCGTCCCGGTACCTGATGATAAACGCAGCGGCCTTCGCTTTCGGCCTGACTGTGCTCGGGATCCTGGCCCTGGCCGACCGGCGGCGGCATCTGCCCGGCCGTAGCCTTGTCCTGGTGTCGGGCGCGGCCTTGTTGGCGACGGCCCTGTTTGGAGTGCGTATCGACGGGATTTCGCGCTGGCTGGCCTTGGGGCCGCTGACGATTCAGCCGTCAATGATGCTCCTGCCGCTGATGATGGTCCTGTTCGCCCGGTATCGGGATGCGCTGTCCCTCTTCGGGATCGCGCTTGCGGCGCTGGCGCTCGCACTACAGCCGGATCGGGGAATGGCGGGGGCCTTGGTCGCCGGATTGGCCGTCCTGGCGTTCACCCGCCCGAACCGCAATGTGCTGTCGGCGCTGGCCTTCGCCGTAGTCGGGTTCGCCGCCACGGTCGCGCAGGCGGATCCGTCGCCGGCGATGCCGTTTGTAGACCGGATATTCTATTCGTCGTTCAGCGTTCATCCTCTCGCCGGAACGGTCGTTCTCCTTGGGGCGGCGCTGCTGATCGTGCCGGTGTTCGCCGTTCGTGGGCCGGGGGCGCCGGAGACGGCGGTGTTCGGCGCGGTCTGGGCGGCGCTCATCGTCGCTGCGGCGCTCGGTAACTATCCGACGCCGATCGTGGGGTACGGCGGCAGCGCCGTCATCGGCTATCTGATTGCCTTGGTGAGCTTCCCCCGCCGCGCAGGACCGGTTGGCTCTCCGGAGCAGGGCGTCGCACCCGCGCGCTCGTCCGGCGATGACTGCTCGCCGTATCTGGCGACGGTGTAGGCGCATCGGCCTCCTCGCAAAGCAAAAGGCCCGGGATCGCTCCCGGGCCTTCTGTCTGTTGAGCGATGCGCGTCTGATCAGGCGGCTTCGGCCTCGGCGGCCGGGGCGGCGGCCTTCTTGGCGCTGAGCGACTTGCCCAGCAGCTCGACGGCGGCGTCCTTGTCGATCTTGTTGGCGGCGGCGACTTCGCGAGCCATGCGGTCCAGGGCCGACTCGTACAGCTGACGCTCCGAGTAGGACTGTTCCGGCTGGCTGTCGGCGCGGTGCAGGTCGCGGACCACTTCGGCGATCGAGATCAGGTCGCCCGAGTTGATCTTGGCTTCGTATTCCTGGGCGCGACGCGACCACATGGTGCGCTTCACCCGGGCGCGGCCCTTCAGTGTCGTCAGCGCCTTGGTGACGACATCGTCCGCGGCCAGCGAGCGCAGGCCGGCGGTTTTCGCCTTCTTGGTCGGGACGCGCAGGGTCATCTTCTCGTGGTCGAAGGTCACGACATAGACCTCCAGCGACATGCCCGCGACTTCCTGGGTCTCGACCGCCGCTACCTTGCCGACGCCGTGCGCCGGGTAAACGACCGCGTCGCCAACCTTGAATTCCAGACCAGTCTTGCTCGTCATGTCACTTCCTTTCCCGGCTCAGCGGGAGGGGAGAGGCGAAGGCGCACGGACAATAGAATAACACCCGCCGGAAACTCGCCCCGTCGGAGATGTCGGTCTGGTCGTCAAATGCGGAAACGGATCACCCAACCTCTGGCCGATCCCACTTTCATGAGTGGGATTCTGTCGCAAACGCGGGCGGCGCGAAGATTTCGCATACCGCCCGACCCAATGACAGTAACCTATCACAAATCTGCGGAATTTCAAAACGTCCACAGCGTCAGTGTGGAGATGGCTGGAAATCCTCGCCGGAAAGCGGCAGCGCGATGTGAATCGTTCGCTGATCAGGCCATCGGCGAAGTCAGGAACCCGTGCCGGGCTTGGGCGAGAAATATTTCTCGTATTTGCCGGTCTCGCGCTCGAACTGCTCCTTGTCTTCCGGCGGCGTGCCCTTGACCGTGATGTTCGGCCAGACCTTGGCGTATTCGGCGTTGATCTGCAGCCACTTGCCGTCGGGCTCGTCCTCGGTGTCCGGAACGATGGCGTCGACCGGGCATTCCGGTTCGCAGACGCCGCAGTCGATGCACTCGTCCGGGGCGATGACCAGGAAGTTCTCGCCCTCATAGAAGCAGTCGACCGGGCACACCTCGACGCAATCCATGAATTTGCAGCGGACGCAGGCGTCGGTGACGATGTAGGTCATGGGCGGGGGGCAGGCGTTTCGGTAAGGGGCGCGGGACGCGCAGATGACCCCGGCCAGCCGAACTGTCAACCGGATGGGGCGTTTGGGGGTTGCAGTGACGGTGTCACGGGCTATTTAGTATCCATCACTCTTACAGATTTACCGGAGTCTCCCCATGCGTCCCTTTCTTCGTTACGCCGCCGTCGGTGTCGCCTCCATCGCCCTGCTGACCGGCGGCGCGGTGGTCGCCCAGACCGTCCTGACCAAGGTTCCGTCGGAAGTCACCGCCGGCGCGTACAAGCTCGATTCCTCGCACGGCAACATCACCTGGTCGGTCGATCACATGGGCTTCTCGACCTACACAGGCCAGTTCGTGAACGTGCAGGCCGAACTGAGCCTCAACACCTCCAACCCGTCCGCCTCGACCCTGACCGCGACCATCCCGCTGAAGGATGTGCTGACCGGTAGCGAGGGGCTCAACAATCACCTGCAGACCGCCGACTTCTTCGACACCGCCAACCACCCGACCGCCACCTTCGTCTCGCGCTCGGTGACGGTGGACGCCGATGATCCGAACGAGGCGACCGTGGTCGGCGACCTGACCCTACGCGGCGTGACCAAGCCGGTGACCATCGAGGTCGAGTTCAATCAGGCCGGTCCGTCGATGGGCAACACCTACAAGGCCGGCTTCGACGGCGAGGCGACCATCAAGCGGTCGGACTTCGGCATCACCTACGGCATCCCGATGGGCCTGGGCGACGAGGTCAAGCTGCACCTCGAAGGCGAGTTCATCCTTCAGCAGTAAGGGCGTACAGGGTGCGGGCCTCTTCCGGAGGTCCGCGCCGTTCGCCGAGGGCCAGTACCTCGAGGTCGAACAGCCGCCCGCCGAGGGCGAACACCAGACGGTCGCCGGGGTGGACCGAGCGGCTGGCCTTGTCGAGACGAACCTGCTGGCCGTGATGGGTCAGGCGGACGGCGCCCTTCTCCACCATCGTCGCCGCCAGCGTCCGCGTCTTCGCGAACCGCGCGCGCCAAAGCCAGACATCAATACGACAGGCCGGTTCGCTCAACGCGGGGCCGCCTTGCGCCGCGGGCGTTTGCGGCGCGGCGGCTCCGGCTTTGCCGCGGGTGGGGGCGCGGTCAGGGCGGCCAGCGCCGCGAAAGGCGAGTCCTTCACCGGCTTCGGCGCCTTGCCCGGAGGTTCCGGCTGCTGGGCGCGCACGGTCTTCAGGCCCGCGAACAGGGCTCTCGCCTCATCGGCGGTGACGCCGAGCTCGCGCAGATCCTTGTCTGAAAGCCTGCCTTCCCCCTTTGTGCGGCGCTCGGTCAGCGCTTCCAGCAGATCAACCGGCGCGGCGAAGCGACCGACCGCGCGCAGGCCGAAGGCGGACAGCAGGCGCGGCGGGGGCGGCGGCTCGGGCAGGATGCTGAGGCCCGTCGGCTTCGGCCGGAACGCCTCGCGCGCCATGAAGGCCTGTGCGGTGATGCGGGCGCGCTCTTTCAGCAGGGCCGGTTGCCAGACGGAGTGAGCGCCGACGCGGATGCCGAACTCCTTCAAGGTGCGGCGCTCGGCCTGACTGAGGGCCGCCAGATCGCGCTCGACCTCACGGCGGTCGATGATCCCGCCGGACTCCAGCAGGCGGAAGGCGAGGCCGCGCGGCAGCCCCTTCAGCGTGCCGTTCTCGACCACGGTCTTGAGGCGACGGAGGGGACGAAGGGCGCGCCCGGACTCGCCCGCCAGCCAGGCTTCCAGCCGCTTCGTCGCCCGCTCGCGCGCGGCCAGCGCGCCGAGGTCGCCCAACAGCCGGATGCGCGGCGTGAAGGGCTCGCCGCCGATGATCACTCCCGCCTGCACGCCGCGCCACAGCACGGCGCCGTCGGGCGTGACGGAGAAGGCCTCGTCCGGCTCTGAAGCAAGCTGCCCCAGCCGCTTGGCGATCTCGGGCGTGACCGCCTGACGAGCGGCGTGGCGCAGGGCGCGGTCCTCCAGCGCCGTGGAGCCCTTGTCGATCTGGAAGTCGATCCCGGCCAGATGCCCGACGGCGTGGCCTTCGACGATGACCTCGCCGGTCTCCGCCTCGACCTGGGCGATCGCATCGCCGCGCACGTTCAGGGCCTGCATCAGGGCGGTGGTGCGACGATCCACGAAGCGGGCGGTCAGCCGTTCGTGCAGGACGTCTGACAGCCGCTCCTCCAGCGCCTTGGTGCGGTCGCGCCAACCCTGCGCCTGATCCAGCCAGTCGGGGCGGTGGGCGATGTAGCTGAGGGTGCGGACGCCGCTCAGGCGGGCCGATAACTGGTCGATCTGGCCATCGTCGCGATCCAGTTCGGCGAAGCGGGGCGCGATCCAGTCCTCGGTCAGACGACCGCGTTTGCCGGTCAGGGCCTGGAAAATGTCCTTGGCCAGCCGCCCGTGTTCATCCAGCGTCGTCTTCTGGAAGTCGGGCAACTGGCACGCCTCCCACAGCCGCATGATGGCGCCGCGTGAGCGGCCGATACGGGCGACCTCCTCGTCCTTGATCAGGCGGCGCAGCAGGGTCTCGTCCAGCGCGGGCGCGGTCAGGTTCAGCCCCTTCACACCCGGCGTCACCACCAGCGAGCGCAGCAGGTCGTTCAGGGTGTCGAAGTCCAGCCGGGCGTTGCGCCATTCGGCGCTCTCGACGGGGTCAAAGCGGTGCTCGACCACCTGCTCGACCAGATCGGGGTCCAGCTCCAGCGCCTCGCCCGTTACGCCGAAGGTGCCGTCGCGCAGGTGGCGGCCCGCCCGTCCGGCGATCTGGCCGATCTCCGTGGCGTGCAGCCAGCGGGTGCGGCGGCCGTCGAACTTCCGCAGCCCCGCGAAGGCGACATGGTCCACGTCCATGTTCAGCCCCATGCCAATGGCGTCGGTGGCGACCAGGAAGTCGACTTCGCCGGACTGGAACAGTTCGACCTGGGCGTTGCGGGTGCGGGGCGACAGGCTGCCCATGACCACGGCGGCGCCGCCGCGCTGGCGCCGGATCAGTTCGGCGATGGCGTAGACCTGCTCGGTCGAGAAGGCGACGACGGCGCTGCGGCGGGGCAGGCGGGTCAGCTTCTTTGACCCCGCATAGGACAGGACCGACAGGCGATCCCGCGAGACGATCTCCGCATCCGGAACCAGAGACCGGATCAGCGGCGCCATGGTCCCGGCGCCCAGGAACATGGTCTCCTCACGACCGCGGGCGTGCAGCAGGCGTTGTGTGAAGACGTGGCCGCGCTCCGGATCGGCGACCAGCTGAATCTCGTCCACCGCCAGAAACTCGACCGTCCGTTCCAGCGGCATCGCCTCGACCGTGCAGACGAAATAGTGCGGCCGGTCGGGGACGATCTTCTCCTCGCCGGTGATCAGGGCGACCTTGGCGGCGCCGCGCTGCCTGACGATGCGGTCGTAGATCTCGCGCGCCAGCAGGCGCAGCGGCAGGCCGATCATGCCGGACGCATGACCCAGCATCCGCTCGACCGCCAGATGGGTCTTGCCGGTGTTCGTGGGGCCCAGGATCGCCGTTACGCGCGACGGGGCCCGGCCTGTGCCGCGATCACTCATCTTATGGATAAAGGTGGCCTTTCCGGCGCGGTTCCTCAAGCGGGAGTCTCGCGGACGTGACCGGGGTAAATGCGAAGCTGTGCAGGGGCGGAACAGGCGCGAAACGAATCAGGACCGAATCGGTGACACGGCCCGATTCGGGATTTGTTCCCTACAAGATATTGTATCTTAAGGCCGATTAACCACAATCGTTCTCGGGCGGCTCGCGCAACCTTTGTGTCGCCGCAAGTTAAGAGTGTCACGTTTCCAAGCTAAGGCTGTCGAAAGTGACCGATGGCCGCGCGTTCGGAGCGGAGATGGGCAGTCGGATCAATATGATCGGTCTGCCTCTTGTCAGAGCAGATGCTCGACACTCTTAACTTGGGAGCTCGCGCTGGTCGAAGCCCGCTTCTGACTCGTTGCGGACCCTCAGCACGACCGGTTTAAGGATGTTGCTCTGTCACCGAATGGAAAACGGATCCATCAAGTCATGTCAGACGGCTGGCCGGCGTTTGACCGCGCGATTTGGCCGCCCGGTTTCCTGATCTGAGCGACACCCCTTGCCGAGCGCGGCTGACGCTTTGAGCGCCGACGATGGGTGAACCCCGCAGGCCTCCAGTCCTAGATCGCCAGGTGCCAGTATCAATTGGGCTGAGTGCCGTGAAATTACCTCTTCGCGGCGGACGCGACCATGCCTAAAGCGAGGGCAGTGAGGGAGCGGATCTTGGCGCGTTCGAAAACTGAAGAGCTGAAACAGCGGGGCGAGGGCAAACCGTACGGCCCCTACCGCTTCCTCAACATCGGCGGGACCACCCTCAAGGCGCTCAAGGAGCGTGGCCTCATTCCCCAGCACGACTACAGCGGCTCGGAATCCCGCAAGCCAGACGCACTCATCCTCGACGATCGCGGCGCCAACACCCGGGTGGTGGCGAGCATCGAATACAAGGACGATCTATACGCCGACGACGGCGTCAAGCAGGCCGCGACAGTTGGTGCCCTCCTTAAGGCCAAGGTCTGCCTGACCACGGACAACGCCCAGACCAACTGGTTCCTGCCGGACGGGGAGGGAGGGTTCCAGTCCATCCTCGACGAAGGCGGGCAGAACTATTCCAAGCTCTGGGTGTCACCAGACGCCAGCGTCAGTGCAGAAGTGATCGCGGCCTCCCAGGCAGCGATCGAGGAAGTCGATCAGCGGTTGCGCGACGATCGGATCGTGCCCGAGCGGACCCTGAACCCGTCCGCGCTAGCGCGATCGGTCTGGCAGGACATTTACACCGCAGGCGATCACCCCACGCCCGAGCGGGCGCTGGCGACCTTCGTCGAGATCTTCATGTTTAAGTTCCTGTCCGATCTCGGCGTCCTCACCGAGGACCGAAAGGGTCACGAGATCTCGTTCGACGACGTCCTCAAGCGCAGCGACGACAAATGCCTGCGCTACTACACCGACGTCGTACGTCCCTACGTCAAAGAGACCCTCTTTCCGCCCGGCGAGGACGGCACCACCATCCTCAACGGCTTCGCCTTCGACGCTGAGAACACCGACCACAACCACGTTTTCAAGCGCGTCTTGAAGAAGTTCCGCGCCTTCGAACAAGACAAGATCAACGGGGGTCCGCTTCTAGAGATCGACAGGGAGTTCAAAAGCCGGCTGTTCGAGGAATTCCTGAAGGGCAGCGTCGGCCAACGCTCCCTTGGGCAGTTCTTCACGCCGCGTCGCCTGATGGGGGCGATTGTCGATATGGCCGAGGTCGAGAAGCTGCCCGAGGGTGCCCGGGTCGTTGACCCCGCCTGCGGCGTCGGGGGCTTCCCCCTCGAGACGGCCGCGCGGCGCGCTCGGCTACTCGGCAAAAGCGATTTCAACGTCGTGATGAAGGGCAAGACGCCGACCCTCGAAAGCACCATCGAGTACCGGGCGTTCGACAAGGGCAGCAACCAGACGGAGTCGCTCGCCATCATCTTGGCGAAGGCGAACTTCGTCATCTACCAAAGCCACCTTCTCAAGGCGTTTCCCCACGCCACCCAAGCGTTGGCGGGGGCGTTCAACGAGATTTTTCGCGCCTATTCCGACAGCAGCCTAGGCTCGCTGGCGGAGATCAATGAGGGGTCCGCCCATCTCATCTTGTCCAATCCACCGTATGTGGCGAGCGGTGCCCGTAATCTGAAACTGGCCGCCGAGCGCGCAGCAATCGACTATTCGGCGGGTGGCAAGGGCGTCGAGGCCATGTTCTTGGAGAAGATGGTGCGGGAGCTTCGCCCAAACGGGCGCGCCTTCATCATCATTCCCGACGGGATTCTGCTCAGGGGACAGGCTTCCGACCACAAGCTGCGCGCTTGGATCGCCCGGATGTGCACCGTGGACGCGCTCATTTCCCTGCCAGTAAAAACCTTCTTCGCCACACCCAAGAAGACCTATGTTCTGGCGCTGACGCGCAAGCCTGACCCGACGGTTGTGCAGACGCATCCGGTGTTCGCCTATCTGGTCAAGGACATCGGCGAAACGCTCGACGCGCAACGCTTTTCGACGACGATAAATGACTTGCCAGACATGGCTAGGCGGTTCCGGCAGTTCGTTGCGATCAAGGCCGATCTCCAAGCCGATCCCCCGCCTGGCGTCGAGCTCGTCACGCCCAAGGCCAAATACATCCCGTTCGGCGAACTGGTCGGCGGCCGGGATTGGGCGGTTGATCGCTTCTGGACCAAGGCGGAAAAGGTCTCGCTGGGTCTGCAGGAGGAGGCGGTGGAGATTACGGAGGAGGACTTTTACGCCGAGCTCAAGTCGGTCCGGGACAAGATCGACGATCTTCTCAAGGCGCGCGACGATGGCTGAGTTCAAGGAGTTTTCGATCCGGGAGCTGTTCGACATCGTCTACGGCAACGGCGAACTCACGAAGGCCCATATTCACGCGCACCCTGGTCCCCATCCCGTGTTCGGTGCCAGCGCCGACCCTTCGAAGACTGCAGGCTCGATCGACAGCTTCGACTTCGACGCCGACGCCCTGTCCTTCGTGCGGATCGGCTACGCGGGCCACGTCGCCCTGCGTCAGGCGCCGTTCTCGGTGACCTGCAACGTCCTTGTGCTCAAGCCTAAGTCGGAATGGGCCAAGGCCATCCACCTGCGGTATTTCGTGCCGGTGATCTCGGCGGCCTTCCGCGTGGTCGCGACCGGCCGCTTCAAAGAAGACGGGCGTCAGGATTATACGCAGATCAACCAGGCCATGGCCTTGGCCGCGACGATTTCGGTGCCGGTGGATGCCGATGGGAGGCCGGACCTCCCGGCGCAGATGCTTCTGGCGGATCGTTATGACCGGCTCGCGGGTATTCGGTCGAACTTGTCAAAGACGGCCGAAGACCTTTCGGCGCTAAACTTCGGCTTGGAACTCCGGGACGTGGAGGTTGCGGAGATCTCGCTCGAGGAAGCGTTCGACGTCAGGAAGGGTGTCTCGACCTATACGGAGAAGTTCGCCTTGGCTAACGTCGGGTCCTATCCCCTGTACACGGCCGCCACGCGCAATGTGAAGCCGGCCCTGATCAACACCTTTGATCACGAGGTGGAGGCGCTGCACTACACGACTGAGGGCGCGCACGCAGGCACCGTATTCCATCGCCCGAAACACCGGTTCGCCATCAGCGGACATGCAGGTATTCTCACCCGTAAGCGGGCGGACATATCCTACGCTTACGCCCTGAGAGAAGTCAGCCGCGTGTTCGCGGGTGAGGGATTCAGGTGGGCCAGCAACACCCCGTCGAAAAACAAGATTCGGGACCTGCGTCTCCGGTTCCCGGTCACCGCGGACGGTGCCTTCGACTTGGTGGCCCAAGAGGCGATCGCCACCCGGATGCGCAAGCTGGACGCGCAGCGAGAAGCGACGGTGGACGCCCTGCAACGGCTCGCCAAGGCCGAAGTGATTTTCGACGCTGTCCCTGCCTAGTCGGCGACGCTCCTTAGCCGGGCGGGCCGGGACGAGATGACGGGCCGTACAGGTCCGTCGCATCCCGACTATGTCGGGGGTGACAGGTTTTGTCGCGCACGCCTGCGAACGTCGGCGGGTCAACAACACCTCCCGAAAGGAAACGCCCCATGGCGACGCGTTATGTAACCAAGTCCGGTAAAGACAAGGACGGCGACATCACCAAGCTGTGCAACAACGGTGAGATCTGGTCGCCTCGGCTTAAGGCGGATGCGATCCGCGACATCGAGAACCGCGACCACGAATATTGGGTCAACTGGACCGATGGCCAGAAGACCCAGGTCAAGGTCGTCAACGGCTCAACCGGCAAATACTTGCGCACTCAGCGCGACGGTTCGACCAAGAACAATCTCGACGATCTGCCGGACTGCTGACCTCGACGGCCGGCTCGGCGCCCGCGCGCCGGCCGGCCTTTTCTTCACGGCATGGACGGAAAGTCGGGCCGGCGGTGATCCTTCACCATAAAGCGCAAGCTCTCCGGCTCCAGCACCTCGACCTTGTCGCCCCAAGTGTAGAGATGCCAGCACATCTCCAGATGGCCCGAGGCCTCGAACCTCACAATCAGAGAGCCGTCTGGCTGGTCCTCGAACACCTGGGTCGGGTGGAATTCGTAACGCCGCGCGCGCCGCGCCGCCTCTGGCGTGAACCGCCAGACAACCGGCCCATGTTCGCCGTCACTCTCATAAGATCCGAAGGCTCGCTCGGAATGAACACGAAGACTGAAATCAGTATCGAGGGCGAAGCTGTCAGGGAGGACTTCGGCCGCCTCGATATCCTCGACTCGGTAGTGCCGCAGGTTGGAGCCCGGCTTGGACAGATCACGCGCCACGAGGTACCGGCGCACGCCGAGCAGCAGGCCGTGGGGCGCGACGATGCGTTCGCGAGGTGCCGCCTCGCTACGGCTCCGATAGAGCATCTTCAGCTGGAACGGTCCCTTCAGCGCTTGGGACAAGGCGGCGTCGATCGGTGCGCGCGTGGCCAAGCGTGGACCCGGCCGCGTCGCATGACCCAGAGCCTCGAGCAGGGCTTCCTCGTCCGCTTCCAGCCTGACGCTCACGCCGGGCGGAATGAGGGAGCGGACCTTATAGTCGAGGGTGCGAAGATGCACGGCCTCCGCGCCCATGCCACAGCGTTTGAGCTCGTCGATTCCGGCCTTGATGGAAACCAGCTCATCGGCGGAAGGCGTCAGGAGCGGTGCGACCGGTCGCGAAGGAAGCACCCAGCGCAAGGTCCGATCGTCGTCGACCCGAACCTCCACGGCCGGGAAGCAATCCTCAAGGGCCTTGGTCATGCGCTGGGCGGTGCGGCGGTGGCAGCCGAACTCCTGTTCGATGTCCTTCAGGCTGACGCCGCGGCGGCTCGCCGCCATGAGGGCGAGCCGGACCAGTTCAGTAGCCTTATGGAACGACATGCCGACCTCACGGGTGACAAGCTGAACAATACTACCCATGGTGTATCGCAAATGCGGGGGTCACGACTATGAGAATAATCGATGGCGAGTTGAGGCTTTCTGCCTCGGACCTGATGCGGTTCCAGGGCTGCGCGCATGCCAGCGCGCTCGACCTGCGACAGCTGGAGGCCGGCGACCTCACGCCGGATGAGGACACGGCCGAGGCCAAGCTTCTGCAGCGTCAGGGCGACGACCATGAGACCGCCTACCTGGAGGCCTTGCGCTCGGAGGGCCGGTCGATCGTGGAGATCGCCAAAGATGGCCTGACCCTGGAGCAGGCGGTGGCGCAGACCGCTGACGCCCTTAGAGCGGGGCCGGACATTATATTCCAAGGCGCTTTCCTCGGCGGTCGCTGGGGCGGCTATTCGGACTTCCTCGAAAAGGTGGACACCCCGTCGGGCTTGGGCGGCTGGTCCTATGAGGTGATCGACACCAAGCTGAAGCGGTCCCCCGATCCTAAACATGTGCTGCAGCTATCCCTCTATTCGGACCTGCTTGAACAGATGCAGGGGGTGCGGCCGGAGGCGGCGCATATTCAGTTGGGCGACGGCAATCGGTTCTCCGTCCGTCTCGACGACGTGGCCGACTATGCGCGCCACAGCCGCTCAACCTTCGAGGGTTTCATCGGCGCCCGGCCGGCGACCCGGCCGGCCCCGGTTTCGACCTGCAAGCTGTGCCGCTGGCGATCGACCTGCCAGGCGGAGTGGGAGGCGGCCAACAGCCTGACGCTTGTCGCGGGCATCACGACGAGCCAGCGACTGAAGCTTGAGGCGGCCGGAATCGTGACGATGCCGGCGCTGGCCACGCGGCAGGAGCGCGTCCCCCAGCTCAGCCCGGACATTCAGAGCCGACTGACCATCCAGGCCCGGTTGCAGCAGGCGCGCCGCGCCGGCGGGCCGCCGGACTTCGCTCTAAGGGCGATCGAGGCGGGCAGGGGACTGTCGCTGATGCCGAAGCCCGACGCGGGCGACATCTTCTACGACATTGAGGGCGACCCCTATTACCCGGACGGCCTGGAGTATCTTCATGGCGTCTGGTTTTTCGAGGACGACGCCTGGTGCTACCGCGCCTTCTGGGCTCACGACCGCGAACAGGAAGGGATTGCGGCCGGAGAGCTGCTTGAATTTCTGTTGGAGCGGCTCGAGCGCTTTCCCGGGGCCCACGTCTACCACTACGCCAACTATGAGATCGCGGCGCTGCGTCGCGTGACGGCCTTCCATCGCCGGGGCGAGGCGGCCATGGATCAGCTGCAGAGACAGCTCCGGTTCGTCGACCTGCACCGGGTCGTGTCGGGAGGCCTGATCGCGTCAGAGCCCGGTTACTCGATCAAGGATCTCGAGGCCTTCTATATGGAGAAGCGGGACGGAGACGTCGCGACAGCTGGAGCCAGCGTGGTCATGTACGAAGCTTGGCGCGAAACCGGATCGGATGAGGCGCTCGAACAGATCCGCGATTACAACGAGACTGACTGCCGCTCGACCCAACTACTCAGGGATTGGCTGGTCGCAATGGTGCGTCCGGCGGACCTGCCATGGCGCCCGCCTGGTCCGGTTCCTGACGCCGGCGCCCTTGCGAGGGTGGAGGCGGAAGAGGCGGAGGTCGAAGCGCTGCGCGAGAAGCTGACCCCGGTGCGCGAGGACTTCGGCGACGAGATTGCGGACCTGATTCTGGACCTCAACGCCTTCCATGAGCGCGAGGACAAGCCGACCTGGTGGGCGATCTTCGACCGTCTGTCGCGGGAGAGCGAAGATCTGATCGAGGACCTCGATTGCCTCGCCGGCCTCGTGGCGACCGGCCCTGCCGAGAAGGACAAACTGTCCATGGCCCGGGTGTACAGTTATCCGCCCCAAGAGACGAAGCTGCGGGCCGGCAAAAAGCCCTGCGCCAAGCCGGCTGACGGGCCGACGGTGGTCGATCTCGCGGAAATGACCCACGACACTGTCCGGCTGCGCAGCACACTCAAAAACTTTGTGCTGCCGGATCGTCTGGATCTGATCCCGCCCAAGCCCATTGGCAACAAGCCGCTCCGGGCGGCGATCGCGGCCGTCACCGAGGGTCTCATTGCGAGAACGGGAGAACATCCGGCTATCGCCGACCTTCTGCAACGCTCTCCGCCCCGATTCACGGATGGCCTGAGGCCCAACGGCATCATCGATCCGTCGGCCGAACTGGTCGCCGAGACCAGCGCCGCGATCCAAGCGATGGACCACAGCGTGCTTGCAATCCAAGGCCCGCCGGGCACCGGCAAAACCTATGCGAGCGCGGCCGCCATCGTCGATCTCGTCCGGACCGGCCGTCGGGTGGCTGTTTCCTCCAACAGCCACAAGGCAGTCGCCAACCTCCTGACAGCAATCGCGGCGCGTGCCCGGTCGGAGGGCGTCGTTTGCAGCATCGTGCAGAAGGTTTCGGACGACGGTGACGCGGCCGACGATCCGGGCGTTCTGGCCGTGAAAGGCAATACGCCGCCGGAGATATCGGCGGCGGACGTGGTGGGCACGACAGCTTGGCATTTCGCTACCTATGCAGAGCCAGCGTTCGACCACCTGTTCGTTGACGAAGCGGGTCAGGTCTCCTTGGCCAATCTGGTCGCCATGGCGCGTTCGGCCCGCAACCTGGTCCTGGTGGGCGACCCGATGCAACTCCCCCAGCCGCTGCAGGGATTGCACCCCGGCAGTTCTGGCGCGTCCTGCCTAGAGTATCTGATCGGCGAGCACAGGGTTGTGCAGCCCGATCGGGGGATCTTCCTCGGCGTCAGCCGTCGCATGCACCCCGCCATCTGCGGTTTCATCAGCCAGGCCGTCTACGAGGGCCGGTTGACCAGCGATCCTGGTGCCGGGCTTCAGGGCCTGACGGCCCGCGACGGGACGACCTCCCTGGTTGGCGCTCACTTCGAACCCGTTGTGCACTCGGGCCGCAGCCAGACGTCGCCAGAGGAGGTGGACGCCGTCGTCGCTGCCGTTGGCCATCTTCTCGACACGGCCTTCCGCGACCGCGACGGGGCGGTCCGGCCGATCGAGGGCAGGGATATCCTCGTGGTCGCGCCCTATAACGCCCAGGTCAACGCTCTGAGGACCGCCTTGCCCGCGGAGATCCGGGTAGGGACCGTGGACAGGTTCCAAGGTCAGGAGGCGCCAATCTGCCTGATCTCGATGGCGACCTCGAGCGCCGAGGAACTGCCCCGCGACATCGAGTTCTTGTTTTCCCTGAACCGGATCAACGTCGCCATCTCCAGAGCCCAAGTCATGGCGGTCATGTTCGCAAGCCCGGCTCTGCTCGATACCCCCTGCCGGACCGTTGATCAGATGGCGCTCGTCAACACCCTGTGCCGCCTCGACGCCTACGTCCCCTGACGACCCTGACCGTTTTTGTCGCCCCCCTAGGTCACGTTTGAACTCTCGGCGGAAGGTCCGTGGGGAGTTGAACGGAGACGATGATGCAATCACATATTCGGGGCTCGTGGACGGGCTGGCGCGGGTCCACGGTCGTGACCCTTGAGAACGGCACGATGTGGAAGCAGGCCGCCTACCTCTACTACTACCAGTATGCCTACCGGCCGGCGGTCGTGATCGAGGGTGGGGTGATGTACGTCGAAGGCATTCCGGAAGGCGTGCCAGTTCGGCGGGTTCACTAGCGTGACCGCGCTGATCCTGGTGCCAAATTAATCGTCTGCCGTTCGTTGACAGTTTAACCGCTGCGGCTTCGGTGGACCTTCAAAGGCGAAGTCCTTGCACTGAACGTCGCGTTCTTGGCGCATCGGAAATGACCGCTACTGGCGCCTTTGGGCGGCAGAAGTGCCGAGCTAGGTTAAGGTCGGTGATGCGTTGGTTAGGCGGCCAGCTTCACGTCGAAGAGCCTAGCTAGAACTTCCGAAACAATGGCATCGGCTGCAGCCAACTGCTCATCCGAAATTTTCGGCGCGGCGCGACCGAACGTCAGGTCGTGGCGCAGACGTCCCATCTGCTCAACTTTGGTCCAAAGCGGATCGGGGAGGGGAACGCGCGCACGCAGATCCGCCGATACGGTCCTGTCGCGGTTGATCAACTGCGCCAGATCCAAGCTACTGAGCTCGGCGCCAGCGTCGTTTACGAGGTACTCCTTGAGCGCGCCGGTGAGCGACACATCTAGGAGGTTGAACGCCAGCCAGTTGCGTTGGCTGAGATCCTGTTTCACCAAGGTTCGTGCCGCCACGACCCCTTCGTACAGGCCCACCACATAGGGCTTGGCCTGGGCGACGCCGGAGTTCGCTTTGGTGATGCGGACGGGGAGGCGAGGCCGAACGACCGGAAGGTTCGGGAGAACGGCCCTCTTGGCTGTTAGAAAATCGTCGACCTCGTTGAAGGTGATGTCGCCGTCATCGTAGACGAACACCTTCTCGGGCCATTGGCCCTCCCACGTCCTGGAAAGCGTGGCGTAGTGCTTCACGACCGTGACCAGCCAATCGTGGAGCGCCGTGAATACATGGTGCTTCGTGCTGACGTCGGATTTGCTACTATTCCAAGGCATCTCGTCCGCATCCCCATTCAGAGACACGATGACTTTCGTCAGCGAGACCTTGGGGTGTGGTAGGCCCGCCTGGCCGCGGGTGAAGCCGACTTCAAACGACTTCATCGCAGGAGCGACGAGCCGGTTGTTGCAATAGAAGTAGACACCGTAGTCGCCTGTCGCCGGGCTGGACTCCTTGCTCAGGCCGGCGATCACGTCCACCCGCAAGAGCTTGCCGCTGGGCGTTCGCATCGGCCCAGACCAGCGTTGCGGACTACCTTCCGGGGGGTAGGCCCAATTGTCGAAAAAGCGCGGCTCTAAGGGAACGGTGTTAAGGCGGATCATAACGGCGGGATTGGTGAGGAAGTTTGCGTAAGTTGCGGAGAGGTGGTGCCTCAGCATTTTGATGTTGTCGTCGTCGAGCAGCAGGCGCAGTTGATAGAGCTCAACCCTAGTGGTCCCGACGGGCAGATCGTCGACCTGATGCACCTTTAGCACCCAGTCCTCGTCGTTCAGCCACGACTCGTCGAAACCGATTTGGAAGGTCTCGGCGTGCTGATACCGGGTCGTGATGACGATCTGCTTCGCCAAGGCGACAACGGCTCGCTTGGTCCCGACGCCGAAGATCCCGATCGTCTCGTGCGCCGTTGCGACCGAGCCAGACTGACCTGGTCCGACGATCACGCCCAAGTCCTCTCGTGGCAGGCCCCCAGCGTCATCCTCCACGCAAATGGATTGCTCGTCCGGGTCGAGGTGGACGTCGATCACAATCGGCTGCCGCCTGCCGGCTCGCGTCCACACGTCGAGACCATTGTCGATCAGTTCGCAGATCGACCGATTGAGATCGTAGTCAGCGATGATAGAAAGAAACAGGCGCTTTGAGGGAACGGCGTTGACGTTCCCGGCGTCGATTTTCATCGGCTTCTCCCCCGAGTAGGCGACAATCTAATCTAGTCTAGATTGCGATTCGGTTTCCATGTGATCGTCAGCATTGCATCGGACGGTTTGGGGAGGGGGCTTTGCAGTTCTTTGACAGGAGCGGCGTCGCCGTCCCAACGATCTTTCGGAGTGCCGAAGCTCAGGAGATGCGCAAAGCACTCGCCGAGTTCATGTCGTCTCCTTCGACGCAGCGCTCGCAACAGTTTCCGCCACGTCAAGACTTGCCTTTGGAGGAAGATGTCCTCCGAGCAGCATCAAGCCTCTTCCGAGCTAAATGCGCTTTCTGTGAATCCAAGGCATCACTAGGTTTGCACCGTCTCCGCCCGATCTCGGAGGCGATGCCGCTCGCTCAGTCGTCCGAAGCTCACCTCTACTACTGCTGGCTGGGAACTGACTGGGGAAACGTTTACCCGATCTGCCCCGGCTGCCGGCAGGCCGCGGGAAGGCTTTTCCCGGTGCGGAACGACCGTCGCGGGCCGTTGCCTACGCACGAGTTGTTTGAGTCATTCGCGAGCGAGAACACTGGGGTTTGGCGGTGGCCCCATAGAGACGGATCGCTGGTGATTGATCCATGCGCATCCCGCCAACAGGTCAGCAAACTCTCGTTTGACCTATCTGGCGGTTTGCACGGGCAGTCCAAGGCGTCCGCGACGACAATCGACGTCTTTCGTCTCGATCGTGACGATCTCGTCGCTGCGCGTGGGGAGATGTTCGAACAATACGTCGAGATGATCC